>CBFGPQ010000004.1:0-71898 GCA_965650705.1 uncultured Asticcacaulis sp. | reverse complement strand
GCCGTCGCTATTGCTATCGCAATTACTTGGTGGGCTGATTGAGTCTCGAACCTAAACCGCTATAGTATCCCGTTGATGACGCGACGATCATCAACTCGAGGAACACAACGAGGCTTGTTCGGCAGCAGCGGCGCAAGAATCTCCCATTCTATCTCTGTCGGCTCATAGCCGCGACGGGGTCATGAAAAAGGCCTCCAAATCAATGGAAGCCTTGAATCACGCCAACCCTAACTTGGGAATCCCATTTACGGGTTTACAGCCCAACTAAAGACCCGGCCCCCAGCCTGTGGGTAAATCCAATGTTACACCAATCAATGTTCCCTGAACTTGCAGCCAGGAAATCTTTCCCAAACCACGGATTTTTGCACGTTCGCGCGAATAGCTCTCCGATGTATTGAAATCTACTCGATAACCCTGATTTCTCCCTGATCGCCGGGAAAAGAGCGAGAGTACTTAGCTCCGCGCTACCCACACCACCAATTCTCTTTACTCTAACCGAAGCGGGGCTTTAAACGCATTTTCGTCGCTGGCCGCAAAGCTTTGAATTGTTCTTCAGATCAATACGGATCTTCGGCGTCTGGATCGTCGGTCGTATGGAATTCATACCAGATGCCGTTAAGCACGCCGACGGCGACCGCCAAGCCGACACCCAAAATCCAAGAAAAATACCACATGATTCAAGCTCCGATAGGAAGGGGCTGGTGGGAAACCGCAGTTCCCCACGCGTTTCAATAGAGATCCGGATTGGTCTTCAGCTGCCCTACACCAACGCGGCCAAACAGCACCTTGTAGACCCATCCCGTGTAGACAAGGACAATCGGCAAGAAGACGAGTGTTACCAGCAGCATGATACCAAGCGTCATGTGCGAGCTAGACGCCGTCCAAACCAGAAGGCTGGAGTGAGCATCCACTGAACTCGGCAGGATAATCGGAAACATCGAGACGCCTACCGTCGCGATAATGCCCGCTATGCTGAGCGACGAACTCAGGAATGCAAGGAGTTCGGCCCTGATGCGCATCGACAGGAGCGCAACAAGCGCACCAACAAAGCCAAGGGCTGGCGCGGCATACATCCACGGATATTTGCCGTAGTTTTCCAGCCAGGCGCCGGCAGCAGGCACAACCTCGGCGCGGGTTGGATTCGAAGCGCCACCCGCGAAAACGTCTTCCACGACATGGAAGCCGAGGCCGGAATAGCGGACGAACGCGTACCCGGCGGCAAACAGCAGGATCGTCGCGGCCGCGGCGAATGCGCCGTAGGTCATTGCGCGGTCGTGCACCACTCCCCTTTCGACCTTGAGGCCGATCCAGGCCGCGCCTTGCATGAGGAGCATCGCAACGGAAACCAAACCGCAAAGGACGGTGAATGGCGTAAACAACTTCAGAAGGCTAACGAACGTCCCGCCGTCATACGTAATGCGCAGATCGCTGTCCAACCGAAAGGGTGCGCCCGAAAGAACGTTGCCGACAGCGACACCGAACACAAGGGCCGGTACAAAGCCACCGGCGAAGAGCGCCCAGTCCCAGTTGCGGCGCCAGGCAGGATCAGGGCGTTTTGACCGGTACTTAAAGCCGACGGGGCGGAGGATCAACGCCACCAAAACCAGGAACATGGCGAGGTAGAAGCCGGAAAAGCTCACCGCGTAGACGAAAGGCCACGCAGCGAAGATGGCGCCGCCGCCAAGGATAAGCCAAACCTGATTGCCCTCCCACGTCGGCCCAACGGCGTTGATGATGGCGCGGCGCTCATTGTCATTTTTGCCGGCGAAAGGCATCAGGGCCATCGCGCCCATGGCAAAGCCATCCATGACAGCCAGGCCAATGAGGAGTACGCCCAACAAGCCCCACCAAATGACCCTTAGGGTCGCGTAGTCAATAATCGGTTCCATGACTGATCTCTTTCTTGCTGGGCTGGTACTATTCGGCGGGGGCATGTTCGAGCCGGGGCTCGGTTTCGTCATGCATTCGTCCGAACACCGATTGGTATGGGCCTTTACGGATTGCGCGGATCATCAGCGCGACCTCAATGACGGCTAGCCCGCCATAGACGACCGTAAAGCCTATGATCGTTATCCAGATCTGGGACTTCGTCAGCGAGGATGCCCCCAAGAAGGTCGGCAGGACGCCTTCGACAGCCCAGGGCTGACGGCCGATCTCGGCCAATATCCAGCCACCTTCGATCGCGAGCCACGGCAAAGGCAATGCCGCGATGCACAGCACCAGGAACCACTTCGCTCTGACCTTGTCGTACGTCACCATGAAGAAGGCGAGTGCAAACAGGGCGATGAAGGCAAATCCCAGGGCCGCCATGAGACGGAAAGTCCAGAACATCACCGGCACGTTTGGCACCGTATCGATGGCGGCCTTGGTTATGGTCGCTTCGTCGGCCGTTCTTGGATCCGCGACGTAGCGCTTGAGCAGATAACCATAACCGAGGTCGGCCTTGTGGCGCTCAAACCGTTCGCGCGCTACCGGGTCCAGTTGGTCTATTTTCAATGTCTCGACCGCATCGTAAGCTACGACTCCGGAGCGGATACGGCCCTCTGCCTTTTCCACCAGATCGAGAATACCAATGACGGGCTTGTCGAGGCTTCTCGTAGCGATCAAACCCAATACGAACGGCACCTTGACCTCGTGATCCGTCCTCTGCTCCTTGACATTTGGAATGCCGAAGACAGTCAGGCCGGCAGGCGCCTGTTCGGTGTGCCACATCGCCTCGAGGGCAGCGAGCTTCATCTTCTGGTTATCGGTCAGCGCATATCCGGACTCATCGCCCAGCACGACGACAGACAAGGACGATGCCAGGCCGAAGGCCGCCGCCACTGCCATGGAGCGCTTGGCGACGCTCACCCACTTGCCGCGGATGAGGTAGATGGCGGAAATCGCCAAGACAAAGACGGCGGCACAGACGTAGCCGGCGGAAACGGTGTGGACGAATTTTGCCTGTGCGACCGGGTTGAACAGCACATCCATGAAGTTGGTCACTTCCATCCGCATGGTCGCCGGATTGAAATCTGCGCCGACAGGGTTTTGCATCCAGCCGTTGGCGATCAGTATCCACAGCGCAGACAGGTTGGTGCCGAGCGCCACCAGGAAGGTTACCATCAGGTGCGCCGGCCGTGACAGCCTGTCCCAGCCGAAGAACATCAGGCCGACAAAGGTGGCTTCCAGGAAGAAGGCCATCAACCCTTCGATGGCCAGCGGCGCGCCAAAGATGTCACCGACATAGTGGGAATAGTACGACCAGTTGGTTCCGAACTGGAACTCCATGGTCAGGCCGGTGGCCACGCCCAGCACGAAGTTGATGCCGAACAAAAGCCCCCAGAAACGGGTAATGGTGCGCCATATCTCGCGCCGGGTAAGCACGTAGATGCTTTCCATGATGACCAGCATGAAGCTTAGGCCCAAGGTCAGCGGTACAAAAAGGAAGTGGTACATAGCCGTCAAGGCAAACTGAAGCCTTGATAGGTCGACGATACTTTGGTCCATTGCAGAACTCCGTTGCCCCAAGCGGAGACGTCAAAACTGATCTCCATCGTCCTGCAAAATACTGTCGTCGCGTGAACCTGCTTTGATTCAAATCAAAGCCACGCCTGCGGCGAAATGGCACCCCCTGCGATAACGCCATCCCCATGGCTCCATAGTTTAGCTTTCCGTGACGTCGAGACCACTTTTGAATTCGAGCTGTGCTACAAACAACAGTCGTGCGCGCGCTCAACTCCTTCGCTGGTTGAAACACGGTGGACGCGAAGGCGCCATCTCCGTTACCCTCGGCGTCGCCGAAGGGCTGTTGCTGGTATTATTTGCCTGGGGCCTCAGCCATGTCATATCAGGGCTTTCGGCGGGCCCACAGCAGTTTACGACAATCACATGGCCGCTGGCGGCGATTGCCCTGTCTCTGCTGGCACGCGCCGCCGTCGGCTTTTTTGCCCAACGCGGCAGCCAGATGGCGGCGCGCCGCATTGTCCGCGCCATCCGGCTCGATATTATGGGCCATGCGCTGCAGGGGCGCATCGATTCACGCCGCCACGCCGCCGGCCTGAACGCCCTGTTCGACGACACCGAAGCATTGGAAGGCTACTATGCCCGCTTTCACCAGGCCGACATGCAGGCGCGCATTCTGCCCGTCCTCACGCTTGTCGTCATCGCCACCCAAAGCTGGGTTGCGGCCTTGATCCTGCTGATGACGCTGGTGCCATTCATCGCTATGATGGCGCTTCTGGGCATGAGCAGCGCGGCGGAATCCCGACACCAGTTGGACGCCCTGTCGCGGCTGTCAAACCTTCTGCTCGACCGGATTAAAGCCTTGCCTCTGATCCTGGCGTTCAAAGATGGCGAGCGCCAAACCAGGACAATCGGCCACGCCGCTGCGGATGTCGCCGAACGCACACTGAAGGTCCTGAAGATCGCTTTCGTCACCTCGGCCGTGCTTGAATTCTTCTCAGCCCTGTCGGTCGCCCTGATCGCCGTCTATTGCGGCTTTTACCTGCTGGGCGAACTACCGTTCCGCTCCCCCGAACCGCTGACCTTGGGCACTGCGTTTTTTGTGCTGGCGCTCAGCCCGGAAGTCTATGCGCCCATGCGGCGGCTGGCTGCCGCCTATCACGACCAACAGGTTGCGATGGCCGCCGCGCAGAGGCTTTTGCTACTCACACCAAAGGCGCCACCGGTCGAGGTTCCTGCACTTGGCGGTCCGCCCGAAATCGCCTATCGCGATGTCGTCATCACCTTTCCCGACGATCCGGATTTTCGCATCGGCCCGGTCAGCTTCGTTTGTGCGCCTGGTTCGGTCACCTGCCTGGCGGGCGCCTCAGGCTCAGGCAAGACCAGCCTGCTGCGCCTGCTGATCGATCCGGCCTGTCCGGGTGTCTCGGTCAATGGCATTGCCGTCGACAATGATCACGACCTGTCGGCCCAGATCGCCTATGCCTCCCAAGTCCCGCCCATCCTCGCCGGAACCCTGCGTGACAACCTCCGCCTGGCCAGCTATGCGGCCAGCGACGAAGACATATTACGCGCTGCCGAAGCAGCCGGCCTGATGCCCCTGATCTCATCGCGGACACAAGGCCTGGACACCGTACTCGACGATCGCGGTTCGGGCCTGTCGGGAGGCGAGCGCCGGCGCATCGGGCTGGTGCGCGCAGCGCTGAAAGACGCACCGATCCTGTTGCTCGATGAGCCGACCGCCGATCTCGATTCGGTTTCCGAAGATGACATCATCGCCCGCCTGCCCGCCCTGTTCGCAGACCGCACCGTCTTGATCACCAGTCATTCGCCGCGTCTCATGGCTCTAGCCCAGCAGGTGATCACCCTGTGACCGGCCCATTCGACACCTATTTCCGCGAGTTGAAGCGCAGCTTTGCCAACGGCTTGTTCCTCACCTCTGTCTTTGCCGCCGGCGTATCGGTCGCGGCGGTGACCCTGCTCGGTGTTTCGGGCTGGTTCCTGACCGGCGCGGCGATCGCAGGCGCCGCCGGCCCGCTCATCGCGCAGGGTTTCAACTACCTGCTGCCCAGCGCTCTAATCCGGACTCTGGCGATCGCCCGCACCCTGTTGCGCTATGGCGAACGCTACACCGGCCACAGCGTGGCGCTGCGCGCAATGGCCCGGCTAAGGCCCGCTCTGTTCAGGCGTATCGTCAACGCCCCCCCGGAACACTCCCTGCGGCTATCAACCGGTGAAACCGCGAGCCGCTTCGTAGCGGATGTCGCGACGCTGGAAAACGCCCTCGTCATGCAAAGTGCCCTGCCCGCCGCCATCGCCGGCATGCTGACCGCCATTTCCCTGGCGGCACTGAATAACCTGTGGGCCGCACTGATCCTTCTTTTCTTCATGGCCTTAAGCGTTTCCGCCAGCCGCTATATCCATCGTAGCCTGCCCGAAAGCAGTGAAGCCCGATTGCTGGGCGATGCCCGTCAGCGTTGTCACGAACTGATGACCCTTCTGCCAGATGTCCGCACCTCTGATCCGAACTTGAGCTTTCTGACGGAACTTCAAAAGCTTGAGGATCAGCTGCTGATTGCCAAGACCGGCACATTATCCCGTGAAGCCGTGTCGGCGGCCGCCACCACTGCGCTTACCGGTGTGTGTCTGGTCCTGATCGCCATGGTCGGCTTTAAGGGCGATCTGCCGGGACTAGCGCTTGGCTTGCTTGCAGCCAGCATGGGGTTCGAAAGCCTGGGCGGGCTGATCAAAGCATTGGGTCAACAGGCCAACATCGCCGCCGCCCACGGCCGCATTGCCGAACTCTATGACCGCGCCCCGGGGACGCCTGCGAACCAAGTTCCCCCAGTTACTGGTGCCTTCCGCTACCGGGGACTGGAGGTCGTGCTGAAAAGAAGTTTGCGGCTGGGTATCGGCGGCGCCTCCGGCAGCGGCAAGACCGCCCTGGCCGAAGCTCTCGTGGGCTTAAGGCAGCACGACGACTTAAGCGGCACATTCGAGCCGGACAACTTCGCCCTTTCACCGCAGAACGCGGCAGTGCTGACCGGCACGTTGCGTCACAATCTGCTTATGGGCGACCTCACTGCCCCGGACGACGATCTGTGGCAGGCACTCGACGACGCTGGACTGGCGCAGCGCATCCGTGCGCTCCCCAAGGCGCTCGATACCTGGATCGGCGATGGAGGGCTTAACCTGTCTGGTGGTGAGCGGAAACGGCTGTCACTGGCGCGTGCTTACTTGCGCGACGCTTCCATCCTGCTGCTCGATGAACCGACTGAAGGCCTGGACCCAGCCACCGAAGACCTCGTCCTCGACCGACTGGAGCAGCGGCTGAAACGCACCGGCCAGGGCCTGATATTGATCAGCCATCACGTGACGCCGCACAGGCTGATCAGCGACTGGCTACATTTTTCGCTCCCCTCTCCAGAACATGTTTAAAAACGACATTTTACCGCAAGATGCGAAATCTCGCATTTGATTGAGGTCAAAAGCTCAAAGGGCTCCGGCCTGTAAACTCCAGGCGCCTCGACGCCAAACTTGGCAGTCGGACCTGGATATGGGAGCTGAAAATGCAGACAGAAGTCTTGAAGGGTAATGGAGTTATCACGCTAAAATGCGCCGTCGTCGCGCGCGAACGTGCGGCGGACGGACATGTGCTATTGAAGGTGAGGCTGCTCGAAAATCCCTCGAGCACCCAGGTGGAACTCGTTGAGACCGGGATTTACGAAGCGCCTGACAAGCCGTTACTCAATCTGTTATCACGTCCCTTATCCGAAATAACTTGGCCTCCGCGCGTTCAGGAAGCTTTGGCTTACGAATCCATGGATTACCTGGGTGATCTCTGCGTCACCCAGGAAAAGAGACTGCGGCGTCATCCGGGAATCGGAGACAAGACGATAAACAAGGTCCGGTCCACACTGGAGGACTTAAACCTGACCCTTGGTATGAATTTTCCGTGGTGGGATGATATACGCGAGACTTTAATTACGTCACCCGCTCAATCCAACACTCCAGCCGGCTAACAGTATTAATCAAATTTGATGCCAACGTGATGACAAGAGGCCCCTCGCGGCGCCCGACGCTGTTACGTATTCATGCATCTACATTCTCTCAAAGCGTTTCGCCTGTCCGTCAACTACGCCGAAGCACTATACTGCTCAAAAGCCTCCAGTGCATCCGCAGCGTACATAAGCGACGGTCCGCCGCCCATATAGACCGCCATGCCGAGACATTCCTCCACCTCAGCCTTACTGGCTCCCAGCCGGACGAGCGCCTCGGTATGGAAGCCGATGCAACCATCGCATTGCTTAGCCACGCCGATCGCAAGCGCGATCAGTTCCTTGGTCTTCTTGTCCAGAGCGCCGTCCCTGGTAGCAGCCTGCGCCATTGCGGAGAAACCTGCCATGGTGTCAGGGATGTCTTTGCGCAAGGCCTTAATGCCTACCGAGATGCGCGCGGTGATTTCGGGATAATTTTTGGACATGCAAGCCTACTTGAATGCGCTGCCTGGCTTGATGCCAATCGCCTTGAAGACCATCGCCGCCGGGCAGAAGCCGGTGAATGCCGCCTGAACCATGTTAGCGCCGGCAAAAGCCGACAGAAGGTACCACCATGGTGTCAGGGCGTAACCGAGGGCCAGTCCCAGCAGGACCACCAGCCCGGCAAATGCCAGGACTGCCTTGTCGAGAGTCATAGCTATATCTCCTCTTTCAGTTTGTGCGCGCCAATCAGGTCGAGCGCCATCTTCTCAAAAAACAGTTCCGACTTGCCAGCCTTGACCTTGCCAATGAAGTAGCCTTCGAAGGCGACCTTGGCCATGTGCACCCACTTGCCGGATACCGACCAGTTGATGTTGCGCGGCGGGATCTGCGGCTGGGCGAAAAAGGCGACGCCGCCGTCACCGAAGTCGGCCAGGCATATGGCGTTCCAGGTCGCTTCGTGCGTTGGTTTTTTGCCCTCGATCGCATCCTTGATATTCTGCGTCACGGCTGTGACCATGGATTCGATCATGAAGCCGGTCTTAGGCACGCCGACAGGAACCGCGGTCTTACCCATCGGCGGAATGGCGACGCACACGCCCAGGGCATACACGTTGGAAAAGACCGGGTTGCGCTGGTGCTTGTCGATCAGGATGAACCCGCGCGGATTTGTGAGGTTTTCAATCCCGCGCACGGCTTCAACACCACGAAAGGCGGGCAGCATCATTGAAAACCCAAATGCCAGTTCATGGTCCGCCTTGTGCGCGCCCTCCTCCGTCAGTTCCTCGATGAACATTCTGCCGGCTTCAACCTTGCTTACCTTGGCATTGATGATCCACTTGATGTGCCGGTTGCGCATCTCGCTTTCCAGTAGGCCCTTGGTGTCGCCCACCCCATCAAGACCGAGGTGGCCGATATAGGGTTCTGAGGTAACGAAGGTCATCGGCACGCGGTCTCGCACCTTGCGCTTGCGCAGTTCCGTATCAGCGATCATGGCGAACTCGTACGCCGGTCCGAAACAGGACGCGCCTTGAACAGCCCCAATAATGATCGGCTTCGGATCGGCGGCCAGGGCATCGAAGGCCTTTGCCGCCGCTTCGGCGTGATCGATATGGCAAACCGAAGACGTGAAACCTTCCGGGCCAAGTCCTGGAATTTCGTCGAACGCCAGTTCCGGACCGGTGGCGATGACCATATAATCATAAGGAATTTCGTGGCCATTGTTCAGATGCACGACGTTGGCGGCCGGGTCGACGCGCGAAGCCCCTTCGGTATAGAAGCGAATGCCCTTCTTCTTGAAGACCGGCTTCAGGTCGACTTCGATGGCGTCACGTTTGCGCCAACTTACGGCCACCCAGGGGTTTGACGGGACGAAGTGATAGGTGTCGCCCCTGTTAACGACGATGATCTCGGCCCTTGAACCAAGGGCCTCATGAAGCTCGAACGCCGCCACCGAACCGCCGAGGCCGGCTCCCAGAATCACAATACGCGGCTTGACGGAACCCGCCATGTTCGCCTCCTTTTCGATCAGGCCACTTGGCCTTGACTTACTTTTGTAATTTCATATATTCTAAAATACGAAAATAACTTGTCAACCGGAGAATACGATGTTCGGTCTATCCCCCTCCAAGGTTCAGAACCTTGATCCGGATCAATTACATGCCGGCCTGAAACGCGGAGATATGGTGCTTGTCGATGTCCGGGAGCCGGATGAACACCGCGCCGAGCGCATTGCCGGCGCGATATCCCAACCGCTGTCGTGCTTCGATCCCGCGGCCGTGCCCTGCGCAACAGGCAAGACGGTCGTGCTGCACTGCGCGGGCGGCGTCCGCTCGGCCAAGGCTTTGGAAGCCTGCCGCCGCGCCGGCGTTCCCGTGACACATCACCTGGCTGGAGGCATCGCCGCATGGAAGTCGCGCGGCTTGCCGACTGTCCGCTGAAAACAGGTTGACCTATGTTGTCCAGATTACCCGTCGTTTTCGTCTTAGCCGGCGCTTTGGCCGCGTGCGGACACCAGGAGCCTCCTCCCGCAGCCAAATCCGGAGCATCGGGGCCCACCCAACGGGTCGAGCTTCGCCACGTCGATGACCTGAAACCCGTGCCGGGAATGTATACCACCTACAAGATCGCCGAAGCCACGGCGCGTTTGTCGGGCATTCTGGCAGACCTGCGGGTACGGGAAGGCGAGATGGTCCGCAAGGGGCAGGTGATCGGGTGGGTGGAGGATCGCAAGATCGGACAGCAGACCAGCGCCTACAATGCTCAGGCTGCCGCCGCTGAGGCCCAGGCTGTTCAGGCAAAGGCACACTATAATCGCGTCAAGACCCTGGTCGACAAAGGCATATATGCCCAGGCAGCCCTGGATCAGGCCGAAGCCGATTTCAAAGCGGCGGAAGCGAATATCCGCGCCGCCCGGGCCCAAGCCGCCGCCAGCGGCGCCTACGGCAATGAAGGCGCGATCGTCAGTCCGGACAACGGACGCATCCTGCGCGTACCGGTGCCGAAAGGGGCCGTCGTGATGATGGGGCAGTCTGTGGCAACCGTTACGTCCGGCGAGCCCCTGGTGCGCATTGAATTGCCGGAAGCCCAGGGCCGCGCTTTGAAAACGGGCGATTCTGTACGCCTGTCATCCGGAGAGCGGACGACGACCGGCACGATCACCCAGATCTATCCCTCGGCCACGCAAGGACAAATCGTCGCTGACGTGACTCCCGCGGGTCTTGAGGACCTTCCGATCGGCGCGCGTGTTACCGCCTATGTCAGGCTCGGCCACCGCCAGGCCATCCTGCTTCCGCGCGATTACGTCCAGACCCGTTATGGCCTTGACTATGTTCGTCTGGCGCAAGGAAACGGCAGCGTTCTGGAAACGACGGTCGAGACGGCGCCTTATGACAACGGATATGTAGAGGTCATCGGCGGGCTGAATAACGGCGATCGCGTCGCGGCGTATGGCGGTGGCAAATGACGGACAAGACCTTGGGTATTTCCGGGCGCCTCACCAGGGCCACTCTGAATTCACCACTCACACCGCTGTTTCTGCTCGTTGCCATTATGGTTGGCCTGCTGGCGGTAGTGTCGATTCCACGCGAGGAAGAACCGCAGATTAGCGTGCCGATGGTCGATATTTCGGTGGCGGCGCCCGGCCTGCGCGCCGCTGATGCAACAGAGCTGATCGCCAAGCCGCTCGAAGCCATCGTTAAAAGCGTGTCCGGCGTTGAGCATGTTTACAGTTTTATCGACGACGACCGCGTGCTGGTGACGGCCCGCTTTATCGTCGGTACCGACCCGGATAATGCCGCTGTCCGCATTCATGAGAAACTGCGCGCCAATTACGTCCATTTGCCGTCCGGAATTCCGGAACCACTGGTACAGGTGCGTGGCATCAATGATGTCCCGGCCCTTGTCCTCACCCTCTCACCCAGGCGCGGTGCCGGAGACCGGCTAACCAACCAGGCGCTTTACGACCTCGCCACCAAGCTTCGGACGGAGCTGATGAAGGTAGAGAATGTTGGCCTGACCTTCATTGTTGGCGGCCGCCCTCGCGAAATCCGCATAGAGCCGGACGCAGCCCTGATGCGCGCGCGGGGCGTGTCGCTGGACACGTTGATGAACGCAGTCAAGGCGGCCAACTCCAGCTTTCCTGCGGGACGCCTGCGCCATGACAACCAAGCTCTGGCTGTGACCGCCGGACAAAGTTTTCAGACTGCGCAGGACATCGGCCTGATCACGGTTCCTTCGGTGGGCGGACAAAACGTACTCGTCCGCGATGTCGCGCACGTCGTCGAAGCGCCTCGCGAGGATCAGGCGCATGTGTTCCGCTACAGCCAGGCCAAGAACGGGGAATGGCGTCAGGTTCCAGCCGTTTCACTGGCGCTGGCCAAACGCCAGGGCGCGAATGCCGTGGTCGTGTCGCACGCCGTCCTGACCCGTTTGGGGGCGCTGAAAGGAACGCTCATTCCTGAAAGTGTCGATGTCGCGGTCATGCGCGACTACGGCGAAAGCGCCAACGAAAAGGCCAATGAACTGCTGTTTCATCTGGGTCTGGCCACGGTGTCCATCGTCGTTTTGATCGGTTTCGCCATCGGATGGCGCGAAGCGGCTGTAACGGCGGTTGTCATCCCGACAACGATCCTTTTGACACTGTTTGCCTCAAACCTGATGGGCTACACGATCAATCGCGTCAGCCTGTTCGCCCTGATCTTCTCCATCGGCATCCTGGTCGATGACGCCATCGTCATGATCGAGAACATCTCGCGTCATTGGGCAATGAGCGACGGCCGCTCCCGCGTCCAGGCCACTGTCGATGCCGTCGCTGAAGTCGGAAATCCAACCATCATCGCCACTCTGACAGTGGTCGCCGCGCTCCTGCCCATGCTGTTCGTCTCCGGGCTTATGGGACCGTATATGGCGCCCATTCCAATCAATGCCTCGGCGGCCATGATCTTTTCGTTTTTCGTCGCCGTGGTGCTGGCGCCATGGCTGATGATCCGCTTTGCCCGCAAGGCGCTGCCGGCGCATGGCCGCGAACATGATCACGAAGGGTTCTTCGGCCGCATCTACCGCCGCGTCGCGTCGGCCGTCATCAGGGACCGCAAGACCGCCGGCCGTTTCCTGACCGTCGTGGGCCTCGCTACCTTGCTGGCCTGCGCCATGTTCGCCACCAAGACAGTGACGGTCAAGCTTCTGCCGTTCGACAACAAGTCGGAACTTCAGGTCATTGCCGATCTGCCGGAAGGGACTTCGCTGGAAACGACCCAGCGCATATTAAACCAAGCCGCTCAGGTCGCCACCGGCCTGGCCGAAGTCCAGGCCATCGACTCCTATGCCGGCACCGCCGCGCCCTTCAATTTCAATGGCCTGGTGCGCCATTATTATTTCCGCGCCAATCCGGAACAAGGCGACCTCAACGTCCAACTCACACCCAAGCACGACCGTTCACGCGCCAGCCACGCCATTGCGCTCGACCTGCGCCGGCGCCTGAAGGCTGTCCCCTTGCCGCCAGGCGGCGTGCTGAAAGTCGTCGAAGCGCCGCCGGGGCCGCCGGTTATGGCTACCCTCCTGGCCGAGGTCTATGGGCCGGACGCTCCCACGCGCCGCGCGGTCGCCGAGAAGGTCAAGGCCATCTTCAAGTCCGTTCCCTACATCGTCGATGTCGATGATTCCTACGGTATCGCCGCTCCGCGCGTAAAGGTGGTCGCGGACCGTACCCGGCTTGAGGCGTTGAACGTACAGGATGGGCAGGTTTACGGCAGCTTGAACGCGCTGATGAACGGCCAGGTCCTCGGCTACGCCAGCCGTGGCGGCGGCCGCATGCCCCTGGAGATCGCCCTGCGCCTGCCGCAGTCGCAGAAAACCTTGAACCCGTCGCTCATGGCGATGCCCGTCGCAACATCTCAAACGAGCGAAGGCGTGCGACTGGTATCCCTGGACGAAGTGGCGCGTGTGAGCCGTGACACCACCTCCCCCCATCTGTTCCGCAGGGATGGCCGCGATGTGGACATGGTCATGGCGGAGTTGGCCGGGCAGTATGAAGCGCCCATCTACGGCATCCTGGATGTCAACAAGGCTATCGCGGCGGCAGACTGGAAAGGCCGCACACCGCCTGCCGTTCGTTTCAACGGTCAGCCTGCCGACGAACGCCAGCCGACGGTCTTATGGGACGGCGAATGGGAGATTACCTGGGTGACCTTCCGCGACATGGGCGCAGCTTTCGGGATCGCATTGCTCGGTATCTATGTTCTGGTTGTCGCGCAGTTCAAATCGTTCAAACTGCCCCTGGTTATCCTGACGCCGGTGCCGTTGACCCTCATAGGGATTGTCATCGGCCATATACTCTTCCAGGCGCCCTTCACCGCCACCTCGATGATCGGCTTCATCGCCCTGGCCGGCATTATTGTTCGCAATTCCATCCTGCTGGTCGACTTTATACGTCACAGCAAGCTGGCCGATGGCAGCTATGACCGCCCGCTCAAGGAAATCCTGCTCGACGCCGGTGCAACGCGGTTCAAGCCGATCCTGCTTACGGCTCTGGCGGCGATGATCGGCGCGGCAGTCATCCTCACCGATCCGATTTTCCAGGGCTTAGCGATCTCGCTGTTGTTTGGTCTTCTGTCCTCGACCCTGTTGACGGTGCTGGTGATACCCGCCATCTACGTCGTCATGCGCGGCGAACGCGCGGAAAGACCTGAAGTATGACTGAAGCCGAAGCCGAGATCGAAAATCTCACGCCCAATGTCAAAAAGGCCACGCGTCTTCTGAAACTGATGGCCAGTGAACACCGGCTGATGATTCTATGCCGCCTTTACGATGGCGAGGCCAATGTCAGCGACCTGGCCTCATACCTTGATCAGTCTGTGTCGACGACGTCGCAGCATCTCGCCAAGATGCGGGCCGAAGAATTGGTCGACACGCGTCGCGATGGTCAGACCATCTATTACTCTTTGGCAAACAACGGCGCGAAGGAAATCATTGACGCCTTATGCGATATCTTCGGCGGAGGCAAAACGGCGAAGTGATCCTGGCTATATTCTGGTTCGATATGGCGAAAGTGTCAGCGGTTCTCGCCAAAATATCGCCCCAAAGCAATAGCTTAGATCGGAATGGTGTTTCCATCTAAACCCATTCCGATCTAAGACCGTGATTACAGGTGAGGCTCCGCCTCTCGCCAACTGCGGCAACTCTTCCTATATGATTTTAATACGATCCACGATATGGGCCTGGCATGGCAAAGGTTTTAACAAGACTGCTGATGGGACTGATTTTCGTCTTCGTGACGATATCATCCCCCCTGCACGCTCACGCCATGACCCAGCCTCCCGCGACCGAAGTCGCCGCGCACCACATGGACATGAGTGCCATGGACGAAGACTGCGCCAAGGCCATGGCTGCCGCGGCGGCTGAAGACGCCACGACACATGACGAAGGTGGCGACTGCTGCGATGTCGGGTGCAAATGCCCATTGAGCCACTGCCCGGCCACCCCGGCCGCCCTGTTTTCGGAGGCTTTCGAGCTTGTTTTCCACGGCCGGGCCGTCGCGCCAGAGCCGGCGCAAGACATCCTGCCGGCCTATCTTGCCGACACTTTGAAACGACCACCTCGAGCCTGAGTCCATCGCCTGACACCCGGCATGCGCGCCTGTCCGCGCACGCCTAATCCTGTCCGCCAATTGGATCAACGCTATGAAATACCTGTCCAGCTGGGTGTTCGGCGTGTCGGCGCTGGCTTTACTGCCTTATGCCGCATTTGCCGAAACCCGAGAATATAATCTCACCATCGATCGCCAGGACGTCCGGATCACCGGCCAGCCGCTCAAGAAAATAACCGTGAATGGCTCCATTCCCGGTCCCGTCCTCCGTTTCAAGGAGGGCGACGAAGCCGTCATCCACGTCACCAACAAGCTGCGGGAAGACACATCCATTCACTGGCACGGCCTGATTCTGCCCGGGAATATGGACGGTATTCCGGGCTTCAACGGCTTTGAGTCCATTCGCCCGGGCCAGACCTTCACCTACCGGTTCCCGATCAGGCAAGCGGGCACCTATTGGTATCATTCGCACACCACAACCCAGGAGCAGGACGGTCTCTATGCCGGCCTGGTCATCGAACCGGCCGCAGCCGATCCCGTCAAAGCCGATCGCGACTACGTCGTCCTGCTGTCGGACTTTTCCAAGGAGGACGCCGGCGACATCCTGAAGAACCTGAAGAAGTCGTCGGACTACTACCAGACCCACCGCCGCACTGTTGGAGACTTTTTCCGCGACGTGGGCGACAAGGGATTCGGCAAGGCGGTCAAGGACGCGGCGGCGTGGGGAAAGATGCGAATGCTCCCGACCGACCTGGCGGACGTGAACGGCTATCACTTCCTGGTCAATGGTCTCAGCAATGACCAGAACTGGACGGGCCTTTTCAAGCCGGGCGAGCGTGTGCGCCTTCGCTTTATCAATGCCTCGGCCATGACGATCTTCGATGTGCGCATCCCCGGACTGAAAATGACGGTCGTGGCGGCCGACGGCCAGCCCGTCGAACCCGTCGAGGTCGACGAGTTCCGCTTCGGTAACGCCGAAACCTATGACGTCATCGTCGAGCCGAAAGCCGAACAGGCCTACACCATTGCCGCGGAATCGATTGACCGCGAGGGCTTCGCTATCGGCACCCTGGCGCCGCGCGAGGGCATGAAGGGCGCCATCCCCGCCGCCCGTCCGCGCGCCCTGCTGACCATGGCCGACATGAACATGGACGTCATGATGCGCGACGATCCGGACATGGACATGCGCGACATGGAAACAGAGAGCGGCTGGGCCAGGTCGTTTGCGCCCGAAGGCACGAAGATTCTGTCTTATGCCGACCTCAAATACCTCACCAGCCAAGCCGATACCCGCGAACCGACCCGCGACATTTCGGTCCGTCTCGGCGGCAACATGGAACGCTATATCTGGACCATGAACGGGTCCGTCTTCGATCCCATGAAAGGGATCAAGATCGGCTACAACGAACGGGTCCGGCTCTCCTATGTCAACGAAACGATGATGGCGCACCCGATCCACCTGCACGGCATGTTCACCCAGGTGGAAAACGGCCAGGACAGCGGCAAGATGCCGAATAAGCACACGATCATCGTGCCGCCGGGCCAGACCGTATCCGTCATCCTCACCGCCAACGAACCGGGAGAATGGCCCATTCACTGCCACCTCCTCTACCACATGGCGGCCGGCATGATGGCCAAGGTCATCGTGGCTCAGCCTGGTGAGGTCGTGGACCTGCCGCCGTCCGATCCGGCCCCGGCCGCTATGGATCACTCGGCGCACGGCTCCATGTCCGGAAAGGACCATTCGGGTCACGATATGGGCGACACACCGGCACAGTCGCCAGCCACAAACGATCCTCACGCTGGGCACAATATATCCGACATGGATCATTCTCAGCATGGCCAAGAGGCGGCACCGGACGCGTCTGACCATCAGAGCCATGGAGAACCGGCCCAAGATAGCGCGACGCCAGCCGGCGACCATTCGAGCCATAGCGCCACGCAGCCAGACGCGAAGACGCCCGACCACTCGGCGCACGGTGCTCCGGCAGGCGCAGCCCGAGAAACGGCTATTGGCGACAACGCAACGCCGAAGCCCGCACCAAAAAAAGCTGCGCCGGTAAAGCCGAAGCCAAAGGCAAACATCAACACGACGCAGGGAGGCCATCATGACCACCACTAAAGGCCTGCTGTTCGTCTTGGCACTTGCCGCCTTGCCGGTTTCGGCGCTTGCCGCCGATTCCGAAGCGGAAAAGATGGCCCACGAACACGGCGGCCAGACCTTCCACGCGATCCGGCTGGAGACGGAGCTGGGCAAATCGCGCGGTGGCCACGATGTCGCGGGCTGGGATTTTGACGGCTGGGTTGGCACGGACACCAACAAACTTTGGCTGAAGAGCGAAGGCCATATCGAAGACGGTGATGTCGAGGACGCAGAGCTTTGGGCGCTGTATAGCCGGAGCATATCAACCTATTGGGACGCCCAGATCGGACTGCGGCAGGATTTTCTGCCAGATGACACGGGCCACACCTACCTGACGGCCGGCTTTACGGGTCTCGCACCCTACTTCTTCGAAACCGAAGCCCACCTGTTCCTCCGCGACGACGGCGCCCTGAGCGTCCGACTGCGTCAGGAAAACGAATGGCTGCTCACCAACCGGCTGATCCTTCAGCCATACGCGGAAGCAAACCTGAACGCGAGGGACGATTCGGAACTGGGGCTGGGGGCCGGACTTACCCATGCCCGGATAGGTCTCCAGACGCGTTACGAGTTCAGCCGCAAGTTCGCGCCCTATATCGACCTGTCCTACCAGCAGTCGTTTGGGACAACGGCGGACTATGCCCGCGCGCGCGGCGAAAACACCCAATCGACAAACGTAAAGGCTGGCATCCGCCTGCTGTTCTGAAGTTGGGAAAAAACTCTGGCCCCTGGGGCGCTCATGGCGCTCCCAGGCGGTCTCCTACCAACTTCCGCCGTCCTGGTGCTTGCCTAAATGCAGATGGTGACGCCAAGCTTAGCTGTGACGAAATCCTGCCTCAGCGACAATATCTTGTAGTTTTACGGTCACACCGCGAGTTTCAAACTACACCTACAATGGTGACTCGGCGCGGTAATAGGCTACGACCCTGCGCGAAATAGCTCAGGCCGTTTAGTCTGACCATTTCAACCTTGTCATCTGCTTTTATATAAGAATACTTTTACTGCATACCGCAGCAAGGTGATTGTTCAAGGGTGAAATGTAGGGGTTAACTAAATTTATATAGTTGTAGAAAATGCGTTTTTTAACCAAAATACGTCACGTTGCGCGATAGATTGAGCGGCGCCATTGTTCACAAATATATGAAATTAAATTCCATTCTCAGATTACGAAGTGTTACAATCTCGCAACGTCAGCCAAATTTGAAGAAAATTGTCTGACTTTTTTGCTTGAAAAACGTGCTCATTATCATACCCTTGTTTCGTCACTGCGTGCAAGGGGTGCCGGGAAGGCTAGTGCGGAAAGGCACAGCGTCTGGCGCGTAGCGGCATCAATAATAATCAAGCGTCCTTCGCTTCGGCGGAGACGCAACTCCTCAGGCCCGAAGGGTTAATTGAGGGAGGGAGACATCAATATGAAATCGGTAAAGGACAATTCTGTCCGAAATCGCGCCCCCGTGCGCAGTCGCTCCCGTTTCGGCGGGGCCCTGCTTGGCACGACGGCGCTGGCGACAGCGCTGCTGGCCACTTCGGCCTTCGCGCAAGATCCGGCGCCGGCGGAACCCGCTACGGGCGAAGCAGCGCCGGCTGAGGACGTCGTCGTCGTCACCGGTATCCGTAACGCACTGCAATCGGCCGCCTCGATCAAGCGCAAGGCATCGACCTTCGTTGATTCGATTACGGCTTCCGACGTGTCGGCCCTGCCCGACCTGTCGGTCGCCGAAGCGCTCCAGCGCGTCCCCGGCGTCTCCGTTACGCGCTTCACCCTTGGCGGCAGCCCTGACTTCCCGTCGCCCGAAGGCCGGGGTAACCTGATCCGCGGTCTGGGTTTCGTGCGGTCGGAATTCAACGGCCGTGACGCCTTCTCGGCCAACGGCGGCCGTGCGCTGGACTGGTCCAGCATCCCGCCGCAACTCGTCGGCGGCGTTGACGTTTACAAGAACTCGTCGGCCGACCTGATCGAAGGCGGTATCGGTGGAACGATCAACCTGCGTACGCTCGAGCCGTTCGACCGCAAGGGCTATTTCGCCTCGGTTTCGGCGGACTTCAACTATGGTGACCTGGCCAAGAAGTGGTCACCCTCGTACAACGCCGTGATCAGCAACCGCTGGCAGACGTCCATGGGTGAATTCGGCCTGATGGGCGGCTATTCGACGTCGAACCTGAAGTCGCTGATCCACGGCTGGCAGCAACCCGCCCCGATTCCGCGCGGCCCGACGACCGGTAACCCGCTTGAATCCAACGAACCGCCGTCGACGACCACGATCGTGCCCGGCAAGACCGTCGGCGCCATTCTGGGCTTCCAGATGCGGACCAACGAAGTCGAGCGCGACCGCGACAGCACCTACCTCGCGGCGCAGTGGAAAAACGACACGATGCGCCTGACCGGAAAGTACGTCCGGGTGGTCAACGAAAGCTCGGGCGTGGAATATACGCTTGAGTCGTTCCCTGACGGTGGCAACAACCAAAGGTATTCGGTCACAGACGCGACCTTTGACAACACCACGCTGTCCGGCCTGAACCGCTGTAACGTTCCCGCAGCAAGCGCTACGCGCCCTGTCGATTACTGCGAAACGCAGTTCCCAATCGATGGCGGTCTGATGACCTCCGGCATGGTGACGAACGATTTCGATAGCTGGGTTGGGACCTATGGCCTTGGCGTCGCCGTTCTGGGTATCGGCAGGACCGAACGTACCACGACCGACGACCTCAGCCTGAACTTCAAATGGCGTCCGACTGACCGCCTGTATGTCGAAATGGACGTCCATAAGACTACGGCTTCGGCGACGTCCAACGAAATGTGGGGCGGTTCGCAAACCTACGCCAATGCCTTCATCGTACCCGGCCTCGACAATCCGGAAGTAACCCTGACGGCCGATCCGCGCACCAGGGTCAACCCTGGCAATATTGCCGGCAATACCGTTATCGGTACCGATGCCGACGGCAATAACATTTACAGGATTACGCCTGGTCCTCAGCAGGGCATGAACGATCCGAACGCGGCCTTCTGGCTCTATGCCGGTGAAGGACACCGCGACGGCAAGGGCGAACTGACTGCCGCCAAGATCGATGTCCAGTACGATTTCGAAGGTGATTCCTGGTTCAAGTCGGTGAAGTTCGGCGCCCGTCGCTCCGAACGTTCGCAGGTGAACAAGGAAATGGACGTCAACTGGGGCAGCATCGCGCCCGCATGGGAAGGCACCGGCCTTGGTATCTTCTCGTCGCAGGCAACGCCCGCTTACTCGGAAGTTGATTTCAAGGACTTCTACCGTGGTGGCGTCCTCCAGGGCGATAACACGGAGTTCCTGGTTATCCGCCGCGACCTGCTCCTCGATCCGGTTGCGATGCGCGACTACGTCTATAACGAGCCAACCTTCGTCAACCCGGACGGCACTCGCAAGTCTGGTTGGAGAACGCAACTTGGCGCGGATGGCAAGCCGAACTATGATCCGGCTCGTATCTCTGAAATTGTTGAAACGACGACGAACGCATACCTGATGATGAATTTCGGCAAGGAATTCGACAATGGTATGTCGATCGACGGTAACTTCGGCGTGCGCTACACCACGACGGATCTCAACTCTGACGGTTTCATGGCTTACCGTTCGTTCGACCAGGATCAGCAAACCGCTTCAACGGTAGATGCTCCCCGGACACCTGATGCCGAATCGCACGACGCGCCTCAGGACTACCTGCCGGAAACGACGCGTTGGCTGTGTCCTGAGCTTCCGGCCCCGCCGGCAGCCGGCTACTACGCGGCATGTCCTTCAGGTCAGGTTGGCAAGTCGGAAGCGCGCACGGTTACCGTCGAGGATGACGCCTACTGGCTGCCATCGTTTAACCTGAAATGGAACCTCAACCAGGACATGCTGGTCCGTTTCGGTTACAGCAAGAACCTGAGCCGTCCGAACGTTCAGGATATGCGTGCCGGTCAGCAGACGTCGGCGATCACGACCAGAACGTCTTATCCGTCAATCCCGGCGTGCGTTCCCGTCGCTCCGGCAACCACATGTACGGAAGATCCTCTGTACGGCGTGGACCGCGGCGCTCAGAACATCACGCTTGACCAGATCCGGGTGACCGGCGGCAATCCGTTCCTGAAGCCAACCACAGCGTCTAACTACGACCTGTCGTTTGAATGGTACTTCCAGGGCGGTATGCTTTCGACCGCCGTCTTCAAGAAGGATCTGCAAAACATCATCCAGGGCGGAGATATCACGCTTGGCTCTCAAACGCTTGACGGCAAAACCGTCAACGTCGTTTATGGCGGCCCGGTGAATGCCGACGAGGCGAAGCTTCAGGGGATCGAACTGGCCTATCAACAGTTCTACGACTTCCTGCCTGGCTGGATGTCACACCTGGGTCTCCAAGCCAACTTCACCTATATCGACTCCAGCGCAACGCCTCCGCCCGCGTACATCGACGCGAACGGTGACGGCGTGCCGGACGACTTCGGTACGATCTACCGCTTCGGGGTGGACGACCTGCTCGGCCAGTCCAAGTACCTCCTCAACGTTGTCGGTATCTATCAGGACGACAAGTGGGAAGCTCGCCTGGCATATAACTGGCGGTCGGAAAACCTGGTGTCGTACCGTGATTACATCACTGGCGACCCGATCTACTACTCGGATTCTGGTTTCCTTGACGGATCGTTGAAGTACAACATCAACCGTCAGGTTCAGGTCAGCCTGAACGCTTCCAACCTTCTTGATACCAAGAACAAGGCTGAAGCTCAGGTTAACGCCAATGGCGACCGCGTCGACCGTTTCAGCTTCCTGAACGACCGCCGCTTCGTGTTCAGCGTGCGTTACCAGTACTAAGTAGAATGTAGTGTACTCTGGCAAGGGGCGGATTTTCCGCCCCTTGTTCAGGTCTGCAGGCACCGCCGCCGAGGCCCGACCACATTCGCACTGTCAGTTACTCTGGCATTCCTTTTTGTGGCCCTAAAGTCAGCCTAAAATGCCGGGCAAGTACAGCTGACTGCCTTCGGTCTGGTATCGAAGAGCGAAAGGAATTTCCGTTATGAAGAAAATACTTATGAAACTGGCCATGGTTCTGGCAGTTGGCACCGCCGTGGTAGCTCCAGGCGTGGTCGCTGCCAAGGCGCCGGTTTACAAGGCATCCGGACCGAAGGGCGGCGTCGGTTACACGACGTCATCTATGGGTGAAAACCGATATGCCGTCGTTTACACAGGCGACTCACGCATGAAACGCGACGTCGTCGCAAACTATGCCCTGCTTCGCGCTGCCGAACTTACCTCGGAGTCGGGGTTCGAGTGGTTCGCCGTTCTCAGCACTTCGGTCAAGGACATCGAAGTCGGTAGTTCCGACGACATGGCCTCCCGCACAGGGCAGTTTATGGGCAATCCCGATGCTACGACCACTGGCGCAGGGTCTGACCAATCGGCGGGCAGCGGGACGAATGAAAGTAACGTCCCTATGGGGCCGTCGACCGGAGGCTATGGCGGGGGGGACGTTCCGCCGGCGGTTCTTGAGCGTTGGAAGCCCAGAAAAGTTGTTCAGGCGCTTTTGGTCATCCAAATGGGCAAGGGCGACAATGCCAGCTTTCCGGGCGTGACAACACAGCCAGAAATTTTCGACGCCAAAACTACGGCTGAGGAAATTCGCGCCACGATGAAATAGGCTCAATACCGGGTGTGGCGCTATGACGCACAGACCGCGCCACGCGCCACACCTGGTATTAATTCATCAAAACACAAAAACACCCAGCGCGTAGACCAGGTGTTAAAAGTATAATTAGCCCAGGTCATCAGTAATTAAAGTTTTCAATTTTATTTATTACTCACAAACACTCGCCATATGGACAAATATACATAAATATCTTCCTTATTTACTTTACATGAACATCCGAATATTTTAATATACGATAGGCTTCAATTCTTCTCCCGGAAAATTGTCCGCCCCTGACAGGGTGCCGCGCCCAATACACGCGGCACCCTTTTTTTAGGCTTCCCCCGTCGGATAGTCTGTGATCTGCTCGCGGATACAAGAAACGTGTTTACTGGGCCGGGAATATAATTGGGGCAATGGGCGTGAACGTGCACGAAATCGGTCACTCCAGATCACGTGTGCTCGTGATCGACGATTTTCTGCCTGAAGCCAGGCGGGTAGTCGACCTCGCGGCGGCTATGGCGCCCTTTCCACCGGAAGGTGAAACCGCCTATCCGGGCCGGCGCCGGCAGATTTATCCGAATGACGCCGCATCAAGGTACGTCCTCGCCGCCATGAAAGTCGCAGCGCCCGTAATCGGCGAAACCTTTGGGTGTGCGGGCTTTGGCCTGCTCGAGGCAAGTTTTTCACTGGTAACCACACCTCCGGAAGCGCTCAGCACCGTCCAGCGGCTACCGCATTACGATTGGGCGGACCCCAACATTTTCGCCGTCCTGCATCACCTGCACGACTTGCCGGACACGGGAACATCCTTTTACCGTCATATCGCCTCCGGGGTCGAACGTGTCGATTCCGAGACCGCGCCGCGACTGCGCCAGGCCATGCAGGACGAAGATGCGCGCCTTGGCGTGGCCGAGGGTTTCGCAGCCGGAACCGGCGAACGCTATGAAAGAATTTTCCGTGTCGAAGGCCGGTTCAACCGGCTGGTGATCTATCAGGGGGCCCTACTGCATTCCGGCGACATCCCTCCGGATTTTGCCTTCAGCAGTGACCCGCGTACGGGTCGTTTGACGGCCAATATATTTATACGTGTTCAGGGCGCGTAGTTACAGTGGGTATTCTGATCGAATGCCCGGCTGAACAGGGGCGAAATCTAAAGAAAAATGCCAGCAGGACATCGCATGACGAACAATAACAACACCCTCGCGATCGAATCCATATGCATCCTGGGCGGCGGTACGGCCGGCTGGATGACCGCGGCGGCCCTTGCGCACAAGCTCCAGGGCCTGCCCATTGCCGTCACGCTGGTCGAATCGGACGAGATCGGAACCGTTGGAGTTGGCGAGGCCACCCTGCCCCATATCCGCAGCTTCAACACGGCGCTGAACATTGACGAGGTTGCCTTCATGAAGGCCACCGAAGCGACGTTCAAACTCGGCATCGAGTTCTGCAACTGGGGCCGCATCGGCGACCGCTACATCCACCCCTTTGGTGATTACGGCGAGAAGATCGACGGCATTCCCTTCTACCAATACTGGCTGCGCCTGCAACAACTCGGCCTGGCGCAGCGTCTCGACAATTACGCCTATCCGATCGCCATCGCCGAAGCCAACCGGTTCCGCCATCCGTCGACCGATCCGAACCAGATCGAGTCGACCTTCGGTTACGCCTATCAGTTCGATGCGACACGGTACGCAGCGTTCCTGCGCCAGTTCGCCGAAAGCCGCGGGGTAGTCCGGCGCCAGGGCAAGGTCGTCGATACCCGCCTTAATGCCGAAAACGGGCACGTTGCTTCACTGACCCTGGACAGCGGTGAGATCGTTGCGGCGGATCTGTATGTGGACTGCTCCGGCTTTCGCGGCCTCCTGATCGAGCAGGCGCTGAAAACAGGATACGACGACTGGAGCCGGTGGCTGCCGTGCAACCGCGCCATCGCCGTGCCCTGTGAGTCGCGGGGCGACCTGACGCCGTTCACGCGCGCGACCGCTCTCGAAGCCGGATGGCAATGGCGAATACCGCTTCAGCATAGAACCGGAAACGGCCACGTCTATTGCAGCAGCTTCATCAGCGACGAGGACGCGGCCCGCCGCCTTCTCGGCAATCTTGACGCCCCTACCCTGGCCGACCCGCGTCAGCTCTACTTCACCACCGGCCGCCGCCGCCGGTTCTGGAACCGCAACGTCGTTGCCATCGGGCTCGCCGCAGGCTTCCTGGAGCCGCTCGAGTCGACCTCTATCCACCTGATTCAGGAAGGCATCACCGAGTTGCTGCAGATCTTTCCCGATAAGCGGTTCCTCGAGTCGGACAGCGACGAATATAACCGGCGAATGGGGCTGAACTTCGAGCGGGTTCGGGATTTTCTTCTGCTGCACTATGTCGCCACCCAACGCGATGACACGGAGATGTGGCGCTATTTCCGCAACATGACGCTGCCCGACACCCTGGACGAAAAGATCCAGGCCTGGCTGACCCGCGGACATCTCATCCGTTATGAATTCGGCGTCTTTCTGCCGCCCAGCTGGATTGCCGTGATGCTTGGCCAAAACCTGTTGCCCCGCCACCATGATCCGCGTGTGAGCCGGATGCCGGAGAGCTCCCTCGTTCACAACGCGGAAAGCCTGAGGCAAAAGGTTGAGGCGGCGACAGCGGCAACACCTGGACATATGGACTATATCCGCCGAATGGGCGCGGCGTCAGACACCGGCCCACTGGTCGCGCACGCAGGTTAAAAAAACCATGGAAACTTCCGATACTTCACCTGTGCAACCACTGGGGCGCCATATCGTCGTCTGCGGTGGAGGACTTGCGGGGCAACTGGTCTGCGCCGCCCTGGCCCCCCATCTTTGCGACACGCTGAGCGTCACCTGGATCGCCGATCGGGCTGCGGCCGGCGCCGACATCTTCTACGGTAATCTGGCGCCATCGACGTCCTACGACTTCCATCTGGCGCTCGGTGTCTCGGAACCGGATCTGGTTCTGAACAGCGATACCGCCTTCTCTTACGGAACCCATTACAGGCAATGGGGAGCGGATCGGCTAGACTGGGTTCAGGCCTTCCATCTGCCCTTCTCCGTGGTCGAAGGTGTAACCTTCCAACATTATCTGACGCAGCAAGGTGTCGAGACCCTCGAGCCGTTTCTGATCAGTGCCGTGGCGGCACGCAACGGCGCCTTTGCCCATCCGCCGGAAGACCGCACCCATCCCTTGTCGCGCGCGGAATATGGCTATCATTTCGACCCGCAAACCTACGGAGCACTGTTCGAAAGCGCTGCGATTCGCGGAGGCGTCCGGAAGATCGTCGCGGATATTTCAGCGATCGACATCGTCGAAGGCAATATCGGCGCTCTCCACCTGACCGATGGCCAGACCCTAACGGCCGACCTGTGGATCGATGCCACGGGACCGCAGGGCACGCTCCTGTCGCGGATCGGCGGATCGCTTCCCAGCACCCGCCGCCTGAGTGCGCGCCTGACACGTACGGAAGCGGAAACGCCCGGCCCGGCTGTCACGGAGGTGACAGGGAAGTCTTACGGCTGGCAGTCGAAGACCGCGCTACGATCATCAACACTCACCTTGACGGTAGGTGAGCCGGAGACCGACCTGGAGGCGCAAACCTCGCACGGCACCGCTCCAATGCAATCGGCGGCCCTGGATATTGGCCGGCGTGACATGGCCTGGGTCGGCAACTGTGTCGGCATCGGTCAGGCGGCCTGTGCGATGGAACCCCTGACGCCTGCGCCCATGCTGCTGCTTCAGCGCGATATCGAACGCCTGCTGCCCCTGCTGCCGGTATTGGATGACATGTCGGTCGAGCGCCGGGAATATAATCGCCAGGCCGACGCCGACTATGTGCACGCCGACCTGTTCGTGCGCGCACTGTTCGAGACGCGGCCAGTGGAAGGATCGTCCTATTGGCGTGCAGTCACGCGTACGCCAGCGGATGAACGCCTGTTGCGAAAAATCGAACAGTTTGAAAGCCGTGGCCTGCATGTCGCGTTCGATCTCGAACCGTTCACCCCGGAAGACTGGCTCATTTTGCACTACGGAATGGGCCGCAAGCCCGCAAGGTACGACCGGATGGTCGATCGGGCCGACAAGGCGCGGGTGAAGGCCTATATCGACGGCATACGCCGCGATGTTGAAAGCGCCGTCCGGTCCATGCCGCCGCATGGAAGCTATCTGAAGAGCCTGACCAATTATCTGCGACAAAGGGGAGCCACACGATGACGTCTTATCTGAAGGAGATCGTCATCCTGGGCGGTGGCTCGGCGGGCTGGATGACCGCGGCGGCCCTCTCCAGCCTGGTCGATTCGAAATCCGTTTCGATTACCGTGGTCGAGTCCGATCAGATCGGCACGGTTGGCGTTGGCGAAGCCACCATACCCGACATCCTGAATTTCAACCGTCTTTTGGGGATCAGCGAAGACGCGTTCATGAAGGCGACCCACGCCACCTTTAAGCTGGGTATCGAGTTCATCGACTGGGGTCGAAAAGGCGACGCCTACATTCACCCCTTCGGCAGCCACGGCGTCGATATGAACGGCTTCGATTTCCACCAGTATTGGCTGCGCAGCCGCGCCGATGGAAATCCACACCCGATCGACGACTACAGCATTTGCGCCGTCGCCGCCCGTCAAGGCAGGTTCGACCTTCCCGGAGGAACGAATTCTCCACGCGCGCATATTCGCTATGCCTACCATTTCGACGCCACGCTTTATGCGCGCTATCTGCGCGACTATGCGGAGCAACGGGGCGTACGCCGTGTGGAAGGCAAGGTCGAGGAGGTCATACAAGACCCCCAATCGGGCAACATCACGGCGCTGCGACTTGACAACACCCAGGTAATCAGCGGGGAATTGTTCTTCGATTGCACTGGTTTCAGCGCACTCCTCATCGGAAAGACCCTGGGCGTGGGTTACAACGATTGGAGTCACTGGCTGCCCTGCGACACGGCACAGGCTGTCGCCTGCACCCATGCCGGCCCGCTCTTGCCCTATACCCGTTCAACGGCGCGGCCCTCTGGATGGCAATGGCGCATCCCGACGCAGTCCCGCACCGGCAACGGCCATATTTATAGCCGCGCCTTTATGAGCGACGACGAGGCCACCTCCATCCTGCTCGCCAATCTCGACGGCGAGGCCCTGGGCTCTCCCCGCCAGATTCGCTTCACGGCCGGGCACCGCCAAACCTTCTGGAAGAACAACTGTATCGCGATCGGCCTCTCGGCGGGCTTCCTGGAACCCCTGGAATCCACCTCGATCTATCTGATCCAGGAAGGCATCAGCCGCTTCGTCGCCCTTTTCCCGGACGCCTCGTTGCCCGGAGTGATCCGGGACGAATACAATCGGCACATGCGCACCGAATTCGAGCAGGTGCGCGACTTCATCATTCTGCACTACTGTGCGACCGAGCGCGATGACACGCCGTTCTGGAACTATTGCCGCACCATGAGCATCCCAGATAGCTTACGCCACAAGATCGAACTGTTCAGGACGGCCGGCCGGTCCTTCCGCTACGAGGAAGAACTGTTCTCACGGACCAGTTGGGTCGCTGTCTTCCTGGGGCAAGGCATTATGCCGCAAACCTTCGATCCGGTGATTGCCACGCTGCCGGCCAACGCGGTCAAGGACAGCCTCGAATCGATGCGGATGGCGATGCAGGCCGAAGCCCGGCGCATGCCGACGCACGCCGCTTTTATCCAGAACTATTGCCCGGCCGAACGCGCCTGAGATCCACCGGAATAGACACCATGCAAGACCTGAGAATCCGGAAGATCGTTATCGTCGGCGGCGGCACAGCCGGCTGGATGACCGCAGCCGCCATGTCGAAACTCATGCCTTCGAGCGAGGTCACGATCCGCGTCGTCGAGTCCGAAGCCATTGGAACGGTCGGCGTCGGTGAAGCGACCATCCCCCATATCCTCTATTTCAACCGCCTGTTGGGACTGGACGAAAACGAGTTCATCCGGAAGACCAATGCGACCTTCAAAATGGGGATCGAGTTCGTCAACTGGGGGCGGCTGGGGCAAAGCTACATCCATCCGTTCGGCCCTTACGGCGCCAATATGGACGGCATCCATTTTCACCATTTCTGGCTGCGTTATGCCCAATTGGGCAAGGCGCCCTCTCTGGACCAGTACAACCTCATGGTCCTTGCCGCGCGTGCCGGAAAATTTCAACGTCCCGATCCAGGCAGGCTCAATACGGCGCTCACCTCCATTTCCTATGCCTTTCATTTCGACGCCAGCCTTTATGCGCGGCTGATGCGTGAGCACGCGGAGACGCGCGGCGTGACGCGGACGGAAGGTCGTATTACCCAGGTCGTTCAGGACCCGCTGTCCGGAAATATCCAAAGCGTTGTCCTGGAAAATGGCGAAACCGTCGAGGGGGATCTCTTTATCGATTGTTCGGGATTCCGCGGGCTTCTGATCGAACAGACGCTCAAGGCGGGTTATGACGACTGGAGTCCATATCTGCCTTGCGACCGCGCCGTGGCGCGGGCGTGCGAGAGAATCAGCGATCCGTTGCCGTACACGCGCGCGACGGCGAAGGCTTCAGGATGGCAGTGGCGCATACCGCTTCAGTCGAGGACCGGCAACGGCCATGTCTACAGTAGCGGATACATATCTGATGAGGAAGCGCTGGACAGTCTGAACAGCGATCTCGATGGTGCGCCTCTGTCGGAGCCGAATTTTCTCCGGTTCACGGCCGGTATCCGCCGAATGCCGTGGAAGAAGAACGTCGTATCGATCGGCCTTGCGTCCGGCTTCCTCGAACCGCTCGAGTCGACGTCGATACACCTTATCCAGACGGCCATTGCCCGCCTAATGGCGAACTTTCCGGACAAGACCTTTAATCAGCCGGACATCGACTACTACAACGCGCGAACCCGGCTGGAATACGAACAGGTCCGGGATTTTATCATCCTGCATTATCATGCTACCGAACGCGACGACAGCCCGTTCTGGAACTATTGCCGGACCATGGCCATTCCGCAAACCCTGGCGGACCGGCTCGCGGTATATAAGGAAAATGCCCGGCAATACCGCCACGACAATGAACTGTTCAGCGAAGTAAGCTGGCTGGCGGTCATGCATGGCCAGAACATAATGCCCAAGCGTTATCACCCGATTGCCGACATGATCCCGGAAGAGGAACTCGTGCGGCGCATGACCCGTCTTGAGGATGAAGTCACCCGATCGCTGGGGCTCATGCCGGATCACCAGGCTTTTATCGATCGGCATTGCCGCAGCACCATCGCCTAGAGTGCTGCGTTCTCAAGGAAACCCTGCACCGTCCAGGATTCCTTAGAGCGATATGGCGATAAGTGTCAGCGGTTTTCGCCATATCGCTCTAACTGCTTCCGGCCGATGGTTACCTGGAAACGGGTGAAATCGTGAAGCTGTACGACATGGGCTTAAGGGGAACGCGATACTTTACCAAGGGCCGGCCGATCGTATTCCAGCCCGTGTCGCCACCAAGGCCGGACTGGACCAGGTCGATCATCAGCGAGCCGTTGCCGTGCGAGACGATATCCGCGCTGGTCCAGGCGCCACGCGGACGCAGGTAGAGGTCCTCATAGGGAAACGCCTGGGCGTTGACCGACAGCGGCTGGGCGCCGGTAATATGTACGCCCTTTCCCGCACCGTCGGAAAGATCGAACCAGCGCACATCGACCTTGTTCCCCGTCTCCTGGGGACGGGCATAGTCGTGAAACTGATCAGCGACCTTGCCGCTGAAGCGGCCGATGGCCGCGCCGGTCTTCCGGTCGATGTAGGATTCCTGCGGTCCCCGGCCGTACCACTCTATCCGGTCCAGCGTGGGGTCGTTGTCGAAGCGCAACCCTATCCTCAAGGGGTCGGGAAGGTCGTCCTTCAGAGGTGTGAAGCTGGCCCTCACCGCGACCGCGCCATCCGCCTGCATGCGATAGGTCGTGACGAAGCGCGCGCCGCCCTGACCCAGCATGTAGCTGACCGTGGCGCTATCCTGTGTCGCTTCCACGGACAGGAGACGGCGGTGTTCGGTATATTCCTTCCATATCCGGTGCGACTTTTCTAGGCCGGTGCCTTCGTCATTGTCGGTGAGCCCGCGCCAGAAGTCCGGCGTCCCCGTCCACAGCAGGTCCTTGCCATTCACCGCATAGCGGACCAGCCCCGTCGCGCGGTCCACGCTGAGTTTCGCCGGTCCGCCGGACAGGATCGTACTGTCGGCCGAGGTGCGAACCGTCACCTTGCCGGTGTCTGCGGACTGCGCCGCCTTGTCATCCCGGCCCAGGATGAATTGCGAGAAGCCCAGCACTGTTCCCGCCGGCACGCCCCGGATCGCGCCGTCCTTCGATTTGGCGCGGATCGTCAGAATGCGTTCCGTCCCGGGCGTCAGCGGCACCTGCGGCAGGTCGAGCGCCACCTCCTGCCGGCTGCCGGCCTTGACCGTATTGCCGCCCAGCGGTCCTTGCGCGAGGGCGCGGCCGTCGTCGGCGATCTCCCATTCGAAATCGAAACCCATCAGGTCGATAAAGTCGTAGCGGTTGACGACGGTGATCTTTCCTGACGCCGGGTCGCCTTCGAAGACGACCGGCGACTGTACCTGCCGGAGTTCGAAATATTCCGGATCGACCGTCCGGTCCGCCTGGATGATGCCGTCGCCGACCACGGACATGTCGCCACGGGGATTGGGACCGAAATCGAAGCCCGATGCCCAGATCCGGTGCCCCTTGCTGTCGGTCTTGTAGACAAACTGATCGACCCAGTCCCAGACAAAGCCGCCCTGCAGCTTCTTGTGCGCGCGGATCGCTTCCCAATAGTCCTCGAAATTACCCAGGCTGTTGCCCATGGCATGGGCGTATTCGCACTGGATCATCGGCTGAGTGAAACGCGGATCCTCCGCATAGTCGACCATCCGGTCGATATCGTCGTACATCGGCGCATAGATGTCGACATAATCGTTCGGCCGATGGTCTTCGGACAGCGCGCTGTATCCCAGGAAGCTGATCAGACGGGTCGGATCGGCCTTGCGCACCCACTTCGCGGCTTCCTCGAAGTTCGGACCTATGCCCGCTTCGTTGCCCAGCGACCAGAAGATGATCGATGGGTGGTTCTTATCGCGTTCGACCATGCGTTCGACGCGATCGAGATGCGCGGCCTTCCAATGCGGCTTGAAGCCCAGCTGGTACTTCGGGCGGTCGTTATTGTCGCGCCCTCGGTTCATATATTCGTGGGACTCGATGTTCGCCTCGTCCATGACGTAAAGGCCATATTCGTCCGCCAGGTCGTAGAAGCGCGGATCGTTCGGATAGTGCGACGTCCGCACGGCGTTGACGTTCGCCTGCTTCATCAGCTCGATGTCCTTGCGCACCGTCTCTTCAGACAGCACGCGGAAGGTTTCCGGGTCGTGTTCGTGCCGGTTGACACCCTTGATCATGATGCGCCGGCCGTTGACGCGCACCTCGCCGCCGGCGATTTCGACCGTCCTGAACCCGATGCGGCGCGAGGTGGCCGAAACCAGCCGCCCCTTGGCGTCCAGGACCTCGATGACCAGTTCGTAGAGATTGGGCGTTTCGGCGCTCCACGGCCTGACCTTCGGCACGGCGCCGGACAGGACAAACGTGCCCGCGCCGGCGGCCTTGCCGTTCAGGTCGAGGACGGGCCGGCCGTTGTCATACAGCGTGCCTTTCACCCTGGCGCCCTTGCCGCCGACCTCGGCCGTCACCTTCAGCAGGCCGTCCGTATAGGTCTTGTCGAGTGTGGCGACGGCCGTAAAGTCGCGCAGGCGCTGCGGTGCTTCGGCGAACAGGTACACGCTGCGCTCGAAGCCCGAAACACGCCAGAAGTCCTGGTCTTCCAGGTAGGAACCGTCGGCGAAGCGGTAGACCTCGATGGCGATCGTATTCATTCCCGCCCGGACATAAGGGGTCAGGTCGAATTCGGACGGCAGCTTAGAATCTTCGCTGTAGCCGACCTTCTGCCCGTTCACCCAGATGTAGTAGGCCGATCCCGCCGCGCCGATATGGAGGTGGATGCTGCGGCCCGCCCAGTCCTCGGGGATGTCGAAATCGCGGCGGTAGGAGCCGACCTCGTTCAGGTCGTGCTTGATGTAGGGCTCATTGGCCGGAAACGGATATTCGATGTTGTTGAAATAGGGCTGGCCGTAACCCTGCGCCTGCATCATGCCCGGCACTTTTATGGTCCCCCACTTCGAGGTATCGTAGTCGGGCTTGTAGAAATCGACCGGACGCGTTTCCGGCGTCTTCGACAGGGCAAACGCCCAGGTCCCGTCCAGCGACCGGTAGTATTTCGAGCGCGACATGTCGCGCGCCCGCGCCAGGTCGAGGGTTTCGAAATTGAAGAAGGTCGCCCGCATGGGTTCGCGATTGACCGCGAAGACCTCCGGCTGCTCCCATTCCGCGACCGCGACCTCAGCCAGTGCCGCGGATGTGGGCGCCGTCGCCATGAACAGGGCCATGAGGCTGGACGTGACGACGTTCGTGGCTCGGCGCCGCAAGGTGCAACGGTTCGAGGGCTGGCTGATCATGTCGACTCCTGAAACGGAAAGCGGCTATTGGCGGCCCCATGGGCCAGGCTTGCGCCCCATCACGACTTCCAGGCGGCCGCCTTTGACAATGTCGGCCTGGCGAATGAAGGCGCGGTCGAGCGGCACGCCGTTCAGGGTCGCCTTCTGGATGTAGATCGCGTCAGGGCCGCTGTTGCGCGCCAGGATCTCGAACGTTTTGCCGTTCTCAAGGCGGATCTCGGTGCGTGGCTGCCGTGGGCCGTGGATGTAGAACAGGTCGCTGCCCAGCTTCGGGAAAAGCCCGATGCGGTTGAAGACATAGTGCGAGCTCATGGCGCCATTGTCTTCGTCGCCGGGATAGGCGTTCGCCGTGAAGCGGCGGAAGATCTGATCCGCCCAGTAGGCGGACAGGTCCGGCCGGCCGATCTCATGGAACAGCCAGGGCGTCGAGAAGGAGGGCTCGTTGGTGATGTCGATGAGGTTGGCCGACAGGGCGTGCTCCAGCCGCTTGCGGAACATGTCCGGGCCGCCCATGGCCGCGATCATGCCCGGAATGTCGTGCAGGATCTGGTAGGAATAGACCCAGGCCGTGCCTTCATAAAATCCGACGTTATCGTAGGTCACGCCATCCCAGCCGGTCTTCGGGTCGAGGTCCTGGAACGCGCCGCTGGCGTATTTGGGAATGATGAAGCCGCTGAAGCCGTCGCTGGTCGCGTCAGGATTCCACACCTTGCGCCAGTTCTTCGAGCGCTCCATCAGGAACGTCTCAGCATCCTTCTGACCAGCCTTGCCGGCGACCTGGGCCGCGAAGTAGTCGTTCAGCGCGAAGCCGATCGTCGACGATCCCGACTTGGCCCGCTGGTTGTTCGGTTCCGGGCTGCGGTCCCCGACGGCGAAATAGCCGTCGACCAGATAGCGCGGACGGCGGCGTTCAAGCGCGTTGAACTGCACGACCTTCCATGCCGCCTGCCAGTCCACGCCCTCGACGCCACGCAGCAGGCCCTCGCCGATGACATTGTCGACCTCGTCGCCGCCCTGGCCGACATGGTAGTTGCGCCCGGCAATGATGGCGGTATCGGCCGCGCCGAACTTGTCGAAGGTATGGACGATCGAGGCGATGTTGGCGGCATATGCCTTCGGCTTGATCAGGGACAGCAGCGGGAATTCCGTCCGGTAGGTGTCCCAGAGTGTATAGTAGTCATCCCAGTTCGGCGCATGCAGTTCGGAGTCCGGCTGGTCGAGGCTGCGGTCGCGCGGCTGGATCGCCGTGTGGTAGAGGGCGGTATAGAAGCGGCGCTGGTCGCTTTCCGGCGCGCCAGCGATCGTAATCCGGCCGAGTTCCGTGTTCCACTTCGATCGCGCCGACTGCTGGACCGCGCCGAAATCCCATCCCGGAATGTCGCGGTCGAGCAGCTCCCGGGCGCGCTCGGCGCTGGTAAAGGAGACCGCCACCTTCATAAGAACAGGCTTGTCCGGCCCTGCCGCGAACGACCACCAGGCGCCGAGGCGCTCATCCGGACCGGTTTTTCCCGCCGTTGCCCCCTTCAGGACCTCGCCGTTTTTGAAAACGCCCCACGCCTCAGGCTTCGTGTCGAGCTGGCCGACGAACCAGATGTCAACCTTGGCCGGGTTCCAGTAGCCCTTGGCCTTGACCCGGCCAACGATCCGGCCTTCGGCGGGGTAGAGCGTGACCTCGGCATTGTCGCTGGCCGTGACGCCTAGGATCTTGCGCGTGATGTCGAAGACGACGCTCGCCTGGTCGGTTTGGGGATAGGTCAGGCGATAGAGGGCGGCATGATGCGCCGGTGTCACCTCCACGCGGGTATCGTAGCGCGTCAGCCGTACGGAATAGAGGTCGGCGGCCGCGTGCTCCTCGGCCTTCGGCGACAGGTGCGACGCTTCGTCAAACTCCGGCCGTCCGACCTGCGGCGACACGAGGAAGGTGCCGTAGGTGGTGACGCCGCCCGACCCCTGCGTATGCAGTTGCGCGAACCCGCTAATGTCCGCCTGCGCGTCATAACCGGCATTGCTGCCTTTCACTGTCTGCGGGCTGGGGTGAATCGAGCCATGCGGCAGCGCTGGACCGGGCACCGTGTCGCCTTCATTGTCATTGCCGACGCCGACCATTGGATCGACATAGGTGTAGAGCGGATTCTGCGCCGCGCCGGCGGGCGTGACGGTCAAGGCGAACAGGCCAGAAACGAACAGGGCAGAAGCGAACATCACGGCGGATTTCATGGTCGTATTCCTGAGAAGCGGCGCGAACGGCGCGCGGAAGTTCGGGTTCTAGATCGGTATGATTTTAAGCGGAACATCACACCGATCTAAGTTCTTGTTTTTTCGCGATATTTAAGGCGAAAACCGCTTACACTTTTCGCCATATCGCTCGAAGCAACGCCGGGCCGTGTTACCGGCTTATGCCTTGCCCCGGTGGGACTTGGCGTAGACGTCGAAGGCGACGGCGGCGACGATGATCAGGCCGATCACCACCTGCTGGAAGTATGACGAGACGTGCATGATCACGAGGCCGTTCGACAGCACGCCGATCAGGAGCGCGCCGATCAGGGTGCCGCGGATGCTGCCGGAACCGCCGGACAGGCTGGCGCCGCCGATGACGACGGAGGCGATAACCCGCAGTTCGTAATTTACGCCGGCGACGGCTTCGGCGGAGCCCAGCCGGGCGGCGAGCAGAAACCCTGACAGGCCGGCCAGAACGCCGACGATGACATAGACGCTGACGATGACGGCCTTGACGTCCACGCCGGACAGGCGGGCGGCTTCGGCATTGCCACCGACGGCGTAAACTTGGCGGCCATATCGCGTGTGGCGCAGGACGATGTGCCCCAAAAGCGCAACCACGGCGAAGATGATGACCGGCACCGGCACGCCCAGCACGTTGCCAGTCCCCCACCAGCGAAAGCCATCATCGAAACCCGATATGGGCCCGCCGTCATTGAGGATCAGGGTGGCTCCGCGCCAGACGGTCATTCCGCCGAGGGTGACGATAAAGGCGGGAACCTTGAGCCACGTCACGCATTTGCCGTGCAGGAACCCCGCCGCCAGACCGATCAGCGAAGCAACCCCGAGCCCTGTCAGCCACTCAGGGATAGCGCCTCCCAGGTGCTGAATGATCCATGCCGCGGCAATGGCGGCAAAGGCCAGGAGCGAGCCCACGGCAAGGTCAACGCCCGCCGTCAGGATGACGAAGGTCATGCCGACCGCGATCACGCCGTAGATCGACACCTCGGTCAGGATGTTCACGGCATTGCGGACCGACAGAAACCGCGGGTTCCAGGCCGCGAAGACGGCGATCAGCAGCAGCAGGAACAGTGTGGTGCCCCAGGTGCGCAGGAAACCCACCGTGTCGAAAGGCGGTCGGTCGGTTGATGCGGTCATGATTGTCTTCCCTGTTTCATGCGGCCCGGCCGGTCGCCATGAGGCCCATGAGTGTTTCTTCGTCGGCATCGCTGCCCTTCACCGTCCCCGCGACCCGTCCTTCGCGGAAGACGACGATGCGGTCGCTCACCGCCATGACCTCGGGCAGTTCCGAGGACACGACGATCACGCCGACGCCGGTCGCCGCCATGTCGAACAGGACCTGGTGGACATCGGCCTTGGCGCCGACATCGACGCCGCGCGTCGGCTCGTCGACGATCAGTATTTTGGGGGACAGCGCCATGCAGCGCGCCAGCAGGACCTTCTGCTGATTGCCGCCGGACAATGTGGAGATCGCCACGCCGTCGTGCGCCATCCGGATGTTCAGCCGCTTGCGATAGTCCTCAACCAGCCGCCGCTCCGCCCCCTCATCCACGAATATGCCCCAGCGTGACAGGCGCCTGAGGCTGGGCAGGGACAGGTTGTGGCGTATGGAGTGGTCGAGGAAGCAGCCCTGCTGCTTGCGGTCTTCGGGCACCAGCGCGATGCCCTCCCTCAGGCCGTCGCAGGGCGAAGCCAACTGAAGCTTGCGGCCTTCCATCCGTACGGCGCCCGCATCCATGCGATCGGCGCCGAACAGTATCCTGACCAGGTCGGTACGCCCGGCGCCCACCAGTCCGGCAAGCCCGACGATTTCACCGGCGCGCACCTCGAACCCGATATCGTGCAGCGAAGTCCCCCGGGCCTCGTGCCGGCCGCGCCGGCGACTGACGCCTTCGACACTGAGCAGCACTTCGCCGGCAAGGGCGTGGGCCGGCCGCTTCAGGAACTCGACGTCGCGGCCCACCATCAGGCGGATCATGCCGTCTATGCCGATGTCCGCGACCCGGCCCGCGGCGACGAACCGGCCATCGCGCAGGACGGTGTAGGCGTCGCAAATGCTCTTCACCTCTTTCAGGCGGTGCGTAACATAGATGACCGACACCCCCCTTCCCTTCAGTTCGCGGATGATCCGGTGCAGGATGTCGACCTCGCGCGGGCTGAGGGCCGCCGTCGGCTCATCCATCACGATCAGCCTGGCCTGGATCGTCATGGCGCGGGCGATTTCGACCATCTGCTGGTCGGCGACATTCAGCCGGCTGACCTCGATATCAGGGTCGAGGTCCAGCCCCAGGTCGGTCAGGATGGCCTGCGCATCGGCGCGCATCCGCTTCCGGTCGATCAGCCCGAAGCGTAACGGCTCGCGGCCGAGATACATGTTCTCCGCAACGGTCAGAAAAGGCTGGAGATTGAATTCCTGGTAGATGGTGACGATGCCCGCCGCCTGGCGCTGGAATGGCGTATCACCCGGCGGCAATATCTTGTCCTGGAAGGTCAGGGTGCCGGCGTCGCAGGCCTGCGCTCCCGCCAGGATCTTGAGAAGGGTCGACTTGCCGGCACCGTTTTCCCCGAGCAGCGCGTGCACCTCGCCGGCCTCGACCGACAGACGCGCGCCATCCAGCGCCAGCACGCCGGGGAAGCGCTTGGATACGTCCTGTATCTCCAGCAGAGCCATGCCGTCGCCTCCCCTGATCCGACTATTTGACTTCGGAAATGCGCGAGGCCGTCGCCAGGTTATCCTTGGTGATCAGGACGGGCGTCAGGCTCCTGGACTGTATTGCTTCCTGGCGCTTCAGATGGCCCACGACGGCGCGCAGGGCGGTACGAACCTGCTCACCCGGATTCTGTTCGACGGTCGCCGCCATTTCGCCGGCCTTGATACGCGCCAGGGCTTCGGGAATGGCATCAAAGCCCAGCACCTGGACGCGCTTGCCGGAAACGCCTGCGCCGTGAATGGCTTCGAGCGCACCCATGGCCATGTCGTCGTTGAGGCAGAGGATCACATCCGGCGGAGTCTGCCCCATGGAGGTCAGGATGTTCTGCGTGACGCTGAGCGCCTGGTCACGCTTCGAATTGCCGGTCTGCTCGGCGACGATCCGGAACGCCGCGCCGCCGGCTTTCAGTCCGTCGTGCACGCCCTTGACACGTTCGATCGACGACGAGCTGCCGGGATCATTCGTGATGATGGCCACCCTGGCGCCCTGCGGATAGGTCCTGACGACCCAGTCCGCCATGGCGCGGCCGCCGGCGACATTATCGGCGCCGAAGTGCGGGACCGGCGTCTTGGCGCCGGAAATATGCCGGTCGACCGACACGACGGTCACACCGTCCTGAGTGAGCGCGTCGGCGGCTGATGCCAGCGCGCGCGAGTCGGTCGGCGCGACGATCACGGCCTTGATGCCCTGGATCCGCGCCGCTTCGAGGTCGGACACCTGCTTGGAGGAGTTGTTCTGGCCGTCCAGAACCTGGACCTTCACGCCCAGTTGCTTCGCCTCGTCCTCCAGCTCGCGGCGCATGGCGACGAAGAAGGGCTGGGACAGGTCGCTAAAGCTGACCACAATTGTATCACCATCCGGCGCCGGGGCGGCGGAACAGCCCGAAAGCAGATGAACGCCCAGCATGGCGCTGGCCCACAGCAGTGTGCGGCGGTTGAATGGCATTTTACCCTCCGGAGGACAAACTTAAATTGTTCGACCAATTGTTAGATTTCATATAATTGGAATTTTTATTCCAAGTCAATCTTGCCGGTGGCGATCAGGCCATTGTCGGAATGACGAAGCTCTGGTCGGTGACGACGCCACCCCGGGGCCATTTCTGGGTAACCGTCTTGACCCGGGTGTAAAAGCGCACGCCTTCCATGCCGTACTGGTTCAGGTCACCAAAGCCCGAACGCTTCCACCCGCCGAAACTATGATAGGCAACCGGCACCGGGATGGGCACATTGATGCCGACCATACCCACCTCGACCCGGCTGGCGAAATCGCGCGCCGCCTCGCCATTACGCGTGAAGATAGCGACGCCGTTGCCGTAGGCGTGCTGGCTCGGCAACTGAATAGCCTCGTCCAGGGTGTGCGCCCGAACCATCTGTAGCACGGGACCGAAAATCTCGTCCTGGTAGGACTTCATGTGCGGCTTGACGTGATCGAAGAGCGTCGGCCCCAGGAAATAACCGCCTTCGGACCCTTGCAGACTGAAGCCCCGGCCATCCAGCACCAGTTCCGCGCCCTCATCGACGCCCATCTGGATATAGTCCTCGATACGCGCCTTGTGCGCCGCGGAGACGACCGGGCCGTAATGCGCGTCCGCGTCAGTCGATACGCCGACGCGCAGCGCCTCGGCAGCGGCGACCAGCCGCGGGCGCAGGGCTTCAGCGATCTTGTCCCCTACCGGAACGACGACAGGCAGGGCCATGCAGCGTTCGCCCGCCGACCCGTAGGCCGCGCCCATGATGTCCGCCACGGCCTGATCGAGATCGGCGTCCGGCAAGACAATTCCATGGTTCTTGGCGCCGCCCATGCATTGCATCCGCTTCCCCGAGGCCGCGCCCTTCTGGTATACGTACTGCGCGATATCCGACGAGCCGACGAAACTGACGGCGCGAATGTCCGGATGGTCGAGGATAGCGTCGACCGCCACCTTGTCGCCCTGGACCACATTCAACACGCCCTCCGGCAGACCGGCCTCGATCAGCAGCTCTGCCAGACGCACCGGCACGCTCGGGTCACGCTCCGAAGGCTTCAGGATAAAGGCGTTGCCGCACGCCAGTGCCGGGGCCAGCATCCACAGCGGGATCATGGCGGGGAAGTTGAACGGCGTAATCCCGGCCACCACGCCCAGGGACTGGCGCATGGAATAGACGTCTATGCCCGGACCCGCGCCTTCGGTGTATTCTCCCTTGAGGAGGTGCGGGATGCCGCAGGCGAACTCGACGACATCCAAGCCGCGCTGGATGTCGCCCTTCGCGTCGGAAATCACCTTGCCGTGCTCGGACGCCAGCAGGTGCGCCAACGGCTCCATGTCCCGCTCCAGCAGACGCTTGAATTCGAACAGCACCCGCGCGCGCCGCTGTGGATTGATCGCCGCCCATTCCGGCTGGGCCTTACGCGCCGAAACGACCGCCGCGGCCACGACGGAGGCTTCGCCAAGCTCGACCTTGGCCTGCATCAGACCCGTATTGGGATCGAAGACGTTTCCGAGCCGTGCGCCATCCACGGATTGCCGTCGACCGTCGATGAAATGTGCAATCTGGCGCATCGGAATCCCCGTTCTATTTTCGGAATGATTATTTCATAATATTGCCATTTGCAATAATTGTTTTATATCTCACCGACCCATTGAGGCGGCCAAACTGCGCGTTAGAATGACTGGAAGCCGGGGCAGTACAGGGATAACAGGATGAAAAGACGCACCACGACCGCACTTGGCGGCATGATTGGCGCCTGTCTGGTGCTTGCGCCGGCAGGTGCGCAGGCGGCGGACACCTTGCTTTTCGACGGCGCGAACGTCGCCAACGTCATCTATGATTCCAAGGGCGCCGGCCGCACCACAAGGCTGGCGGCGGAGCTGCTGGCGAAGGACCTGACGACCCTCAGCGGCCAGGCATCGGCCGCATCAGGCCGCGCCGCCGACTGCCGGAACATCTGCGTGGTCATCGGGCTGCACATGGCCCCGCTTGTCCAGAAGCTGGCCCGGTCAGCCGATGAAGACCTTTCCGGTCTGGCGGGCCAATGGGAGGTCTATCGCCGCTTCGTGGTGCGCAACGAGGGCAAGACCTATGTCGTCATCGCGGGCTCCGACCGGCGCGGCGCGGTCTATGGCGCCGTCGACCTGTCGCGGCAGCTGGGCGTATCGCCGTGGGAATGGTGGGCCGACGTGACGCCTGCCCGTCAAGACCGCCTGGTCTTAAGCGACGCGCCCCTGACCTCAAAGGCGCCATCGGTGCAGTATCGCGGGATATTCCTGAACGACGAGGACTGGGGGCTCGTGCCCTGGGCCGCCAAGACCTATGATCCGAAAACCGGCAATATCGGACCCAAAACCTACGCCAAGGTCTATGAGCTGATGTGGCGCCTGAAGGCCAACACCGTCTGGCCGGCGATGCACACCATTTCCACGCCCTTCTACGGCATCAAGGAAAACCCCGTCGTCGCCGACGACTACGCCGTCGTGGTCGGCACTTCGCACGCCGAACCCATGATGCGCAACAATCTGCGCGAATGGGACGAGCACAGCCGGGGTGCTTTCGACTTTACAAAAAACAGGACGGCGATCCTCGATTACTGGCGGCAGCGGGTTGGCCAAGGCAAGGCGTTTGAAAACATATATACCGTCGGCCTGAGGGGCATTCACGACGGACCGATGCAGGGCGCCAGCACCATGGCCGAGCGCCAGGCCATCCTGCAGAATGTCATCGGGCTGCAACGCGAGATCCTGGGCACCACCTATATGAGACCTGTGGAAAATATCCCGCAGGTCTATGTCGCTTACCACGAGCTTCAGGAAGCCTATGACGCCGGCCTGCGCATTCCCGAAGACGTCACACTGATGTGGGCCGACGACAATTACGGCTACATCCGCCGCTTCAGCACACCGGACGAGATGAAACGGCCCGGCGGATCTGGTGTCTACTATCACCTGTCCTACTGGGGCCGGCCGCATGACTATCTGTGGCTGGGCACCACTCATCCCTACCTCATCCACGAACAGATGGGCCGCGCCTGGGACCTGAATGCGCGCCGGATGTGGATCGCCAATGTCGGCGACATCAAGCCGATCGAATACCTGACCCAGTATTTCCTCGACCTGGCGTTCGATGCCGACCGCTTCAGGGAAGACCCCAAGGCGCACCTCGCCGCCTTCATGGCGGATGTTTTCGGTCCCTCGCATGCCGGGGACATCGCCGATATCATGATGGACTATTATGATCTGGCCTTCGAACGGAAGCCGGAGTTCATGGGCTTCGGGCAGACCGAGTGGGTGACCCAGAACCGGCACAGCGACTTCGTCCGCGGAGACGGCGAGGAGGCCCAAACGCGCATCGCCGCCTACGAACGACTGACGGCGCGCGCCGAGGCGCTTGCGGCGCAAATGCCCGAAGCGCGCAAGGATGCCTTTTTCGAACTGGTCCTCTATCCCGTTCGCGCAAGCTCGGCTCTCAACCAGCGCATTCTAAAACTCGACCTGGCCGATCTTTATGCCGGACAGGACCGCGCCAGCGCGAACCTGTATGTCGATGAGGCCAAAAGCGCGCATCAAACTCTTGTCGAGGACACCGCCACCTACAACGCCCTGGCCGGCGGTAAGTGGCGCGAGATGATGGACATGGCGCCTCGCCGTTTGCCGGTCTTCGACCAGCCCGTGTGGCCGCAATGGTCGCAATCCGCAAAGGACGGGTGCGAACTCGCCGTCAGCGGCCAATGGTTCAACGACAACAATACGCTGCCCTTCGTTGCCGGACAGGCGCAAAGCCGTCCGGTCACCCTCTATACGCACCGGCCCCAGCCCCTGGCGTGGGAAACCCGCCAGAACGTCCCCGGATTTACCCTGTCGGAAACCTCCGGCCGGCTGGATACCGCCAACCGGTATGAAGCCCGGCTGACCCTAAACTACGACGGCACGGCCAAGGCCGGCGATTACGCCGTTCCCGTGCAATGCGGCGATACGGTCCTGCCCATCTATGTCCGCGTGCTGCCGGCCTTGCCCGCAGGCATGCCCACGGAGAACAACCGGGTCGTCACCATCCCCGCCACAACGGGCACGACGGGGAAAGACTGGCAAACCATAGCTGGACTGGGAAGTATGGGAGCCGCGCTTCGCGCCCGCCTGGATCTTCCATCCACGCAAGCTAATGCCGGAGCGCTGCCGGACCCGGCGGTCTATGACTTCGTCACGTCGACCGACGTCGGCGCGGTCATGCGGATCATTGCGCTTCCGACCCACGCCCTAAGCCCGGACAAAAGCGTGCGCATTGCCGTCCAACTCGACGACATGCCGCTGCAGATCGTTGACCTTGCAACCCTGGGGCGGAGCGACGTGTGGCGGAACAATGTCCTGACGAATACGGCGGTCGCGACTATACCGTTGAAACACCTGTCTTCCGGCAGGCACCAGCTCAAGGTCTATCCGCTGGACCCAGGCGTCATGCTGGACCGGATCGAGATCAATCTCGATCGGGCCCCGGCCCACTATGGTCCTTACGTCTTGCAAACGCCCTCCCAATAGACCGCCCTGGTTTGAACCCGCCAAGAGGCCTTACCACTTTTGGCAGGCTTCGCGCCTTGTCGGCGAAATCTGCCGAAACGCGGACTTTCTTGGTGAAATTGGCCTGAACTGTTGTGATTTGGTAACATAATTCTTCGAAACGCACTGCGATGAAGGCGCAAGACGACTGGATCGACACAAAATTTTTACCATACAAATCATACTGTTAACGTTTGCATGCCGTGCCGCTGGCAATGCGACAATGCATTTTTTCAAATTATTTTTGAAATGAAAATATCATGCCTTATATGGCGTGGAATTGACATTTCACATACTGGCTTCTACTGTCTATCTGTCGTCAGGGTCCGGATCAACTCCGGCTCTGCGACCAAAACAACAGGACATCCGTTCTGAAATCAGGGGCCAGTATGTTCTTCCGCAAAGTTTCAGGGAAAGGTCGAAGCGCCTAGTACGACGTCGGGTCAGGGCCGCCACATGCCCTGTCCTGAACGTGGGCGCATCGCACTAAAAATTGGTCGGCCAATTATTTCATCTGTGAACTTCGGGAGGGGTAACGGCTTTCAGTAGGCAAATACATCCTGCCGGGACAAATTACAGGAGAAAACAATGTTACTGAGGTCAAAAATCAGCGGGAAGAGGTTCAGGCTTGCGCTTCTTGGCGCAACCATCCTGGCCGGCGCGGCGCAAGCGGCGGTCGCGCAAGAGGCAGCTCAAACGGCGGACAGCGATGTCGTTGTGGTTACGGGCTTCAAGAAAAGCTATGCCGACGCCGTCAAGGCCAAGCGCACCAATATCGAAATCAGCGACGGCATCTCGTCGGACGGCCTCGGCCGCTTTCCCGACCTGAACGTCGGTGAGGCGCTGCAGCGCATTCCAGGTATCCAGATCAACCGCGAAGCCGAAGGCCGCAACGCCACCATCGGCCTGCGCGGCATGCCGGGCTACTACGCCCGCACGACCCTGAACGGCCAGGCCTTCGCCGAACCTCCGTACGTGACGACCACCGGCGGTGCCGACGGCACGCCGCTGGGCGCCTTCAACTCGGACATCTTTACGGCGTTCTCGATCCAGAAGTCGCCGATGGCCAACTCCCAGTCGGGCGGCCTGTCGGGCAATATCGACATGCAGATCGCCCCGGCGCTCGGCCGCCGCGACGGCGGCTTCGCCAAGGTCGCCTATGAGTACAATACGAACGGCAAGCTGGGCGCACCGGCCTACACGATCGGCTACAACAAGCACATCAATACCGACTTCGCGGTGTTCGGCACCTACGCCTACCGCAAGGAAAACTTCCGCCGCGACACTCTGCGCTACAACGGTTATAATCGCCTGACCCTGGCGCAGAGCAAGCTGACGGCGCAGCAGTTCGCCGATACCTATGGCGCATACTATGGAACGACCGCCAGTTCCACGACCTATACCCTGGCCCAGGCGCTCGGCAGCAATCCCTATACCGCCCCGTCCAATGTCGGCAGCCTGTCGCAGAACGGCATCTGGGCGCTGGGGCTTATGCGCCAGTACACCCGTATGAACGTCGGTACGCTGCAATCGGCCTCCGCCGGCGCCGAATGGAAGGTGAACGATAACCTGAAGTTCGGGGTTACAGCCTATCACAGCGACCGCGACCTGCCGGACACCGTACAGTATTTCCTGTTGAACGATCCGTTCGGCACGGCAACGGTTGAACCTCTCTCGACGCCGGTCGTCATGAGCAACGGTTATTCCGTCGTCCAGCGCACCCGCAACACCAATTTCGACGCCAAGACCTCGACGCGTCTGTTTTCGCAGAAGCAGTCGGCTGACGGCCTGTTCCTGAACGGTGAATGGAAAGACGAGAAGTGGCGCTTCTCAGGCGTGGTTGCCGCGACCAAGTCTTCGAACTACTCCGAAGAGACGGAAATGGATCTGCGCACAGTGACCCTGGGCGGCACCGCCAGCAACGGCCTGGTGGAAATCATGGACACCGGCCTTGGCGAACTGGACGGCTACTTCCAGTCCGTCACCCCTGGGCCTCAGAACGTCATGCCCATCATGCCATTCTATGCCGCCGCGAACACCGCAGGTTTCCAGCCGGGCTACTGGAACTGGGCGCCGAACCAGCCGGACAACCTCTTCACTTCGGATGGCAAGTATCTCCTGCACGTCGGCGGCACGCACCAGTACGCTGAAAAGGCAGTCAACTCGGTACAGTTCGATGTCGAACGCCAGGTCGATTTCGGCCCGATCACCAGCATCCAGGCCGGTGTTCGGTCGGAAAGCAACGAATACGAGAAACACGGCGTCCGCAACATGGCCTATGGCATTCAGACGCAGAACATCACGTCTGCCATGCTGATCCGGGCGCCTTCGGTCGATGACTTCATGGAAGGCAAGGCGCCGATCAACACAGATTGGCTCACGATTGATCCCATTCCGTTCCTGAACGCCATTCGCCCCGTTACCCAATACAACAACGGCGGGCTTTCAGACCTGGGCTTCAACATCTTCTATGCCGACGGCGGCTTCGCAAACAACAACTTCAAAGTAACGAACACGCTTGCGGAAGCCTATATCCAGGCTAAGTTCGACACTGAGGTCCTGGGGCGTCGGGTTCGCGGTAATTTCGGTGTCCGGTCGGAATCGACAGATTACGAAGTCACGACTCTTGACCGTGTTGCGCGTACGACCAGCAATGGTGGCGTCGGCGCATTATCCGACTACGCCTGGCATACGTTCAGCGACAAATACAGCCACATCCTGCCGTCCGCCATCGCGGTTGTGGACGTGATCGACAATCTGGTGCTCCGCACCGCATACTACAAGACCTATGTCCGTCCCGATCCGCAATCCAGCAGCCCGATCCGCAGCTATTCTTACTCGAACAGCAGCGATTCGACGCTGACCCAGACCATCACGAACGTGAACATCAACCTGGCGAGCGGTCAGTTGAAGCCATACACGGCTGACAACTTTGACCTGTCCCTGGAGTGGTACAACCGCCCCAATGGCCTGATCTCACTTGCCTACTTCAAGAAGAAGCTTGCCAACCGCGTTGATAACATTGCCGATCCGGCCATCCTTTGCCCGGCCGACGGAAGCGACTGGGGCTACGGCGCCCTGACCTGGAACGGTACCTATTGTAATGCGACGACGGCAAACGACGTTGTGAACGGGATACCCAACTCCTACCGGATCTTCGCGTCGGGTAAGCAGAATATCGACGCGCCGACCTATGTCAGCGGCATAGAGTTCAACATCCAGCAGAACCTCGATTTCCTGCCGGGCTTCTGGAAGAATTTCGGTGGATCGTTCAACTACGCATTCACGCAGGCGAAGCAGACCGGTGGCCTGGCAGCGCCGTTCCCCGGCATTTCCAAGCACGCCTACAATGCGATTCTGTTCTACGAGACGACCAAGTTCGGCATCCGTGGCGTCTATAACTGGCGCTCCGAATACAACCTCGATGGCTCGGGCACGTCCTACGGCCTTGCTCGTAATGCCGCCGCCCGTGGTCAACTGGACCTCTCGGCGTCATACAACGTCAACGACCGGGTGACCATCGCGCTCGACGCCTATAACCTCACGAACTCCTTCCGTAAGGAGTATCAGGGCGACGAGCGAATGATCCGTCAGATCGACTATGACGGTCAGACCTTTACCGCCAGCGTCAAGGCCACATTCTAATGGTCCAAACGGCCGGAACAATCGGTTCCGGCCGTCACGCCTGTTCCTGGATCAAAAGGGTCTGGCATTTTTCAAGGTACCAGACGACCTTTCCCAGCAGCCTGACTCCGGTCAGGCTGTTTTTTTGTCGACGCGCACCGGAAATGGAACAATATTATCATTATTTATAAAAATGAAATTGACGTTTCCAATAATTTGACCTAGACTTGACGCATGGCTAAAGCGATCGATCCCGCACGCTGGCCGCGAATTTTTAGAAGTCTTCCGCATCCGTCTGCTCACTCAACGCGCCGAGCCGCCGGTGAGTAACGCCCTCGAACCCGTCAGCACGACCTTTCCAACTCCCTAATTCGTGCTGAACCTGCAAGCCCGGCATCACGTATGCCGGGCTTTTTTTGTCTCAGACCAAAAGGTGCTGGCTTTACAAGCCGACGTCCTAACCGGCGACGATCCATTCGTGCGCCGGATCGTTACGGAAAATCCAGCGGCGCTCAGGTCCGGCCATGACGTTGAGATAGTAGAGATCATAGCCATGCGCGGTCCCGACCGGATGGTAGCCGCGCGGCACCATAACGACGTCGCCGTCCTCGATCAGGACCGTTTCATCCAGCGACCGGTCGTCGGTATAGACGCGTTGGAAGGCAAAGCCCTGCGGCGGATTGAGCCGGTGATAATAGGTTTCTTCCAGCGCCGTCTCCACGCCAGCCTCCGCCGTGTCGTGCTTGTGCGGCGGGTAGCTCGACCAGTGCCCGGACGGCGTCACCACCTCGACGACCAGCAGGCTGTGCGCCGCTTTGTCCTGGGGCAGAATATTACGAACATAACGCGTATTGGTGCCACGTCCGCGAATCTCCCGGCTCATTTCCGGACCGGGAATGGCCCGCGCCGCATAGTCCGGCGCGCCAGGCGCGGTGCACACGGCCAGCTCTACATCGGACAGGGCGTGGACGGTGTAGTCTTTGCCAGGCGGCACGAACACGGCGCCGGGCGGCGCATCCTCAAAAGGTGACGCGCGGCCGCCGACCGCCGCGAACACCGTGTCCGCCACTGTGACATCGGCGGTTCCGGCGACCAGCACCAGGCAGGTTTCGCGCGTAACTTCCTGTCCCGAAAAGGACTGGCCTGGCGACAGTCTGACCACCGAAAATCCGACGCGCTCCCAGCCGGCGCTCTGCGGCGTGACGTTCAGCACCCGGCCCGTTTCATCCGGCGTATGCGGCCGGACCCTGAGGGTGCTCATGCCGCAACCGCTTCGACCAGGCCGGCCTTGCGCGCGGCCTCCTTCAGGGTCTTCAACCCCATCTCAGCATAGCTGCGCGGATCGGCCTTGGCCGGGTCCTGTTCGGCCTCGATTATGATCCAGCCACTGTATTGGATGGCTTTCAGGCCCTGCATGATGCGGTCGAAGTCGATCGAGCCGTCGCCGGGCACGGTGAACATCCCCGCCAGCACGCCGTTCAGGAAGCTGTCGTCCTTGCCAGCCGTGGCATCGAAGACGGACTGACGGACATCCTTGCAATGGACGTGGACGATCCGATCCGGGTGGTTGGCGATCACCTGATGCGGATCGATGCCGCCCAGGACGGCATGGCCCGTGTCCAGCGTCACGCCGACATTGCCGCCGGTGTGGCGGAAGAAGGCTTCCAGGTCCGCCGCGTCCTGGACGACCGTGCCAAGGTGGTAGTGATAGGCGAGCTTCAGTCCGCGCGCGCCGACATAGTCGGCCACGGCGCTCAGGCGGGCGCCGAACTGCGCCCAGCCGGCTTCGTCGAGATGCGGCCGGGCTTTCAGCGGCGTTTGCATCTGGCCATGGATGGCGTTGCTGGTCTCGGCGATGACGAAGACCCGGCTGCCCATGGCCAGCAGCAGGGCGAGATGGCTCTGAAGCGCGGCGATTTCCGCCTCGGCGTCACGCGTCAGAAGTTCGCAGCTATACCAGCCACCAACGAGATCCAGATTGAAGCGGCCGAGGAGTGCCCTCAGCGCGGTAGGGTCCTTTGGGAAGGCGCCGCCCAGTTCCGAGCCGGCGAAGCCGATCTCGGCAATGTCCTTCAGCACGCTTTCGAGCGGTGTATCCCCTCCCAACTCGGGCATGTCATCATTGATCCAAGCGATAGGACTGACGCCAAATTGGATGCTCATTGGAGATTTTCCCTGTTTTTTCCGAATTCGATTTCCGAGCGCTTTTGCGCGTAGGCCGCGCGGGCGGATCGCACCGCCGGGGAGGACGACACTTCCGGAACGGCGACATCCCACCAGGTCCCGCCGGCGTCGGTGCCGGCCGTCGCGTCGGTCTCGATCACGATCACCTTCACGCCCGGCGCGGTTGCGGCGCGGCCGATCGCCTCTTCGAGCGCCGCGATGTCCGCGACCTTTTCCGCCTGGGCACCCATGGCGGACGCGTGCATTACGAAGTCGATGTCGGGCACCACCTTTTGCCAGCTGTCGGTCAGGCGGTTGTTGAACGGCTGGCCGCCTACCGACCGCTGGAGCCTGTGAATGCAGCCGAAAGCGCGATTGTCGACGACAATGAGGGTGAGATCGATACCCATCATCACGGCCGTAGCGATCTCGGAATTCATCATCAGATAGCTGCCATCGCCGACCAGCACGTAGACCGGGCGGTCCGGCTCAGCCAGGGCGACGCCCAGCCCGCCGGCGATTTCATAGCCCATGCAGGAATAGCCATATTCCATGTGATATCCGCCCGAGACACGCGTGCGCCAGATCTTGTGCATGTCACCAGGCAGACCGCCGGCGGCGGCCACGACGATGGCGTTCGGGTCGGCCGCGCGCATGAGCGCGCCAAGGACGCGGGCCTCCGTCGCCTGGCCATTTGGCGCGATCAATGCGTCGATGGCGGCGTCCCAGCTTTGTCGTGCGCCGCGCACCTGGTCAACCCAGCCGGCCGGCGCGAAATAGTCGAGATAAAGGGCTTCAAACACGGTACGGACGTCACCGACGACCGGCAGGGCATCGAACTTGTAGGCGTCGAAAGGCGCGACATTGACCGCGGCCAGCCCGGCGTCCGGCCTGAAAAGCGAGGCCGAGGCAGTCGTGAAATCCTGCAGACGGGTGCCCAGCGCCAGAATGAGGTCAGCTTCGCCCGCCGCCTGGTTCGCCGCGTCGGTTCCCGTCACGCCGATGGCGCCCAGGTTCAACGGATGGTCATAAGGGATCGCACCCTTGCCAGCCTGGGTTTCGCAAAACGGTATGCCATGACGTTCGGAAAAAGCCGCCACAGCCTCTTCGGCGCCGGAATAACGCACCCCCCCGCCAACGATCATGAGCGGTTTTTGGGCCGCGGCAATGCGATCTTTCAATGCCGTAAGCGACGCCGCGTCCGCGGGCGGCCTGCGGATAAGCCAGGTCCGGGGCACGAAGAAGGTTTCCGGAAAATCAAAGGCCTCGGCCTGCACGTCCTGGCACAGGGCCAGGGTGACCGGGCCGCAGTCGGCTGGATCGGTCAGGACCGCCATGGCCCTCGGCAGAGCCTTCAATATCTGCTCAGGCCGCATGATCCGGTCGAAGTAGCGCGACACCGGCCGGAAGCAGTCGTTGGCCGAGACCGTGCCGTCGCCGAAGTCTTCGATCTGCTGCAAGACCGGGTCCGGGCGGCGCGAGGCGAAGACGTCGCCCGGCAGGAACAAGACAGGCAGGCGGTTGATGTGGGCCAGCGCCGCCGCGGTTACCATATTGGTAGCGCCAGGCCCGATGGAGGTCGTGCATGCAAAAGCACGCTGGCGTTTCCATTGCTTGGCGTAGGCGATCGCAGCATGCGCCATGCCCTGTTCGTTGTGGGCCCGGTAGGTCGGCAGGTCGTCACGCCATTCGTAGAGCGCTTCGCCCAGACCGGCGACATTGCCGTGCCCGAAGATAGCCCACATGCCTGCGAAAAAAGGCACGACGCCGTTTTGCGTCTCCACGGACTGCGCCACCAGATAGCGCATCAGGGCCTGGGCCATGGTTAGCCGGATGTGGCTCACGCCGCCGTTTCCTTTATACTCGACGGCCTGGAAACGGCACCCGATGCCGCCCGCCGCATTTCCTGCCATCCCGAGACCAGCCGGGACAACTTCTTCGCCATTTCACGCACGGCGCTATCGTCGTCGATCGTCCCGGTCAACCACTGGGCAGCCACATCATGGAAAATAGTGCGGCCAATGGCAAAGCCTTTCACGCAGGAGAAGCCGGCCGAGGTCTCGAAGGCGCGCAACAATTCCTCCTCCGGTGCCGATTGGCCCAGGACGACAATGCCGCGGCACAGCGGATCGTTGGAAGATATGACAGCGTCGATATTTGTCCACACATCGATGTCGGCGACGGGCTCCAATTTCCACCAGTCCGGCTTGATGCCCAGGTCATACAGGCGCTGGATCGCGCGGCTGCGGGTATGGGCATCGACCGGCATGTCCGGCGGCAGAATGAGTTCGAGAAGCAACTCGTGACCCGACCTTCGGCAGGCGTCGAACAGGATGATGAGTTGGCCTTCCTGCTCGGCGCGCAGGCCCGCCTCGTCATCGGGATGGTAGAAGACCAGGCACTTCACGACGTGGTTGGCAGGCCACGAATTGAGCTCCAGGCCGACGTCCGGCCCGGTTTCGAAACGCAGCGGACGGGATTTCGGCACCTCTACGGGCCGGCCGATCCAGTAGGTCGTGTGGGCGGCCTCGCTGAGGGCTTCCGAGCCATACTTGCCGTCCAGCAGCACGCCGAAGGTCTCATTGCCGTTGGCGAGATTGTCCACGGCGCGCAGGGCCAGCCGCTTGAAGGCCGACACCCGGCTCAGGTCCGCACCCAGATCAGCCGCGAGTTCCTCGAACTGGAAACGGTGATCCATGGCCAGCACGGTCAGCGATTCGTAGTCGCGATGGCGCGTCGTCGCCCAGTGAATGTGATCGAGTTCGGCTACGGCATCCGCCGACATCGGGTGCTGCGTCTCAAGGAAGGCTTCAAGCTCGGGGAAGGTGGGCATCGCCGGCGCACAGCCGTGCCGGGTGACCACGATGGCGCCGCAGGCATTGCCCCACAGGCCGCAGGTATAAAGATCCTCGCCGCGCAACCAGCCCCGCAGGAAGCCGGCGCTGAACGCGTCCCCGGCGCCGAGCACATTCATGACGTCGATAGGGAAGCCAGGAACGGTGAGCGCCTGATCGACCTGATCCGGGATCTCCCTGTCGAAGATGGCGCAGCCCTCCGCGCCCAGCTTGCACACCAGGACGGCGTCCGAGACCTTGCGGATGGCCTTGAGGGCGTCGATGACGTTTTCCTGCCCGCCGAGAATGCGGATTTCCTCTTCGGTCCCGATGATGAGATCGCAGAGCGGCGCAACAACCGCGAGACGCCGCGTAACCTCCGCATTGGACACGTAGCGCTGTTCGCCCATGTCCCGGGACGTCAGGCCCCACAGGACCGGACGATAGTCGATATCGAAAATGATCTTGCCACCTGAGGCCTTTACGGCCCGGACCGCCTGGAGACTGGCGTCAAAGACGTTCGGCCGCGAAAGATGCGTTCCGTCGATGACTAGAGATCGGGCGGAAGCCAGCCAGCTGGGGTCTATATCGGCGATATCGATCGCCATGTCCGCGCAGTTCTCACGATAGAAGATAAGCGGGAAGGTCTCCTTGTCGACAATTCCGAGGATAACCAGGGCGGTCAGGCGTTCCGCGTCCGAAACCACGCCCGTGGTATCGACGCCTTCCTTTGCGAGGGTTTCCAGGATGAAGCGGCCCATGTGATCGGCACCGACCCGGGTGATCAGTCCGGCATTCAGACCCAGGCGGGCGGCGCCGATCGCGGTATTGGTCGGGCTTCCACCGACATACTTGGCAAAAGATGCCATATCCTCGAGGCGACCGCCAATCTGCTCACCGTACAAATCGACGCTGGAACGGCCGAGCGTAATAACGTCTGGTCCCGTCTGCCTGGCATCCATTGTGTCGGTTTCCTTTTCCCACGGCTAAGCCACCATTTCTTGATATAGAATATTTATTCCTTCTTTTTTAAAAATGCAATTGTCATTTCACCGCCAGCTACAACTAGTTGTCGTGTTCCTGACTGGCGAACGCATAAGAGATCACAAGGCTTTGGACGAGGCAGAGGGTCGCGGTGAGCGACCGGAAGGAGCGAACCTCGGCATCCCGGACAAGCAGGACCTGCCCGGACCCCTTGACCAGCGGGGAGACATTCGAGTCCGTAATGGACAGGACCGGCGCCCCACGTTCCAGTGCGATGGCGTGGCACTTGACCGTCTCTTCGGCATATGGCCGGAAGCTGATGGCGATGAGAAGGTCATTGGGCTGGATGCCGCGAATCTGATTCGCCCACAATCCGCCAGTCCCATCGATAAAACACGTGCGCTTGCCGGCGCGTTGCAGTGCGTAGGCCATGTATGCCGCTGGCGGGAAGGCGCGACGGAAGCCGGCGATATAGACCGTGCTGGCCTGGGCGATCACCGCATTGGCCTCACGGATCTGCGCGGCGCTGATCGACTGGCGCAAATGGTTGAGGGACACCAGGTCCGCTTCGACATATTCCCCCAGGATATCGTCCGTCGCGCCGTCCGCCTCACCGCTGGTCGCCTTGAACTGACGCGCGCGCTCGCCATAGGCCAGGGTCATATGGTTGGCGAGAAGCTCGTCCCGGATCACCTTCTGCATCTGGCTGGCGCCAGGATAGCCCAGGCTCTTGGCGAAGCGTACGATGGCCGACGGCTGGACATCCGCGCGATCCGCGATCACGGCCAGCGTTTCGAAGGCGACGTCCTCCGGCTTGTCCAGCACAAAGGTCGCGACCTGCTTCATCCGTCTGGACAGGTCTTCGTAACCCTGGACGATCGTCGACCTCAGGGCCTCCAGGCTGTCCGGTGCCTCAGTACCGGTTTCAAGATATTCATCCTCGCCCAGCATATCTGCTCCATAATTCTCAATTGGCTTTATTATAGAATTTCCGTTCCAAGCTTGCGGCTTGACTTTTGAATGATAACCGTAACATCATATAATCATTCCAACAATGGAATAAAAATTTCGAGGCGCCCGCAGGACGCCATGCAGAGGAGCACATGATGGACATCGCGGTTATCGGCGCCGGGCGTATCGGTCGTATCCACGCCAGGAATGTTTTCGATCATCCGCTGTTGCGTCTGCATTCCATCGTCGACCCGGTCGGCGACAGCGCCCAGACCCTCGCACAGGACCTCGGCGCAAGCGTCAGCACGTTCGGCAGCGTGCTTAGCGACCCGTCGGTCAAGGGCGTCATCATCGCCTCACCGACCGACCAACACCTCGACCAGACGCTGAAGGCCATCGCCGCCGGCAAGGCCGTCCTGTGCGAAAAACCCATCGATCAGAGCCTGGCCACAGCCCGGAACGCCGCTGGCGCGCTGGGCGGCGACAAGCCCTTACTGCTCGGTTTCAACCGGCGCTTCGACCGGCACTTCGGCGCATTGAAGGCACAGCTTGCCGACGGACGGATCGGGGCATTGGAAAGCGTCTCGATCATCAGCCACGACCCGGCCCCGCCGCCCATCGCCTATGTCAAGGTCTCGGGCGGCCTCTTCAAGGACATGGCGATCCACGATTTCGACATGGCGCGGTTTCTGCTTGGCGAGGAACCCTCGGAAGTCTTTGCCAGTGCGTCCTGCCTGGTCGATCCGGGCATCGGCGCCGCCGGCGACGTCGACACGGCAAAGACCGTGCTGAAGACACCATCGGGCAAGATCTGCGTCATCAGCAATTCGCGCCGGTCCGGTTACGGCTACGACCAGCGGATCGAAGCCTATGGCTCGAAGGGGCTCTTGAAGGCGGACAACGTCCTGGAGTCGACGGTTTCGCACTGGGGCGAAAACGGTCCGGCACTCGATTCGCTCCAGAATTTCTTCCTCGACCGCTATGCAGAGGCCTACCGCACGGAAATGCACCATTTCGCCGAGGTTCTCGCGGGCAAGGTCAAACCCCTTGTCGGCTTTGACGACGCCGTCCGCGCCCTGGCGCTGGCCGAAGCCGCCGCGGAATCGGTGGCTTCAGGCCAGGTCGTCAAACTGTAGGAGCCGGCGAGAGGACGGCCTTATTTCACGGGGCCGACGCCTTCCTGGGTTGGCGTCACCGGGTTGATGGTGCCGTCGGGATTGTAGGTCATTTCCTCGATGGCGATCGATCGCTTGTGATCGCCGCCACCCGGCAGCAGCTTGTTGTGATAGAACAGGTAGGATCGTCCCTTCCGCTCCAGGATCGCCTGGTGATTGGTACTGATCGGCAGGTAGTCGAGGATCACACCGCGATAGGTATAGGGTCCCATGGGGGAGGTCGATGTCGCGTAGACGATCTGCCCCGGCCATCCGGTCGAGAAGCTGAAATAATAAAGGCCGTTGCGCTTATGCAGGAAGGGCGCCTCACCATATTTCTTTTTGGGATCTTCCGCCGGGAAACCTAGGATCTTAAGGTCTTCGATCGGCCCGGCCAGGTGGATCATGTCGCGCTTCAGCTTGACGATCTTGGGGACGCGGGTGCCGAAAAGCATGTAGGCCTGGCCATCGTCATCGACAAAAACAGCGGGATCGATCGGTTCGGCGCCGACGTTGGTGTCACGGGCCTTGTCGACCAGAGCGTCGGACCGCGCATCCACGAACGGCCCTTCGGGCTTCTTGCTGACGGCCACGCCGATCTTGTCCTGCCCGACGGGCGCATAGAAATAGTATTTGCCGTTGCGGTAGGCGGCTTCGGGCGCCCAGGCCTTGGCGGTCGGCTTTGCCCATTTGAAGACCGTGACCGACAGGAAGGAACCCTCGTCCTTCCAGCGCGCCATGTCATCCGAACTGAAGAGGCGCCAGTCCGTCGAATCCCAATCCTTGCCGGAATTGTCCTGGTCGTTCGTCGCGTAGACATAATACCGCCCCTTGAAATAGTGCGGCGACGGATCGGCATTGAAGCGCGTCGAAATGGGATTTTCAGCCTGCGCCCCAGGTGCGGACGTAAGCGAAAGGACCACGATGGCGATCACCGCCGGAACGCAAAGACCGCTGATAATGCGAAGCGTCATGGCCAATACTCCTCGGTAATGTGTTCGACCAATCTATAGGTCATTTTTGGGGTTTTATAGAACATCATGAAGCTGCCACCAGGCGGGCCAGCCCCGTATCGGCGCCTTGCGCCAGCAGCAGCGCGCCCTCGACCGCATCCTGCTTGGCCGGCGTCAGGAGGACCCGCGCGGATTGCGGCAGCCACGACAGGATGGGATCGGCCATGCCGCCAACCAGGGCTATATCCCCGGCACCAAGCGCCCGCAGCCGGGTGAGATAAAGGCTGATGTCTTTGGCAACCTGCCGGACAAGATGGGTCGCGACAGGATCCCCCTCTTCCGCCGCCTGTATGACCATGGGCGCCAGCGCGCCGAAATCACTGGGAGTCGCCGTTGTCACAAAAGCGATCACGTCGGCGGGATTTCCCCCGAAGGCCGAAATGACCTGGCGCGTAAAGTCGGTCTCCGGGGCGATCAGGTCGTGGCCGCGCAGCGCCGCCCGCACGGCCGCGCGGCCCAGCCCCGCCGCGGAACCATCGTCACCAACCTCAAACCCCCAGCCGCCGACAGCATGGCTTACCCCATCGATAAAGGCATAACCGGCGCTCCCGGTGCCCGCGATCAGGATGGCGCCGTCCCTGCCCGAAAATGCGCCCAGACAGGCGATGTGGGCATCGCTGGCGGCCCGGACGCGGCCGAACGCCGGGCCCGCATCGATCGCCACCTGCGCATTGGTTTCGGTTGAAATGCCGGCAAGGCCCAGTCCCAGGTGAATGTCGGGAAGGTCGGCCCTGGACAGGCCGGCCTGGCCCAGTACGGCATCGATCGCCGTCATCAGGTTCTGCCAGACCGTAGCCAGGCCAAGACGGACATTGGAAGGGCCGCCTAGACCTTCGCCCAGGACCTTGCCGGCCCGGTTCTTGAGGCGCGCGCGGCATTTCGTGCCACCGCCGTCAACGCCGATATAGTAGAGGGGCTCACTGTCTTCCAACACGGCTGTCCCTAGAGCTTGATGATGATGTTGCGCCTGTCCATGACGAAACCCAGCAGCCAGCACACCAGCATGTAGGCAATGGCGCAGACCAGTGAACCGAGCGCGCCGGCATGGACGGCCTGGAACAGATGGATGCCGATCCAGTCGTAGAGACCGCGACCATCCACCGGAATGAGTTGCAGGGTGGTGACCAGCAGTTCGGAAAACAGGTAGATGACCAGGGGGTTCTTTCCGAAGATTTCGAAGAACCGCGTCCCCTCGCTCCGGTTCGCCAGGTCGATATAGCTGATAAGCGCCCCCAGCAGGACCAGATCTATCCCTATGGTGAGCAGGGCGAAAGAACTGGTCCACAGGCGCTTGGCGAGCGGAAAGCCGAGGCTCCAGAGCAGGCTTACTGCGATCGCGACCGCACCCCCGATCAGCAGGTTGCGCACCAGCCTGACCTTGTCCGCGCTGAGCGTGATGTAAAGACCGGCCAGATAACCGGCAATGACGTTCACAATCGCCGGAAGCGTACTCAGCAGCCCCTCGGGGTCGTAGCCGTGCCCTTTCTTGTACATGTGCGACAGGCCCAGGATAGCCTGGTCCAGCCGGGCGCCGGCATTGCCGAGCGGGGTGAGTTCCTGGCCGGGAACGCCGAACGCGAGCAGGATGCCCCAATAACCAAGCAGCAATGCGCCACAAAGCGCCACTAAGTATCTGACCGACAGGTAGCGGCACGCGATGGCGGCGGCGCCATAGCAGAGGGCGATCCGTTGCAGGACGCCCATGATGCGCGTTTCCCCGATGGGATTGAATGCCCAGCCGCCATCGGGCAGCGCGTGCACGAAGGGATACCAATACATGAGGTAGCCCAGGAGAAAGATTAGCGCGGTCCGTCTGGCGACCTTAAGCAAATAGTCCGTGTTGGATACGCCCGGGCGCATGGCAAAGCACATGGCGTTGCCCACAGCGAATAGAAAGGACGGGAAGACAGCGTCGGCCAGGGTGAAGCCGAACCATTTGGCGTGCTGCAGAGTCGCGAACGGCTCCGCGCCGGCCCCGGCGGTATTGACGACGATCATGACACAGACGGTCAGGCCACGAAACACGTCCAGGGATTTATAACGGGCCGGTTTCATGCACACACCTTGAGAAGCGCGGCCGCGTCCGCCAAGGGATGTAAGGGAATATGCCGCGCATAGGCCGTGTCGGCCTTGACCCAGTCATGCTCCCATCCGGTGATCCCGGACGTGAATGCGGCCTGATCGAAGGGTGTTCCGGCTTGCGCCGAACGGCGCAGTTCCGCCAGGAATTGCGTCCAGCGCGGCAGATAGAAGCCGGCGTACATGCCCTGCCAGGCCTTGGACGCATAGTCGTTGAGGTTGCCTTTTCCGCCCCACACCGACACCTGGGCCTTGGCATTCGCCACGTAATAGGCGCTTTCCGCCGGCGTATCCCCGTAGGCGCGGGCGTCGGCGATCCAGGTCGCCAGGGTCTCCTGCTGCCCGCCGATCAGCGCATCGACGCCGAGCGCCAGGGCCTTGAGGCGCAAGACAAGATCGTCCCCACGGGCCAGGTCGCCGGCGGAATAGGCCGACACCGCCGCTTGCAGACAGGCATCCAGCTCGCCACTGACGAAGTGGCAGGTCGCGGCGACCACATCATTCTGGAACAGCCTGGACTCACCGAACGCCGGCGCCAGTTTCAGCAGGCCTTCGATCGCCTTGCGCAACAGGGCGCGGTCGCCGGGCGCACCCGCGAACTCGGTGACATCGAGGGACGGCCGCTTGAAGAACAGGTAGGCCCCTGCCCGGCTTTTCCACCATCGCGGGGTCCAGTAGCGCGTCCTATAAACAGCCGACGCCAGATCGCTCCAGGCCGACATCAGCGCGGGCGAGGACTTGCCGTACCGCGCCCGCGTATAGCCCGCGAGCCATTGGTGCACCGAGGCTTTTCCTTCGCCCCAGGCCAGGTCGTAAAGATACTCGTACACGACTGAATTGTTGTGCAGACCTTCCGGAAAGACGCCAAACCCCTTCAGATTGCGGGTTTGCGTATTGTGCTCAAGCGCCGTCACGTCGCGGCGGTAAAAGTCGAGGTCGCCATAGACGGGGTTCGATCCGCCGTAATTGTGGACATAGCCATAGATCCACGACTTGCCCTTGAAGGCCTCGGCGCGCGTCCAGACGTCGGGATAGCGGTCATTGCCGATATCCAGGACCATGAGCTTGTCATCAGGCACCCGGCTCAGGAAGGCATCGATGGTTTCGCTCGTCCAGAAGGCCTTGTCGGCGCCGAAGAGCCAGCCCTGCATCACCCAGACGGCGTCCGGTTGCGCCTGCCGGATCGCGTCGTAAAGCGCCAGGCCGTAGTCGGCGAGGCGCGCGGCTTTCAGCGCGGGATCGACCTCGGCGACCGCGTTTTTGTTGGCGGTCGAATCGCCATAGCCGGCTTCGGCGGCATCGGAACCATCGGGGGCGATCGGCGGCAGCATCTCATTGAACGAGTCCGCCAGATAGTATTGCCCCGGTCCATAGGTCTTCGTGTACAGCGCGATGAAGCGTCCCGCCAGCTTGGCGAACAACGGATCGGCCGGATCGAGCCAGTAGGTTTCGTGGAACCCTTCCCAGGCCCTCATCCGATAGATCCGCGCATCCGGGTGCTTCTCGGCGAATGCCTTCGGAACATAGCCGCCGAAGGCCGGAAGGATGGGCGTCATGCCCAGGGCGCGCATCTGTCCGAGGATACGGACCTGCAGGTCGCGTTTCTTTTCGATCCACGCCTGCGGCAAAGGCGCATCGTAGCCTTCGATGTTGCCCATGCGCTGCCAGGGCGTAAAGGCCGGCCCCGAGAAATAGGCTGCCAGCTCATCCTCGTTCAGCCCCAGCTCGCGCCAAAGGGCCTGCCAAACGAACTCCTGCCCTTCCATGGCGAGCGGCATGTCGATGCCGTGTAGCGCCATCCAGTCGATTTCGCGCTGCCAACGTTCCCATCCCCACCAGGGCGTCGTATAGCCGAAGGTACAGGTGTTCATATAGACGCGGTGCCCGAAAGGGGTTTCGACGCGGCCGGTCCCGGCCTCCGGCCACCGGGCGGGCATCGCCGCGCGCTGCCCTTCCCAACTGACCTGCGCCAGACCGTTTGTTTTGAGGTAGCTGTAGACACCCCGCGTCACGGCAACGGGGCTCGATCCTTCGACCTCGAGCCGTCCGCCCCTTACGGCGACCTTGTACCAGGGCGTCCCGGTTTGTCCCGCAGCGACGCGCAACGAAATGGCGGCCGCACGTTTTCCAATAAACCGCCGCACAACGGCGGCGCTGGCCTCTTTGTCCGCGACCCGTGCCCAGCCCGGCAGCGCCGTGGCGCCAGCAAGGCCGGCGAACCCCATTGCCTGAATGATGACCTGACGCCGCGAGACTGTCTTGGGCATGAGCATTCCGTTTCAAAAAAGCGCCCCTCGGAGACCTTGAAGGTCAGACAAGCAGGCTACCCGGCTAAATTGGCGGGCCAATTTGACATATGACATGTCATTGTCACGTTTAGCACGAAAATTCAAAACTATTTTTTTATGGAAAAATTGTACCAAATAAGCGAAGTTCATAATTCAAAATCATGGAACCGGCGGATGCCCGGCAGAATGTGACTGCGTTATGCTACCGGATATCCCACTTGAAATTGTATAACCAATTTAAATATTACGGGAATTGGATCGTTAAGTCGGGCGCCCGCGTCTTCCGGGCTTTCAATCGGGGACAGGAATGAAGGCTGATGTCAATTTCGGGAAATAAACTTCTGAACCTCGTCGATGCCGAAAGGGATGTCCGCCCGTATCAGGTTGTCGGCAACGCCTTGCTGGAGCGAATCCGCGCCGGAGAATTCCGCGCCAGCGGCAAACTGCCCCCCGAGCGCGAACTGGCGGAAGCCTATGAGGTCGGACGCGCGGTCATCCGCGACGCGCTGGTCATGCTCGAAGTCAAGGGATTGATCCAAAGCCGCCAGGGCTCCGGGATCTATATCACGCTCAAAGCCTATGACAGCCATCCCGTTGTGCCATCGGGCAAGGTGGCCCCGGCGGGCGGCCCGCTTGAGTTGCTATCCGCCCGGCAACTGATCGAGAGCCAGATCGCGCGCCAGGCGGCGATCCATGCCACCAATACGGATATTGAGCGTATCGAAGACGCGTTCGCGCTGCACAACGCGGCGCCTGACACGCAGCCACGCGACGAGCTGGACCAGGCTTTCCACGTCGCCATAGCGCTGGCCACCCAGAATCCGGAACTCGCGGTCGTTGTCGCGCAACTTTGGGAGAGGCGGCAGCACCATACCTTCTGGACCGGACACAACATACGCCTTAACACATTTCAGCATGACGAGCGCTGGGCGGAGGACCACAACCGGATCGTGGATGCGATACGGCGGCGCGACGGCGATGCCGCCTACGTCGCCATGTGGCAGCATATTGAAAACGTGAAGCAATTCTTCATGGATAACGCGACATCTCAGGCCGGTAGGCGCAGTTTGAAGCGTAAATAATCCTGCCACGCTGGCTTACCTCGGCTCACACCGGCAATTCCAGGGTGTTCTTGACCTCTTCGAGCACGGCATAGGTCCGGGTTTCGCGCACGCCCGGCAGGCTGACCAGCACATCACCGAGGAACTGCCGGTAGGCCGCCATGTCCTTGACGCGCGCCTTGATCAGGTAGTCGAAGCCGCCGGCGACCATGTGGCATTCCAGGATTTCCGGCTGGCGCTGCACCGAACGGCCGAACGCTTCGAAGACGTCGTCGGTTGTGCGGTCGAGCAGGACCTCGACGAAGATTAACAGCGCCCGGTCGAGCTTTTCCGGATCGAGCACCGCCATGGTGCCGAGGATATAGCCGTTGGCTTTCAGCCGCTTGACGCGATCGAAACAGGCGGCCGGCGAGACGTGCACGGCTTCGGCCAGGGCCTGGTTGGTCATGCGCCCGTCGCGTTGCAGATGGCGAAGAATTTTCCGGTCGATATCGTCCAGCATCCGAAGATACTTCCAATTATATGCCAATAGTCCAAATTATCTTCGGACATATAGGCCAAATTACCAAGGACATTTTCCGAAACCGGCGCATAATCGCCAAAGTTTCGGGAGATACAGTCATGACCACCGCTGGCGCCATTGCGCAGATGAACGCCCTTTACCGCGCGCCGGAGGCCGAGGTGCTGGCCGGGCTCCTGCCCTCGGCCACCTTAACGACGGACGAGCGCGATCATGCGATGGTGCAGGCGCGGCTGATCCTGACGGACCTGAAGGCGGCGCAATCGACCGGCTGGGTCAATCGCTTCCTGCAGGAATATCGCCTGAACACCCAGGAAGGCGTGGCGCTATTGTCGCTGGCCGAAGCTTACCTGCGCGTGCCCGATCCAGAGACCGCCAACCTCTTGATCCGAGATAAGGTCACCGATGCCGACTGGCTGGCACACAAGGCGAAATCAGAATCGAAACTGGTCAATACCGCCACCTTCGGCCTGATCCTGACCCGCGCTCTGGTCGGCGAGCCCGAGCAGGGCGGCACGCTGAAAAAGCTCGTGGCCCGCGTCGGCGAACCCGTGATTCGTCAGGGCGTTGCCGTCGCCATGCGGCTGATGGGCGAGGTCTTCGTCATGGGCCGCACCATCGAAGAAGCGCTCGATGTTGCCGCCAAACCCGAAAACAAGGGCTTTACCGCTTCCTTCGACATGCTGGGCGAGTCCGCTAGGACCTTTGCCGATGCCGACCGCTATTTCGCCGCCTATGAAGCCGCCATCGATGCCGTCGGCAAGGCCGGCAATACCGGCCATTCGGTATCGGTCAAGCTGTCGGCCCTGCACCCGCGTTACGAAGTCGCCAACGCTGCGGCCTGCGTGCCCGAGCTGACAGCGCGCATCCGCCACCTGGCGCTGCGCGCCGCGTCTTCGGGCATCGACCTGACTGTCGACGCCGAAGAAAGCGAACGCCTGATCATGTCGCTCGACATCATCGAGGGCGTGCTGCGCGATCCGCTGCTGAAGGCCTGGGACGGCTTCGGCATGGCGGCGCAGGCCTATGGCAAACGCGCGCGCCCGCTGATCGCCTGGGCGCAGGAGGTCGGCAAGGATACAGGCCATCGCCTCAAGGTCCGGCTGGTCAAGGGCGCCTATTGGGACGCCGAGATCAAGAAGACCCAGGTCGAGGGTTTGAGCGATTACCCCCTTTTCACGCGTAAGGCGGCGACCGACGTGTCGTACCTGGCGTGTGCGCGCGACATGCTCGACGCCTCGCACATCTATCCGGCCTTTGCCGGCCATAATGCCCTCACGGTCGCCACCCTGATGACCTGGGCGGGCACGCGTCGCGACTTCGAATTCCAGCGCCTGCACGGCATGGGCGAAGGCCTGCACGAGCGGCTGGTGCGCGACCTTGGTTATAATTGCCGCACCTATGCCCCGGTCGGTGGCCACAAGGACCTGCTGGCCTATCTGGTCCGCCGCCTGCTGGAAAACGGCGCCAATTCGTCCTTCGTCCACCAGTTGGCCGATCCGACCGTCGACGAGGCGACGCTTCTGGCCGATCCGGCGGAGCACATCGCCAGGGTGGAGGGCCGTCCGCATCCGGCCATCCCCCTGCCCGCCGATATCTTTCCCGGCCGCAAAAACTCCACAGGCCTCGACCTCAACGATCGCGCGACGCTCGACAAAACCCTGGCCGCCGTCGGCGCGCCCAAGACCTATACGGCCTCAGCCCTCGTTTCCGGAAAGCCGATCAGCGGCAAGGCCAAACCGGTCACCCGTCCGGCCAACCCTGCGCAGACAGTCGGCACGATCGTCGAAGCCACACCCGACGACGTCCGCCGCGCCGCCAAAGCCGCCCACGCTGCCGCCGCGCGTTGGGACTCCACGCCGGTGGAAGATCGCGCCGCCTGCCTGAAACGCCTGGCCGACGCGTTAGAGGCCAACCGTCTGGAGTTGATCGGCCTGTGCGTCCACGAAGCCGGCAAGACTCTGGCGGATGCCGTCGCCGAAATCCGTGAAGCCGTCGACTTCTGCCGCTATTACGCCGTCAATGCCCGCAAACAGTTCGCGCCCGAAATCCTACCCGGACCAACCGGCGAGCACAACGAAACGCGTCTGACCGGCCGCGGCGTCTTTGCCTGCATCGCGCCGTGGAACTTCCCGCTGGCCATCTTCCTCGGCCAGGTCGCAGCCGCCTTGGTCGCTGGCAATGCCGTCCTGGCCAAGCCGGCGCCGCAGACGCCGCTGATCGCTTACCGCGCCGTACAACTGGCGCATGAGGCCGGCATTCCGGCCGATGTGCTGCACTTCCTGCCGGGTGGCCCCGAAGTTGGCGCCGCGCTCACGCGCGCCATCGAGGTCGCCGGCGTGGCCTTTACCGGTTCGACCACCACCGCCCGCACCATTGCCCGTTCGCTGCTGGAGGACGACAGCCGCCCCATCGTGCCGCTGATCGCCGAAACCGGCGGGCTCAACGCCATGATCGTCGATTCGACCGCCCTGCCGGAGCAGGTGGTCAATGACGTCATCACCTCGGCTTTCCGCTCGGCTGGCCAGCGCTGCTCGGCCCTGCGTCTGCTGATCGTCCAGGAGGACGTCGCCGACACCATCCTGCACATGCTGAAAGGCGGCATGGATGCCCTGGTGCTCGGCGATACGGCCGATGCCCGCACCGATGTCGGCCCCGTCATCGACGAAGCCGCCCGCGACAAGCTGATGGCCTATCGCGACAGCGTGAAGTCGCAGTGGGTACACACGGTCCCGACGCCGAAGACCGGCCTCTTCGTACCGCCGACCCTGATCCGTCTGTCGCGCACCGAAGACCTCAAGCAGGAATGGTTTGGCCCCTTGCTGCACGTCGTCACCTGGAAGGCCGGCGAACTGGAGGACGTCGTGTCGCGCATTAACGCCAGCGGCTACGGCCTGACCATGGGCCTGCATTCGCGCGTGGCGGAAACGGCCGACCGCGTCAAAGCCATGGCAAAAGTCGGCAACCTCTACGTCAACCGCTCCATGATAGGCGCAGTCGTGGGCTCCCAGCCGTTCGGCGGCGAGGGCCTGTCGGGCACGGGCCCCAAGGCCGGCGGCGCCCACTACCTGCTGCGCTATGCCGGCGAGCGCACTTTATCGGTCGACACGACCTCGGCCGGCGGTAACGCCAGCCTGTTGTCGCTTGGTGAGACTGACGTATAAAGGCGGCGGATGTCTGTCATGAGGCGGCGAACATCGTCAGCATGAACGCCGTCGCGCTCCATCAACAGGATTATCGCGTCGTCATTGAGGATGTCATCCAGCGTAGGCTCCTTGAACAACATCATCATGGCCGCCTCCTCTATATCCTGCCGGCAAATCTCTCGATAGCCTAATTGCGAATTATTCGCAATTGCAATTTGAACCTTACCTACAGTTTGATTGTTTGCGACACGCATACGTCACAAAACGGCATCGGGATGGCAAAGCGCTTTAAAAACACAAACCCTTTTGAACCTTAGGGCGGGCGGTCCCATTGGGTCCGCTCTTTCGTTTGCAAAATCCGTTTACTTCTATGCAAAAAATTTCTGCTTGACAGGTACGCGCCATCGGGATCATAACAGCTAATGTTAGCGCTACCAAAAGACGCTGACGGGTAAGAAACGCCACAAACCAACCTTCTGTGCCAGTAATCACATTACGATCCAAAGTCGTCCAGGCCTCATAAAACCCGGAATGCGATGCGCTGTGCCCGAAAGAAAAGAAAAAGGCCGCAAAGCCATGTATATGGGGATCGATGTCGGAACATCCGGCATCAAGGTTGTTATTATCGATGACGCCGGCACTGTCGTAAGCGAAGCCCGCGCCGAATTAAGCGTTTCCCGCCCCAAGCCTCTTTGGTCGGAGCAGGACCCGTCCGACTGGTGGGCCGCGACCAACAAGGCGGTCAGCCTTCTGGACAACGAAGCCCGCGCTAAAGTCCGCGCCGTTGGCCTGTCGGGCCAGATGCATGGCGCCGTCCTGCTCAACAAGGCGCGCAAGGTCATTCGCCCTGCCATACTGTGGAATGACGGCCGTTCGGGCGCCGAATGCGAGGAACTGCTGCGCCGCGAACCACGCGCCCATGAGCTGACCGGCAACCTGATTATGCCGGGCTTTACCGCCCCCAAGCTTTTGTGGGTCAAGGGCAATGAACCGGCTGTCTGGGACGAGGTCGACCTCGTCCTGCTGCCCAAGGACTATATCCGCCTGCGCATGACAGGCGAGGCCGGTACCGATCTGTCGGACGCGTCGGGCACCCTGTGGGTCGATGTTGCCAAGCGCAAATGGTCCGACGAAATGCTGGCCGCCTGCGATCTCGACACCTCCAACATGCCGGCGCTGCACGAAGGTAATGCACAGACCGGCATCCTGCGCGACGAACTGGCCGAAGCCTGGGGCATGGCGCGTGTGCCAGTCTGTGCCGGCGGCGGCGACAATGCCGCCGGCGCCGTCGGTGTCGGGGTCATCGATGATGGCGACGCCCTGCTGTCGCTCGGGACCTCGGGCGTGCTGTTCGCCGCGACACGGGAATTCCGCCCCAATGTCGCGGGCACCGTCCACGCCTTCTGTCACGCTGTCCCCGAACGCTGGCACCAGATGTCGGTCATGCTTAACGCCGCTTCATGCATCGACTGGGTGGTCGCCGCGACCAACGCCCAATCGGTCGGCGGTGTACTGCAGGACCTCGAAGCCTCGGGCCGCACGGACACCCCGGAACTCTTCCTGCCCTACCTGACGGGCGAGCGCACCCCGCACAACAACCCGCACGCCAAGGGCGTCTTCTTCGGCATGACGGCCGCGACCGACAGCCTCGCCCTGACGCTGTCGACCCTGCAAGGCGTGGCCTTGGCCCTGGCGGATGGCATGGATGTGCTGACGGACGCCGGCACGCAATTCGACAGCATCACCGTGATCGGCGGCGGCGCGCGCTCGGGCTATTGGGGCAGAATCCTGGCCTCGACACTCAACAAGCCGCTGATCTACCGCACCGGCGCCGACCTCGGGCCGTCCTACGGCGCCGCCCGTCTGGCGCGCCTCAGCATCGGCGAAGGTGACGTCGCCTCGGTCTGCACCGCCCCGCCGATCGAGCACGTGGTCGAGCCCGATCGCCGCCTGTCCGATATCATGGCCGCTAAACGCCCCACCTTCAAAGCCGTGTACCAGGCCCTGAAACCCCTCTTCTAATTTCAAAAAAGCAGGAACGACTATGCCGACCTATTTTGACAGCATCCCCAAGATCCCATTCGAAGGCCCCGCCTCCAAGAACCCGCTAGCCTTCAAGTACTATGACCCGAAAAAGGTCGTACTGGGCAAGACCATGGCCGAGCACCTGCGCATCGCGGTCTGCTACTGGCACTCGTTCGCTTGGCCGGGCAACGACATCTTCGGCGCCGGCACATTCGACCGTCCGTGGAAGCCGGGCGTCGCCATGACCAAGGCCGCGGCCGAACAGCGCGCCGAAAACGCCTTTGCCTTCTTCGAGCGCCTGGGCGCGCCGTTCTACTGCTTCCACGATGTCGATGCCATGGCTGACGCACCGACGCCGGCCGAATACAAGTCCAACCTGGCGCACATCGCCGACGTCCTGGCCAAGCATCAGGAGCGTACGGGCGTGAAGCTGCTGTGGGGCACCGCCAACCTGTTCTCGCATCCGCGCTACATGGCCGGTGGCGCCACCAATCCCGATCCGGACGTCGTTGCCTGGGCCTCGCTGCAGGTTCGCGAAATGCTGGAAACGACGCACAAGCTGGGCGGCGTCAACTACGTCCTGTGGGGCGGCCGCGAAGGCTATGACACCATCCTCAACACCAACCTGAAGCAGGAGCTGGACCAGCTCGGCCGCTTCCTCAACATGGTCGTCGAGCACAAGAAGAAGATCGGTTTCAACGGCACCATCCTGATCGAGCCCAAGCCGCATGAACCGACCAAGCACCAGTACGACCGCGACACCGCCACCGTTTTCGGCTTCCTGAAGAACTACGGCCTGGAAAACGAGGTGAAGGTCAATATCGAAGCCAACCACGCCACGCTGGCCGGCAACAGTTTCGAGCATGAAATCGCCACGGCGGTTGCCCTGGGCATCATGGGCTCGATCGACATCAACCGCGGCGATGCCCAGAACGGTTGGGACACGGACCAGTTCCCCAACAACGTCATGGAAATCACCCAGGCCATTTATGAGCTGCTGCAAGGCGGCGGCTTCACGACGGGTGGCTTCAACTTCGACTCCAAGGTCCGCCGCCAGTCGGTCGACGCCGAGGACATGTTCTACGCCCATATCGGCGGCATGGACGTTCTGGCGCGCGGCCTGCTGGGTGCCGCCAAGCTGATCGAAGAGGGCGAACTGAAGAGCTTTACCGAGCAGCGCTACGCCGGCTGGAAGTCGGGCATGGGCCAGAAGATGCTGGCGGGCACTGCGTCGCTGGCCGACATGGCCGACCACGCGATCTCCGCCAATCTGTCGCCGGTCGGCAAGTCCGGACGTCAGGAGTATCTGGAGAACCTCGTCAACAACGCCTGCTAACGCCTGCGTTACAAGTCCTCCTGGGAGGCAACCCGTTCCTGCCCTTCCAGATCCTTGCCCCTTGCCATCCCTTGGCAAGGGGTTTTTTATGATCGAAACCTTATAGCGCAAGGCTCAGAATGAGAACAATGATTCCATTTTTCTGGAATTAAGGAGCCTCATAATGACCAACACAACCGTTAATCAGGACCCGAAGCCGCTCGACATCGCGGACAATCAGCCGAACGATCCGGCCGAAGGTCCACGCGAAGGCGAGAAGGGCAAGCCGAACAACAAGGCCCCCAGCACCCACGTCCCCGACACGCGCACCTTCGATCTATAAGCCAGGCGGCAGCAGGGTTTCCAACACTGGAAGCTGATCGGCCTCCTGCGCTGGCTTGTCCCAGCGGATGCGATTGATGCGCGGAAAACGCAGGGAATAACCGGACTTATGCCGCGATGAACGCTGGACGGCATCGAAGGCGACTTCGAACACCAGCTCCTTCTTGACCTCGCGCACCGGCCCGAAGGATTGCAGCGTGTTGTGCCGCACCCACTTGTCGAGCTCCTTCAGCTCGGCATCGGTAAACCCGAAATAAGCCTTGCCGATCGGTAGCAACTGATTGCCGCTCCATAGGCCGAAGGTGAAGTCGGAATAGAAGCTCGATCGCTTGCCTGATCCGCGCTGCGCATACATGAGGACGGCATCGACCAGTTTCGGATTGATCTTCCACTTGTACCACGGCCCGGTCGGGCGGCCGGCGACGTAAGGACTGTCGCGGCGCTTCAGCATCAGGCCTTCGATGACCGAAGCATTGTCAACGCTGCCGCGCAACGCTTCCAGCTCCGAAAAGGCCGTGTAGGGCAATTCCGGCGACAGGCGGATGCCGGTCGGCTGATAATGGTCGAGCGCGTTGGCCAGCAGCGTGCGCCTGTCGGTGTAGGTCTGCGACCGGACATCCTCGCCTTCCAGCATCAGCACATCGTAGGCGATAATACCGGCGGGATAGTCGGCCATGTGTTTCGCTGACGGCGCCTTACGACCAAGGCGCTGTTGCAGGTCGTTGAAGCTGCCGACCTCATCGCCGCGCTGGACCAACAGCTCGCCGTCGAGCACGGCATGAAAGTTCAGGTGCTCCAGGACATCGGGAAACGAGCCCGAGATATCGTCGCCGGTGCGGGTGAACAGCGCCCGGCCGATGCCGGAATGGACGACCTGGACGCGGATGCCGTCGTACTTCCATTCCGCGGCATAGCGGTCAGGTGTGATCAGGCCATAGTCTTTTTCCTCAAGCGCGTGAGCCAGCATGACCGGCGTGAAGGTCAACTTTTCATGGACCACCGGCGCTTCGGCGCGGCCTTCCAGCCAGGCGAACAGCGGCTCATAAGGCGGGTCGACGCCGTGCCACAGGGTCTCGACGGCTTCGACGGGCTGGTTGCCGTATTTGGCCAGGACCTGCTTGAGCAGGCGCGCCGAGACGCCGATGCGCAAAGAGCCGGTGCCGATCTTCAACAGCGCCCAGCGTTCGGGTGAGGTCATGCGATCGAGTAGCCCCGCCACATAGTCGGGCAGCTTGGCCTTGGGCGTATGGCGCAGGGCATCGACGACATCCGACAGCGGCGGCAGGTCTTCGTCTGTCGGGTTGCCTGGCCACAGGTGCGCGACGGTTTCCGACAACTCGCCGACATAGTCGTGGCTCATGGCCAGCAGGTTAGGATCAGTGCGCGCCCGGATCAGGTCCAGCACCATGCTGCGTTTGAAGTTCGGCAGGGACAACGAGTCGCCGATGATCGCCACGGCATAGCCGCGGTCCGCATCGGGTGTCTCGCGGAAATAGTCGAGCAACAGGCGTTCCTTGCCGAGCGTCGAATGTTCGTAATAGAGGCGTTCCAGGAGGCGCGAAAAGGCTTTCATGCTGAGCCTCCGGTTTTTGTCGTTTGCCCCTCACCCCAACCCTCTCCCCGCAAGCAGGGAGAGGGGGCGCTGTCGTTCCCTCTCCCCATTAATGGGGAGAGGGCTAGGGTGAGGGGCATACCGTCCGAGCAAAGCATCATTCGCTGTCATCCTCATAACCGAGCAGATGCAGCGCCTGCGCCTTCAAGCCCATCTCGTGCGCCGCATAGACCAGCGCGTCATCGCGACCGTGAGTCACCCAGACCTCCGGAGCGCCGACATCCTTCAAGGTTTCCAGAAGTTCGTCCCAATCGGCGTGATCCGAAATGACCAGGGGCAGCTCGACGCCCTTCTGCTTGGCGCGCGCCCGGATGCGCATCCAGCCTGACGCCGCCGCCGTCAGCACTTCCGGCAGCTTGCGTGACCAGCGATCCTTCAAGGCTGATGGCGGGCACAGGACCACCCTGCCCGCCAGCGTCCTGGCATTCTCAGGCGTCACTACCTCCCATGGCCCAAGCGCCACGCCCAACTGCTCATAAAGCTCGCACAGCCTGACCATGGCACCGTGCAGATAGATGGTCTCGCCATACCCTGCCTGACGTAGCGCCACCATCAGCCGCTGGCATTTACCGAGCGCATAGACGCCGACCAGATGGCAACGGTCGGGAAACTGCTCCAGCGACGCCAGCAAACGCGCGATTTCATCCTCTAGGGGCGGATGACGAAACACCGGCAGGGCAAAGGTCGCTTCGGTGACAAAGACATCGCAAGGCACGGGCTCAAACGGCCGGCACGTAGGATCAAAGCGGCGCTTATAGTCGCCCGAAAAGACGATGCTGCTGCCGTCATATTCCAGCCTGGCCTGCGCGCTGCCCAATATGTGCCCCGCCGGATGCAACGACACCCTCACCCCGTTGACCTCCAGCGCCTGACCGTAAGTCATGGGATGTTCAGCGCCGTTGAAGTGCTCTTCGCCATAGCGGCTGCGCATGATCGCTAAGGTCTCAGGCGTGGCAAAGACGTGGCCGTGGCCTGAGCGGGCGTGGTCGGCGTGGCCGTGGGTAACGACCG
>CBFGPQ010000003.1:0-75412 GCA_965650705.1 uncultured Asticcacaulis sp. | reverse complement strand
TGGTGTGCATGGCGCTGATGATCGGCTCCTTCTTCGCCATCAACGTGCTGGGGCCACTGTGGATGCAGGGCAATCTCGGCTGGACCGCCACGTGGGCTGGCAATGCGACTGGCGCCATCGGGATTCTCGCCATCTTTGCCGCCCCAATCGCCGCGCAGCTTGCAGCGCGCTACGACCCGCGCAAGATCATCTTCTTCGGCGTCATGTGGCTGGCCCTCATCACCTTCATGCGCGGCCAGGCGACGACCGACATGAGCTTCATGAGCATTACGGTGTGGATCTTCCTGGCCGGCGCCGGCATGCCCTTCTTCTTTATGCCGCTCATCCAGGTGTCCATGGGCTCGGTCCTGCCCGGAGAAGTCGCCTCGGCGGCCGGCCTGCAGAACTTCATCCGCACCATGGCGGGCGCGGTGGCGACCTCCTTCGTCACCACGGCCTGGGAAAACTCGGCCAATGCCAACCATGCCCAGATCGTCAACCACCTGCCCAATGCCGAAGCGGCAGTGCAAACCATGACGCAACAGGGTCTGCCGCACGAGGTGGCGCTGGAAAGCTTCAACCGCATGGTCGAAGGCCAGGCCCTGATGATCGCAACCAATGAGATCTTCATGGGCGCGGCCGTCGTCTTTGCCCTGTGCGCAACGCTCGCCTGGACCCTGCCCCGGCCCAAGGGCCCGGTCGATATGAGCAGCGCGCATTAGTCTGGTCGCAATGTTTAAGCCAAAACCGCTGCACACTTTTGGCACATTGCTCCGGTACAGAATCCTCGCCACCCCCTGGCGAGGTGTCACGGTGGACCGTGACGGAGGGAGCGGATTCCCGGCCCGCTCCCTCTTCTATTGGGCGCAGTACGCGCGGCGCCGATCTTGAGAAGTATGTCCACAGATTGCACAGATGGATGTGCCTAAAGGCACATCCACACAGATTTTCCGAGCGTGGGATTAGGCCTGTGGTTAGATGAATTTGAGGACAGCGCAAAGCGCTGTCGAAGTGATCATTATCTGCGCGCGGCTTTGTCAGCTTGCTCGGACAATCTGTGTGGCGCGCGTCAGCGCGCATCTGCGCAATCTGTGGATAATCCTTCCTTCAATTCTCCCGCGCTCCGCGCTGGCAAATTGTGATCACATTTGTTATCGATTGGCTTCCAACGGAGCCGTCCCATGACCCACAATGCCGATCTCGCCGCCCGCCGTGCTGCCGCCGTTCCGCGCGGTGTAGGCCACGCCACGACGCTTTACGCGGGACACGCCGAAAACGCTGAACTGTGGGACGCCGATGGCAACCGTTTCATCGACTTCGCCGGCGGCATCGCCGTGCTCAATACCGGCCACCGCCATCCGAAAGTCCAGGCTGCGGCGATGGCCCAGATGAACGCCTTCACCCATACCGCCTTCCAGGTCGTGCCCTATGAGGCCTATATCGCCCTGGCCGAACGCCTCAACGACCTGGCGCCCGTCGCCAAGCCGGCCAAGTCGGTCTTTCTCACGACCGGCGCCGAAGCCGTCGAAAACGCCGTAAAGATCGCCCGCGCCTACACCAAGCGCGATGGCATTATTGCCTTTACCGGCGGCTTCCATGGCCGCACCGCCTTGACCTCCGCCCTGACCGGCAAGGTCGTGCCATACAAGAAAGACCTGGGGCCGCAGCAGCCCGGCGTCTATCACCTGCCCTTTCCTGTTGAAGCGCACGGCATCGATGTCGCCGATACGCTGAAGATGCTCGACTACCTGTTCAAGGCCGACATCGCGCCGGACGCCGTTGCCGCCATCATCATTGAACCCGTCCAGGGCGAAGGCGGCTTCCTGATCACACCGCCGGAACTGATGCGTGCTTTACGCAATATATGCGACGCGCATGGCATTCTCTTGATCGCCGATGAAGTCCAGACCGGCTTTGGCCGGACCGGCAAGCTGTTTGCCATGGAGCATTACGACGTCAAGCCGGACCTGATGACCATGGCCAAGTCTCTGGCCGGCGGCTACCCGCTGTCGGGCGTAGTCGGCCGCGCTGAGGTCATGGATGCGCCGGTCACCGGAGGACTGGGCGGCACCTATGGCGGCAATCCGGTCGCCTGCGCCGCGGCTTTAGCCGTGCTGGATGTCATCGAAGAGGAAAAGCTGCTCGACGCCGCCAATGCGCAAGGGTCAAAAATCACGGCCCGTCTTGAAGAGCTGAGCCGTCGCAACGACATCGTGCCGATGAGCGCCATCCGGGGCCTGGGTGCCATGATCGCCTTTGATATCGTCACCGAGCGCGGCAGCCACACCCCCGATGCCGCCGCCGCCAAAGCCGCGTGCATGAAGGCGCAGGACAACGGTCTGATCCTGCTGTCTTGCGGCGTCTATGCCAACACGATCCGCATCCTGTGCCCGTTGACGGCCAGCGATGCCCTCCTGGACGAGGGCCTCGGCAAGCTGGAATTGGCCCTATCAGTGTAATCTTGTAAAGAAGAGTGACGAATCGATAGTGGGGAGACCGCATGACCCAAGGCCTACCCAATCTCTCGCTCAGCCGAAAAGCAAGGATCGAGGTCACGCGCATTGGGCAAGAGCGGCAGCCCGTCATCATTGTCGATGACGCACTTGAAGGCGCCGACGCGCTGTGCGCCTACGCCGAAACAGCGGACTTTCACTCCCCACCGGAAGGCGCCTTTTATCCCGGCCGTATGGCACAACTGCCCGGCAACTATCTGCCTGTGTTGCTGAATGCCCTTAGGCCGACCCTGACCCAGGTCTTCGGAATGCCCCACGGCGCCTTACGCCATTCTCACGGCTTCTTCGGTCTCACCACCCAGAGTCCCGCCGCCATGACGGCCCGGCAAGCCATTCCGCACACCGACACCGGCAACCTGCATAGCTTCGCTACGGTCCATTATCTGGGGGGCGATTTTGGCGGAACCGCCTTCTACCGGCATAAGGCGACGGGCTTCGAGGCTATCTCAAATGTCGAGGGCCATACGTTCGGCAAATTACGGCTAAAGGAAATTGCTGATCGTGATGGGCAATCGACCGAAAGCCTGCTTACAGATCTGTACGAGGAAATTTTTCGCGTCGAGCCGGTCTTCAACCGGCTGGTCGTCTACCGTGCCAATCAGCTGCACTCGGCCACAATCGAGAACGCCGGGCAGTTGACCGATGATCCGCGCACAGGCAGGCTTACTGCCAACACCTTTCACAATACAAGATCGTGATTTTTACGGCCTTACGCGCAAGAGGAAGTTCGCTGTCAGCCGCCCGAGGCGCGGGTCGGGACTGAAATCGAAATCGTCGGGCAAAAGACCCGAATGCAACAGGTTACCGGGATAGATGGCGGCGCGATTAAACCTGGCTTCGACTTTCGCCACCTGGGCAAACCCTTCTGAATCCCCGGAAATATAGCCTGCGGGCGTCCCAAAAATCTTCTCGTCACGCGCCCGTCCCGCGTCGTAAGCCGCAACCCGATCCGGAAGCAGGGTTTCAAAGCCCGTCCGCACATGACGGTAAAAACCGGTGCCTCCACTCGGTCGGCGGCCTAAATAGTGCAGTATGGCAAAATAGCCAGCATCGTACGCGTCGACATGCGGTCGCGACTGGCGGGCATGCAGAGCCTCGGCCGGAGTAGTCACCAATGAGAAACTGGCCTCAATCAGCTCCAGTTCACCGACACCGTAGATTCTGCCGATAAGCGGCGCAACACTGCGAAAAATCGCCTGAGCATAATCGAACGCCATGCCGTCACCCGGCATGATCACACGCCTTAAGCCAGGATAGAAGTTTCCTTCGACCGCAGGAAACGGCGCCATTTGCGCCGCCTGATCGACCAGTGCGTCCGGCTCCTGGACCAGATTATCGATGACTACGACACGGGTTTGTTCATTGCCAACGGTAAGGGTCTGCATGGTCATAAGGCCCCTGGATACCGTATAACCTAACCGGCATCACGCATTTTCAGTGCCTCGGACGCGCAATTCTTCCGGATGAACTCCTCATGGGTCGGCAGGCTCTTGACCCGGTCAAGAACAGCCGACCGCCACCGCCCCAGTTGCAGGCGCAGATCGTCCTCGTCCATGGCGTCGGCGGCAGGGTGATAGTCCTGCGGGATTAACCCCTGCCCGCTGAGGACGGCGTACCAACTGACCTCCCGGAACAATTCGCGTTCATTGCTGAGCGTCTGGCCTGTCGACTGGTAGACGTCCAGACGCTCTTTCAACGAGTCTGGCACCTCCATGTCGCGCACATATTGCCAGAACGGCGTGTCGTCGCGCTGGGTCACCTTGTAGTGTGCAATGATAAAGTCCTTTACGTTGTTGTAATCGAACAGCATCTGCCGGTTATATTCTTCAACAATCCGGGGATTGAAACCGTTACGCGGGAACAGGGCCAGGAACTTGAACGCGCCCGCCTGGACCAGATGGATGCTGGTCGATTCGAGCGGTTCCAGGAAGCCGCTGGCGAGACCGAGCGCTACAACGTTCTTTTCCCAGAAGCGCTTGCGGTGGCCAGTCACGAAGCGCAGGATTTTTGGATCGGCCATCGGTTTGCCGTCCAGGCGCGTGAGGAGCGTCTGTGCGGCCTCGTCCTCGCTGATGAAATTGTTGCAGAAAACGTAGCCGTTGCCGGTGCGATGCTGCAAAGGGATACGCCACTGCCACCCGGCCTCACGCGCCGTCGCCCGCGTATAGGGCGTAAGATCGGCCGTGCGCTCACACGGAACCGCAGCCGCGCGATTGTTGGGCAGCCACTGGCTCCAGTCGGCATAACCGCATTTCAGCGTCTCTTCGATCAGAAGGCCACGGAAACCCGAGCAGTCGATGAACAGGTCGCCAGGAATGACTCGGCCATCATGCATTTCGACCGAAGTCAGGTAGCCGGTCTCAGCATTCTGGTTGACCTTGACAATTTTGCCTTCTTTCCGGACGACGCCGCGTGCCTCCGAATACTTGCGTAAGTACCGTGCATAGAGGGCGGCGTCGAACTGATAAGCGTAATTAATGTCGGGCTTTCCGGCCTCCGGCTTTACCTGGCCGAAACGCCCCTGCAGGGCCGCCTCGGTTTCGGCATTGTACTTGCCGATATCGAACGCGCCGCCGCCGCGGCGGTGATACTCCCGAAGAAAGTAATTAGGAAAGCTGAAGCCATCCATTTCCCGGCCGAAAAAGCCGAAGGGATGAAAATAGGTGACCCCATTCTTCTGCCAGTCGACAAATTCGATCCCCAACTTGAAAGTGGCATTGGTCTCGCGAATGAACTCGTACTCGCTGATGCCAAGGAAGCTGTTGTAGCGCATGATTGGCGGAATTGTCGCCTCACCGACGCCGACCGTCCCGATCTCTTCGGATTCGACCAGCGTGATTTCATAGCCCTGCGTTCCCAGCGCCTTGGCAAATGCCGCGGCCGTCATCCAGCCTGCCGACCCGCCGCCGACGATAACGATTGACCTTACTTTTGACTCCACATGTCTCTCCCGGTGCATATGGTTGTATGACTATCGCGATCCGGCATTTGCCGGCAGAGCCATGCCGAGATGAGTTTCCATCGGTCCCATGCGTTCGACATTGGCCCGGATAAAGCCGAGAATCTGCTGGAACCGGCGGATAACATCCTCGTCCCGTACCTGGTCGGCCAGCAGGTCGTAGGCGGCCGGGATCAGACCGTGGCCGATCAGCATGGCCACCCAGTCCCCGTCTTCGAACACTTCGTCATCATAGACCGCCATAACGCCACGCGCGGCGAACAGGTCGAGCTTGTACTGCAGCCGGTCCGGCAGCGACATCGCGCGGCAGTAGTCCCAGAACGGCTGGTCAAACCGCTGGTTGAGCTTGTAATGGCAGATCTGGAAATCGCGCATGCGTTCCAAGGTTGTCCCGACATTACGATTATATTCATCGCGCTCCGCCGCCATATGGCTGTCTGCCGGGAGCAGTGAAACCAGATGCGACAAGCCCACCAGGTTGACATGCATGCGAACATTGTCGATCGGATCGAAGACCGCGGAGGCCTCTCCGATGCCGATACAGTTCCCCGACCAGAATTGTTGACGGACGCCGGCATTCAGCTTTGTAACCGCCGGGTCGCTGAGGCGATATGACGACACCAGCGTCGCCGCCTCCAGCGCTTCCTGTTCGCTCATGTCGGCGCTGGGGTAAACCTGCTGAACAGCGGTGCGATCGCGCAACGGATAACATCCGACCCAGCCGGAACGGAATGCCGACACCTGGTTAAAAGACGGTAAGGGCGATAAGGGCTGCGCATAGGCGGTGAGCACGCGATCGCAGTTGAACCAATCCCATGACTGAAAGCGAACCCCCAGCGTCCGTCCGAGGAGAAGGCTTTCCTCACCGGACGCGTCGATAAACAGGTCGCCTTCCACCGTCTGACCATTGGCCAGCAGCAAGCCGGTGATGAAGCCGGTATCCGCATCCCGCATGGCTTCGGCAAATCGCCCGGCCACGTGGGTGGCCCCGCGCTGGAGGGCGACCTGTTTCAGGACCTGGCAATAGCCAGCGGCGCCCAGATTGTACGCGTAATCGCTGAGGGCGAAACTATCGGTTTCCTCATCTGGAATGAAGAAGCGTCCCTGCTTCGCGGCTGCGGCGGCAAGCGAAAAATCTTCATAGTCGGCCTTCAGGCCCTGCGCCCGAGCCTTGACCCAATAGTGATGGAAATCCACGCGTTCGAACCGCGTCCCATAGACGCCGTGGGCCAGGAAAAATGGCGGCCGTGTCTTTGCCCAGTTGGAGAATCTCTGACCCAGGCTGAAGGTGGACTGGGACGAACGCATAAGTGCTTTTTCATCAAGCCCCAGCAGGCTGTGAAATCCCTCCTGCATCCGCAAGGTCGGGTACACGTCGCCTGGTCTCACAAGGGATGGAAGTTCGACCGCCGTCACCTCGATGCCCGCCTGTGAGAAAGCGCGCAGCAGGGTATTGGCCGACAGCCACAACGACTCGTCACGCCCGAGAATAACGATTCTGCGGACCGGCTTTGCCTCAGCCATTCGCCTTCTCCATGGCAGCCTTCATCGTACCGTGGGCGGCGTTGGGGTCGAAACAGAAGTCACGGACGAAGTCGGCATGCGAGGCCATCTCCGCGACATTGACGTCGATACGTTGTTTCAGTTCTGTAAGTGCTTCCATCAACACGTCGAGCGGAAGGTTATCCGCCTGGCGGTCGTAGCCTTCGGGTACGATGCGCTGACCCGTATAGACGGCAATCCAGCTGGCCGGCGAGAACAGGCCATCCCGGTACCGATGGATATAGCCGCGACGGCGGAAAATCTCGATCTTTTCGAGGAGCGAATCCGGTACGCGCATGTTCTGGGTATAGCGCCACAGTTCTTCGCTGCGACCGACCGTCGCGCGGTAGTGCAGGATCAGGAAGTCGCGCACACGATCATATTCCGTGTCGATACGGCGATTGAATTCGCTGGCCAACCTGGGGTCGATGATCTTGCGCGGGAACAGCTCAATAAGGGTCGTGATGGCGATCTGCGACAGGTAGATGCTGGTCGATTCGAGCGGTTCGAGGAAACCGCTGGCCAGGCCGATGGCGATACAGTTGCGCTGCCAGGAATTCTGGCGCCGGCCGGATTTGAACTTGATCAGGCGCGGATCCGCCTGAGCCTTGCCGTCGAGATTGGCCAGCAGAAGCTCAGCAGCGCGTTCTTCCGTCGTAAACTGGCTGGAAAAGACATAGCCGTTGCCTGTACGGTGTTGTAGAGGGATGCGCCACTGCCATCCGGCTTCACGGGCCGTTGCCCGCGTATAGGGGGTGAAGTCGCCGGAGCGGTCGCACGGCACGGCAAAGGCGCGGTCACACGGCAACCACTGCGTCCAGTCTTCCCATACCGTCTGGAGTGCGTCACCGATCAGCAGGCCCCGGAAGCCCGAGCAGTCGATGAAAAGGTCGCCCTCGACAATCTCGCCCGAAGCCAGGGTCACCGACTGGATATGGCCGTCCTCCGGACGCAGCGTCACATCCACCACCTTGCCTTCGGTCCGCTTCAGGCCTTGCGCTTCCGCCCACTTGCGGAGGTAACGGGCATACAGGAAGGCATCGAAATGATAGGCGTAAGAATAGGTCGAGCGGATCGAACGCTGATCCGTCGACGGAAAATCAAATTTGTTCTGCCGGCAGGCGACGATGGGATACGAGAAATCGTCGATATTCAGGTCATGGCCCGCTTGGCGAACCCGTTGGTAACATTGGAAAAACGGCACATTGCTGATCGCCTGGCCGTGAATGCCGAACGGATGGATATAGCTGTCGCCATATTCAGCCCAGTCGCAGAACTCGATACCCAGTTTGAACGTCGCATTGGTCTCGCGCATGAACTCGGCCTCGTTCAGGCCCAGCACTTCATTGAAGTCACGAACCTGCGGAAGCGTCGCTTCACCGACCCCGACAATGCCGATCTCATCTGATTCAATCAGGCGCACCGATGCGAATTCCGGCTTGAAGGCGCGCGTCAGGCCTACAGCAGTCATCCATCCGGCTGTGCCGCCCCCGATGATTACAATTCTCATGCTGTCCATTCCGCTGGTCCGTCGGACATAGGAATGTCCAGGACTCGTTTGCATGGTAAGACTCGCGCCTTACACAGGGATGGTCAAGGCGCGATTTGTCATCCGCCTCATCAAAAAATTCAGAAAAAAAGGCGCGCTGTCCTTTGGGCAGCGCGCCTTCTCTCTTAGTCAGATGTCGTCTTAGTATTTCAGGCGGATCGAAGCCGTCAGGCGACGATCGTTCTGCAGCCAGGACGAGGTGATAAAGCGAGCGTCCCGGTTCGGGTACTTCGTCATCGAACCGTCAACCATTTGCATCAGCACAGTTTGAGTATTGAGCAGGTTGCTGCCTTCCAGCGACACTTCGACGGCTTCGCTGAAGCGGTAAGCGAAGCGAGCGTCAAGGTAACCAGCGTCCTTTTGGAAGACCGGGAAGACCGTACAGCAATCCTGCGCCGTCACCATGAACTCCGAACGCCAGTTATAAGCGACGCGCGCCGAGAACTGACCCTTTTCATACATACCGATCAGGTTGTACGAATTGTCCGAAAGCTGCTCCAGAGGCAGGTTGGTGAAGGTGTTAGCCGAGCGCACAACGCCGCCGATGACCGGATCCGAACCACCGTTGTCGTCCGCCGTTTCCTTCTTAACCCCAGCGCCTGCGATGCCAGAGTTCTTCAGGTGCGTGTAGTTCGCCTGAATACCCAGACCATCGAACGGAGCCGGCAGGAAGTCGAAGAACGACTGATAAGCGATTTCGAAGCCCTTGATCGAGGCGCCGTCACCGTTCATCGGACCGCTCATCAGCACTTCGCGGGTGACCCCGTTGTTGGTGAAGTTGCGGTAGTAGTTGCCGAACTGGATGTAGTCGTGGAACTTCTTGTAGAACAGGTTGAAGGTCACGCTACCGGTGCTGGAGAAGTAGTTTTCCACCGACAGGTCGACCTGGTCAGCCGTCACCGGCTTCAGGTACGGGTTCTGAGCCTGACCGGTATACTTCACGATCGCCTTGGTTGGCACGCCACCGGTACATTCGAACCAGTCACCACAGGCTTGCGCCAGGGTTGCCTGGGTGATTTCAGGCGGGTTGCCGCGACCAACCGAAGAATAGGCCTTCAGGTTGCCGATATCCGGACGCGACAGGGCGCGCGAGGCCGCAAAGCGCAGGAACCACTGATCGGTCAGACCGAAGCGCACGTTAAAGCTTGGCAGCCAGTGCTTGTGGGTAATATCGGCCGTCGACAAGGCCGTAGCGGCCTTGATGAAGTCGCGATCTTCCTGCGAGATGAAGTAGGTGTAGTTCCAGACACGCGTGGTGCCTGCAGGCGTTGTGTTATCCGAGAACGGCGTCGTAGCGTAGCTGCTCTCCGCCGGGTTCGCGAAGTTCACGCCGCCGGTGCTGATGTTCTGGGTTTCGACGTAACGGACGCCGATATTGCCCGTCACGGTGACACCGTTGAAGATGGTGGCTTCACTGCCGCCGAACTTCAGCTGGACATAGGCCGCAGAGGTCTTTTCCTGGACATCAGATAGTTCTGCCTTGGTAAAGCAGCTGTTCGGCTCTTCGTTAGCGCGATAGCAGATCGGCACCCACTCGTTAGTGACGTTAGCATCCGTTGCTGTGTAAGCCGGGTTAGGAATCATAATACCCGAGCCCGGCTGCGCGGGATCTTCGATTGTTTGCGGAATTGTCGTATTCCGCGGCTTATAGCTTTGGTTGCCAAAGGTTTCAGCCAAACGCTGCTGATCCTTAATCAGATCCATCGAGTAGAAGATGCCGCCGGTATTGTTCAGGGCACCATTCATCCAGTTGTCGTTGAGGGAATCTGCCTCGTAGCTACCCGTCGGGAACTGAGACCCCGTGATGTAGTAGTTATTCCGGTCATAGGCTTCCCAATCGCGGATCGTAACCTTCCAGTTATAGGTCGACCAGCGCACCGTCTGTTCACGATCGGCGACGCGGACACCGACCTTCAAGGTATTCAGCCACGGCGAGTCAAACGTATAGGCGGCGTCCAGACGCACGGCAGACATTTTGCCTTCGGAGTCGGTGACGTGATCCATGATATGCGCCGGCGCATAGTTAAGCGGATTGTTCACGCCGCCATCCACGTCGTTAAAGCCCAGCGGATCCGACACGGTGATCTTCGGGTCATCACTTGTGAAATCGATGCCGACCGTGGCAAAGGTCTTCATCGTGGCGTCGATGTCGTAATTGGTCTGAATGGCGTCGACGCTTTGGACGTCGAAGTTCAGGGTCAGCTTGTCACTAGCCTTCCACTTGAAATTGAAGCCAATGTCAGAGGTGTCGTTGACGCTATCGCTCCAGCGCGAGGTCGCGGCGTAGCGGGTGCCGCGAACGGCCGAGTCGTCATCGGAGCAGGTCCACGAATAGCAGGTCAGTTCCGAACCTGGGTCCGTGGCGCCCTCATTGTTCGGGAAGCCCGTCATCCACACGTTGATGTCGGTGCCGAGGGTACCGCTGACAAGGCCGCCTTCGTCATTGTACTGACAAGAGCTGACGCAGACCACGCCTTGCGTATTCGGGTTGACGTAATCCAGCTCACGCTGCCACATATCGAGGCCGGAGTTCGCGGTCAGAACCCGCTCTTCCATAGTCTCGTGCTTCTTGGAGCGGTTGTACTGCAGCGTGGCGACCATCGAGCCGTCATTGTTCTTCCACTGACCGGCGATCGAAACACCGTCGCGGACGCGGTCATAGTAGGAATCACCCAGCATGATCGAGGTCGGCAGGTACTTCTTGGTCGGGTTGTCCCAAACCGCGTCGCCCGAGCCACCGAAGGCGGGACCAACGACCGCAGCGTAACGGCCAAGCTTGATGCCCTGCGAGTTTGTATAGGTCTGCGAATGCGCGGCATTGATCAGGAAGCCGAATTCACCGATCTCCGTGTCCCAGCGGTCGGAGAAGATGCCGGAGACCGACGGCGTGCCCTTCTTGGCCAGGTCGCCCCAGGTATAGTCGGCAGAAACGGCCAGCAGGCGGCCCTTCTGGTCGAACGGAAGACGAGTCTTCAGGTTGACCGTACCGGCGATACCGCCTTCGATCAGTTCCGCCGTCTGGTTCTTGTAGACATCGACGCCGCCCATCAGTTCCGGCGAAACGTCCGACCAGCTAAGGCCGCGGTTCGAGTCAGCGCTGAATATGTCACGACCGTTGAATTCCGAACGGACCTGCTGCAGGCCGCGGACGACAACGCCCGACGGTTCGGCGGAGAAGTGGGCCGTGTCATCCGAAGCGGCGAAACGGTTGACGCTGATGCCGGCGACGCGTTGCAGCGCTTCGGCGACCGACTTGTCCGGGAACGAACCGATGTCATTGGCCGTGATCGAGTCAACGATCGTATCGGCGTCCTTCTTGATTTGTTGCGCGCTTTTCAGCGACTTGCGGACGCCCGTAACAACGACTTCGTCAGCCGCGGCCGTCTCCTGGGCAAACGCCGACGGCGCCGAAACGGCCATGGCCGTTAGCGCTACCAGCGAAGCACTGCCCATTAAAAGCTTCAGCCCAAAGGCTGCGCTTCTGGTATTCTTCATATTTAATCTCCCTAGTTGCTCCTGACCGTCAGACGCTAAGCGACGGTGAAGACCGAATTAGCCAACTGAAATCGCCTCTCGGGCGACGTCCTCTTTTTGATAATTACAGCAGGTACAGAATCATTCTTAAAATTCTCACCTCGCCGCCCGAATTTTGACCCCACCGTCAATTGGTATTGCCAAACTTCATGCGGACTGGTGTTTTGTTACCTTGCAGATGGACGTACTTCTTCCCGATTAATTATTTCATCTTTATCAGATACCCAAAGGGCAGGTCAAAAGCTAGGCGAAATATGACGAAACAACGACGACAACGCCGGACAATGGCATGAATGTCACACTCAGCGCGTCGAACTGTAAACGATTTTCACCCTTCAAAGACATACGGCTGCCTTTTGACTTGTGTGTTAAAAAAGTCTTAAAACCCGTTGGCTTGTGTTGCCATGCCAGCTGCATTTAGAAGCATGTGGCAATGCCGTTCGAAGCGTGGCAAGTCGATCCTTATGCTTGAAGAATTCCCCCTTCCGTCCGTTGATGTTCACTATGACGCGACACCTGACGTGTTCGTGCGAGACATCCTTCCGCAGGCGCGTCCCGCGCTTCTCAAAGGCCTTGTGGCAACATGGCCGGCCGTTATTCAGGGACAACGGTCGGCGGAGGCTGTCGGCGCATATTTGAAAGCAATGGACTCAGGGCGCCTAACAACGGTGCTGGAAGCCGGTAGCGCTACCAGGGGGCGATTCGCTTATGGCCCCGACATGCATGACTTCAATTTCAACCGGCGGACGCGCTCAATAAGCGACGGAATCGATCAGTTGCTGGGCCTGATTGGCCATCCCAATCCACCCTATGTCTATATTCAGTCTACCCCCGTGGCGCAGTACCTCCCCCGCTTTGCGATCGAAAACGTTAATCCGCTTCTGGCGCCTTTTGTTATCCCGAACATCTGGATCAGCAACCAGACGCGCGCCCAGACCCACAACGACAACGATCACAACATTGCCTGCGTGATCGCCGGTCGCCGGCGCTTTACCGTCTTTCCGCCTGACCAGTTCGGAAACCTTTATATTGGACCTCTGGAGCATACGCCTTCCGGCCGCGCCATCAGTCTCGCCAGCCTGGAAGAACCCGATTTCACAAAATATCCTCGCCTGCGGGAAGCCATAAGGCATGCCCAGGTAGCGGAAATGGAGCCGGGCGACGCGCTCTACCTGCCACGGTATTGGTGGCACCACGTCCAGTCGCTCGACCGCTTCAATGTGCTGGTCAACTACTGGTGGGGTACGCCGCCGAACCCGCTGGAAAATCCCGTCACATGTTTCAACATGGCGCTTCTCGCGCTCAAGGACCTGCCTGCAGCTGAGCGGAAATACTGGCACGCCATGTTCAACGACTACATTTTCAGCGAAGACAAAGCGCCGATCGCGCACATACCGGTGAAACATCAAGGCGGTCTGGGGCCGCAGACGGCCGAAATCCGCAACGGCCTCATTCGCGCCCTGCAGCAAATCCTGCGCGGCTAATTATCTAGAAGCGATAAGGGCGTTCGCCGCCTTTTCAAGCGTGGCCGGCGATTTGGCGAAACACAGGCGCAACACCGGAAGCTCCCGGCCGCTCTCGCAAAAGGCCGGCAAGGGGATGGCCGCCACGCCGTGGTCGCGCACCAGCCGCCCGGCATAGTCGATCGCGCGCTCAGTAATGCCGGAGGCAGCAAGGTCGAGATTAAGGAAATAGGTTCCCTGCGGCGGCAGGACGGCAAAACCGCCATCAGTCAGCCGCGACGCCAGGATATCGCGCAAGTCCTCAAGCTCGGCCAGGGCGGCGGCAAATCGCTCCGGCGGCAACCCTAGTCCGAAAGCGACGCCATGCTGAAGCGCAGGCGGCGTTGCAAAGGTGATGAACTGGTGCGCCCGCGCGACCTGATCGACCAGGACTTGCGGTCCACAGAGAAAGCCGACCTTCCAGCCAGTAAGTGAAAAAATCTTGCCCGCTGACCCAATCTTGAGTGTGCGCTCCGCCAGTTGCGGCAGGTGCAGAGCGCTCAAGTGTGGCTGACCGAAAACGATCTGCTCCCAGACTTCGTCACTCACCAGCCAGGCGTCATATTGCTCGCAAAACCTTTGCAGCAATTCCAGCTCGTCGCGGCTGAGCGCATGAGTGGTCGGATTGTTGGGCGTGGTGATCAGGACCAGCCGCGTCCGGTCGCTGAACACCGCTTCAAGATCGGCTTCACCAAAGGTCCAGTGCGGCGGCTGGAGCTGCACGATCCTCGGTACGCCGCCAGCGCGGCGGATCAGCGGCAGATAGGCATCGTACATCGGCTCGAAGACCACGACCTCGTCACCCGGCGTGACCAGCGACAGGATGGCGGCGCACAAACCTTCGGTGGCGCCCGAAGTGATCAGGATATTATGGTCCGGATCGAGCACCAGTCCCTGCGTACGCTGATAGAAATCCGCCACCGCCTGCCTAAGCACCGGCAACCCGCGCATCGGGGCATACTGGTTGGACTGTTCCATCAAGGCGGACGCAGCGGCCTGACGCACGTCAGGGAAGCCGTCGCTTTCGGGAAACCCCTGGCCGAGATTGATCGCGCCGCGCGCCTTGGCTTCGAGCGACATGACTTCGAAGATGCTGGTCTTCAGGTCGGCGAAAACAGGGTTCATATCCAACATGTAGCAAGCCCGGCCGCAACAAAAAAGACCCGAAGCTGCCGGGGCTGGCGGCACGCTTCGGGCCAAATCGAAGGATGTCAGGCCGGGATTCGCCTGGGCGCCTTCGAACGCTGTCGGGCATTGTCAAGGATATCGGGTCGCAACCACGTATCTACGTCATGGTTGTCCGGCACCAGGTGGCGCGTCTTTAGCCAGGCCTGCAGGTCGGCAAGTTTTTTCAGGCGATCGGCCTCGAGCCCAAGGCGTGCGCCATCGGCCAGGTGCGCGCCGTAGGCCGCGATCGCGTCGCCTTCCTCGACCCTGCCCTCGATGGCGACCTGGCGCAGCGCTTCCTTCGGAAAGCTGTCCGCCCACGGCGCCGCCTGAAGCAGGTTATTCAGGATGCGCGCCACCACATCGGGACTGGCCTCGATAAACGGTTCGTCCGCGGTCACGGCCCGCAGTTCGACCAGGCCGGCCAGTTTCGGTTGCTTACGAATCTCGTCGGCGGTGAAGCGGTGGACTTCGTGCAGGTGCGCCGAGCGTGCCAGCTCCAGTCCTTTGGCGCCGAACAGGATGGCCACATCCGTGTGCCCGCCCAGCAGCGCCTCGACCTCACGGCGTGCGATGTCGCCAAACGGCACGGATGGGTGGTCGGCGACGACCGACGCGAATTCGATATCGTGCAGGGAAACGCCGCTGGTGCGCAGCACCGTGTCCCAGGCGCGTAAGGCGCGCACCTGGGCCGGTGAGAAGTTGCCAGCCTCCTTGGGCAAGGACAGGCGACGGCCAATAAGGTCTCGCAAGTTGGACACCTGGGCCTTCGGACGCGCGACGACGCTCACCGAATGCCAGGTCTCACCCAGTGCGATCAAGCGCGAACGCCCGTTTAGTCCGTGCGCCCACAAGGCGGTGGCGGCATCGGCCTCGCGGATCAGGTTGGAGAGGGTATGGTCGAGATGGCCCTGACGCACGGACGGCGTGTCGGTTTCGCGCACCGAAACCATCCGGACGTTTTCCCGCAGGAATTCGCGCTGGAACACGCCGCGATTGGCGACCAGTCCCGTGGCGGTCAGGGTCGGGCAGCGCGCATACCAGACCAACGGAACATTGGCGGGTGCGGCTACCTTGTTGGTAAACGTCATAGGGGAATCTCCGGGTGGCGAATATTTCCTATCATTTAAGTGTTGATTTATCGTGCGAAAATTTCTGCGCGCAGGGTTGAGAAAAAATCACCACTTGCTTGTGCTACCCGGCCACTTGCCTTATCGTTCAGCGTGATCAGGGGAATAAACCAGACATGCTGTCCCAGCGCGCCAAGTATACTATACGAGTAATGCAGGAATTAGCTCGCTGTGGTCCTGAAACGAGCCTGCAAGCCGGCGAACTGGCCAGCCGCATCAAGGCACCGCAACATTTTCTCGAAGGCATATTGCTCGACCTGCGCCGCGAAGGCCTGCTGACCTCGCGCCGCGGCCGCAGCGGCGGCTATACCCTGGCCAAGCCGGCCGACCTGATTTCCATCGCTGACCTCATTCGCCTGACCGACGGTCCCCTGGCGCTGACGTCCTGCGCCAGCCGCACCGCCTATGCGCAGTGCGAAGACTGTCCCACACCCGACGACTGTTCGCTGCGCACCATCCTGGTCGCGGCGCGCGACGCCATGGCCCGGGTTCTGGAAGGCTCGACGCTCGCAAAACCTTTTCCTGTGTAATCCTTACCCTCTATTTTGACCGTCCCAGACATAGGTGCGATCCTTGGCCGTTGGCTTAGCGACCTGATCACCCAGCATGCGGGCGATGCGGAACAAAAGCTTGTGGTCGTCGAACGGCTTGGCGACATAGTCCTTGGCGCCCAGGCTCATCGCCATCTTGATATCTCCCATCGCCTGGCGCGCGGTCAGCATCAGCACCGGGATGTTCTGATAAGGCACAATCGCCTTCAGGCCCTGCAGGAAGGAGAAGCCGTCACGCCCGGGCAAGCCGATGTCGAGCAGGATGCCGTGCGGCTTGAACTCGCCGACCAGCCGCATGGCAGTGTCGGTGTCCTTGGCCTTGCAAGTGGTATAGCCGGCAAGTCCAAGCCGGATCGATACCAATTCGGCGATATCGGGATTATCTTCCACAATTAGGATGCGGCGGGGTTCAGGCATGCAGGCTCCTCATGCACTCGCATATTTGGTTTCATTGGCCATGCGGATGGCCGCCAACGGGTCGAAGGCCGCTCCAGACGGAACATTAAGCCAGAGCGCCACGGCATTGAGCAGGACAGACGGCATGATGGGTTTAGCCAGCATGGCGTTCATCCCGGCTGACAGACAGGCCTGCAGGCGTGCGTCCCCGCCGGCCGCAGTCAGGCCCAAAATGGGGGCATCGGCGTTGAACGGGCAGCCACTCCGGATAGATCGCGTGGCGGCGAAACCATCCATGACCGGCATGTTGATGTCCATCAGGATCAGGTCATAGGGCGCGCGCTGGCAGGCCTGAACCCCGTCGTAGCCATTGATGGCCACATCGATGTCGTGGCCATAGGGCGTCAGCAGGTTGACGAGCAGGTCCGTCACGGCCTCCTGATCGTCGACGACCAGGATACGGCCGGGCCTATGCGGAACCGCCACGGGAGCGGCATGCATCTGATTCATGTCGGGCAAGGGAATTTCGAACCAGAATTCGGACCCCTTGCCCGGCGTGCTGTTGACGCCGATCGTTCCGCTCATAAGCTCGACCAGTTGCTTGCAGATCGACAGGCCCAGGCCCGTCCCGCCCGGCATGTGATGGGCGCTGCGGTCAACCTGGCTGAAGCGCTCGAACAACCGCGCCTGCCCGGCTTCCGAAATGCCAGGGCCAGTATCGCGCACGCAGACGCGAAGACGGTCGCCGGCCGGCGAACAGATCTGGGACAGGACTATGGTGACGCCGCCGGCTTCGGTGAACTTTACGGCATTGCCAACCAGGTTCAGCAACACCTGGTGCAGGCGTCCGTCATCGATCAGCATCTGGGGTGCAAGACCTTCGGCCCCTTCAACCGCGAGCGTCAAGCCCTTGCCGGCCGCCTGCAGCGACAGCAAATCGACGACTCCCGCAACGACATCAGCAACCGACGCCGGAGCCAGATCAAGCTCCAACTGGCCGGCTTCCAGCTTGGAATGGTCGAGAATGTCGTTAATCAGGTTCAGAAGTCCCTGCCCCGCGGAATGAATGCGCTGGCTATGGCGGCGCAGATCGTCATTGTCGGCCAGGAGATCGCGCAGAAGAGCGGAAAAACCGATAATGCTGGTCAGCGGTGTGCGTAGCTCGTGGCTCATATTCGCCAGGAACTGCGCTTTGGCCTCTGCGGCAGCATTGGCCTCGATACTGGCCTGGGCCAGCGCGTCCTCGGTCGCCTTCTGATGCGAAATGTCGCGCACGACGTCCTGAAAGGCGACAACCCGCTTGCCCGCCTCGTTGAGAATAGGCGAAGGATGCGCCTCCGCCCAAATAACATGACCATCCTTGTGCATGGCACGGTACCGGACGCGTAAACCTTCGCCCCAGTTTTTCCCGCGGACATAGGCGGTATAGGCGGCGAAGGTGGCTTCAAGGTCGTCGGGATGGATCACATCCCGGACATTGCAGCCGACCAGATCCTCAGGCTGGTAACCCAGGATCTTTTCGACGGCTGGGGAGATATATTCAATGCGTCCGGAAAGATCGAAGATTGTGATGATGTCGTTCGATTCGTCCGCCAGCAGCCGATAGCGCGCCTCGCTCTGCTCCAGCCGCTCCTGGTTGCGGATAAAGTTGGTCACATCGCGGCAGATACCGAACAGGCCGGTGACCTCACCGCCGGGCGCGCGTTCGCAGATGCCGTGCACCTGAACGATACCGACGTCACCGCCGCGCGGGATACGGGCGCGATAGGTAAAACTGCCGCCACTGGCCAGGGCGCCATCGATCGCCTGCCAGGCCATGTCGCGGTCGTCCGGATGGTACAGGTCCAGGACATGGTTGAGCGGCGGCGCTTTCATCCTGGGGTCCTGCCCATAGATGACATAGACCTCCGGCGACCACTGGACGTCTCCGGTGGCCAGGGCGTAAGACCAGTGACCGACATTGGCGAGTTTTTCGGCCATCTGCAGGTAATCGCGGTACTGGCGCAGCTCCCGGCGAGCGTTGAGTTGCTCCTGTTCAAATAGCCGGCGTTCGCGCGCGGGAAAGAGCGCAATGTGGGTCAGGACGGTTGCGCCATGGGCCGTGGCCTGGCGTGCGCTCAAGAGGACGGCGAGGGTCTGGCCGTCGGCAAGCTTCAGGTCCAGCGAAACCTCCTGGACGCTTCCCGTCAGGGCGAGCTGCGGAGCGACACGCGCCTTGTAGATAAAGAAGGAGGCGCGGGTCAGGAGACTGCCGATATTGGCTTCCTTCAACGCCTCGGGAGCCAGGCCAACCATTTCATAAAAACTGGAATTGGCACGCACGATACGGCCGGCATCGTCGCAGACGACCAGGCCGCAGGGGCTCAGGTCGAACAATTCGGCTGAACTGGCGGCTTCGCCAGCGCGGGCAATGGCGTTCGGGGTCATCAGGCGGCCTCTTGTACCCCCTGCCCAAGCCAGGCCAGCATGGCCTGGCGCACCACCTCAGGATTGCTGAGATGCGGATAGTGGCCGAACGTATCGAGCAGGATACGGTCGCTGCCGCGAATCTGCACCTGCATGAATTCACCAACCTGCAGTGGCGAAATGATATCGTCACGGCACTGCATGATCAGGGTTGGCGTCGTGACCGCGCTGAGATCGGCGCGATGGTCGGACAGGAAGATGACCTTGGCGAAGTCGTGCATGATGTCCGGGTCATTGCTGACAAAGTAACTTTCCAGCTCGGCGGTCAGTTCCGGACGATCGGGATTGGCCATGACAAGGGGCGCCAGATAGGACGACCAGCCTTGCAGCGACATTTCCAGAAAAGCCAGAAGTTCTTCGATACCCGCGCGATCGAAACCGCCCCGGTAGTCATCGATATTGAGATAGCAGGGTGATGAGCCCAGCGTCATGATGCGGCGGAACAGGTCGGGCCGCTTGCTGGCGGCCAGAAGCGTGATCATCCCGCCGACGCTGTGGCCGATCGCATCGACGCCGGTGAGTTCACAGGTTTCCAAAATCTCGATAAAATCGTCGGCATAGGCGTACAGCGTCGCATACCGGGCGCGGCTGTAGGCGTTGAGGTCCGACTTGCCCGAACCGACATGATCGAAAGTCACGACCTTGCGGCTCGCCTCGAAATGCCCGGCAATATGACGCCACATGGTCTGGTCACAACCATAGCCATGGAGGAATACAAGCGGCCGGTCGCCGGAACCGCTTATATTTACAGCATTTCGTTTGAGGACAGACATAAGCGATACACCGGGAGGCCAGGCGTATCTTGCCACTTCAGGGTTATGATCCTCTTAAAGCCCGCGAATCTTATACCTTAACGCAAACGTTTGCCATTAATAGCCTGTCCGCCGGGACAAGGCGTTACGCTTGTCCCGCAGCTTCTGACGCAGGGTTTCCATCTCGGCCGTTTCGGTCGCCACCAGCAGGTATTCGCGCACCTGCTCCAGGTGATGGCGCATGGCGGCGCGCGCGGCCGACGGGTCACGGCTGGCAAGGGCCTTGACAATCCGGCGGTGTTCTTCGATGCGCGCCTCCCGGCCGCCGCCCTGTGCACGGGTCATGATCTGCGATGCCAAAGGCGAGCGCGTGCGCAGGTTCCACAGGTGATCGATCGTGTCGATCAGGGCGCCGTTGTCGGTAACGCCTGCCAGATAGTCATGAAATTCGCGGTCGGCTTGCTCGCATTCAGCTTCATCGCCAGTAACCATGCGCTCTATCAGGGCCTCGAGTGCGGCGATATCCGCGTCCGTCACCGCCGCGGCGGCCACGGCAGCGGTTTCACCTTCGATAATAATTCGCGCCTCGATCAGTTCGAAGGCACCGACGTCGAGATCGCGCGGGGAGTTTGGCTCGCCGCTATTGCCGTTGACTTCAGGCTCGATGACATAGATGCCGGAGCCATGGCGGATTTCGACAACGCCATAGATTTCCAGAGCAATCATGGCTTCACGGACGGTTGGGCGGCTGACCTCGAAGGTTTCGGCCAATTCGCGTTCCGCCGGCAGCTTGTCGCCGACCGCATAGGTTCCGTTGCGGATGGCTTCCACGAGTTCATCGGCGACGCGACGATAGAGGCGGACAGTCTTGTTGGACGTAAGATGCATGGTATCGCAGCGGGACATCGACCGAAAGTTCTCCGGCAAGGTCCCGAATCCCGCCAGATGGGAGATATCTAATCGATTTGTCGTATCAATAGCAAGTTAGCCAGGCCGGTAGGCCTTTCTCAGCCCCGGCCCGGTGCGTATGGAAATTCCAGCGACATATAGTATTCGAGCGTCTTTTCCGGTTCCGCCTCGCCCGCCGGCAGGGCCCGGCCCGACTTAGACCGGAACCACGCGATCGATGCGTCGCGCCACCACTTGGCTTCCTTTTCCTGAATCACCAGGTTCGACGACACGGCGCGGAACCGCTCCGGATCGACGTAAGCTTCCAAGCCCGACCATGTCCGCCGCATCCCGCCGACTTCCTTCACACCCTCGCCATAGGTGACGACGAGGGTGTCCCACAGGGTGCGGCCGTCAGGCATTGTCCAGGTCCACGGCACATGGTGAAACCAAAGAAGATCCTTCGAAGCTGTCTTTTTCGGGTCGAGCCATTGTTTGGCGGCGCCGGGCGCATATTGCGCCAGGGCATTGCTGCCGGTTCTGGTCCGGTCGAAGCCAATCCCCTTGGCGTCGGCCTTGGCGTAGTAGCACGGGTTCCACTCGGGCCGGCTAAGATCGCAAACCCAGGGTCCCGGCCCATAGTGGTGCCCTGTCGCCATCTGGTGATGCAGCCCCAAGGGCGTCATGTACTTCACCACCGTTTCGCGTGACGCCATCATCATGTCGACCACCGGCGCGACAAAGTCCGGGTCAGTGTTCCAGGTCATCCTGGCCCAGTCGGCGGCAATGTCGCGGCTTGAGGCGTCCGGGTTCCACGCCAGCCGGCCGAAACCGTACCAGTCGGCCTGGTTGAAGTCCGATCCCGTCCAGTCGCGATCGTCGCCAATATTGGACACGCCCGCCATGCCGGTAAGGGGCGTGGCCCGCAGTACATCGGCGACGGTCATGCGCTGACTTTTGCCCCTGCCCCGATGGGTATCGGCATCCAGCACCTCTTCGTAGAGCGCCGTGGAATAGACCAGGTGCGTCGCCTGGCCCAGGTATTCCTTGGTCAGTTGCACTTCCAGCATCTGGTTGGTCTTCGGCATGGCGCCGAACAAGGGATGAAAGGGCTCGCGCGGCTGGAAGTCGATGGCGCCGTTCTTGATCTGCAGCAGGACGTTGGGCGCGAACGTGCCGTCCAGCGGCTGAAGCTCGGTATAGGCCTGCTTGGCGCGGTCATCGGCGTCATGCTCGGAATAGATGAAGGCGCGCCACATGACGATACCACCATGCGGCTTCAACGCTTCGGCCAGCATGTTGGCGCCCTCGGCGTGGCTGCGCTTGTAGTCGCCCGGCCCAGGCTGGCCTTCGGAATTAGCCTTCACGAGGAAGCCTCCGAAGTCCGGAATGGCGGCGTAGATTTCGTCGGCCTTGGTCTTCCACCACGCCTTGACGCAAGAGTCGAGCGGATCTGCGGTTGGGCAGCCTTTCAATTCTATTGGCGCTGAAAACCGCGCCGACAGGTAGACTTTCATGCCGTACGGCCTCAACACATCGGCAATGGCCGCAGTCCTGGCAAGATAGGGCGCAGTAAGGCTGATCGCTTTGGAATTGACGTTGTTGAGTACCGCGCCATTGATGCCGACCGAGGCATTGGCACGGGCATAGTCGGTATAGCGCGGATCGACCAGGTCGGGCAGACGCCACCAATCCCAGATCGAGTCCCCAGCGTAGCCGCGCTCGACATGGCCGTCGAGATTGTCCCAGTGGTTGAGCACCCGTACCTGAAGCTTCGGCGCATCCGTGATGTCGAGCCTGGCCACATCCTGGCGCGTCTGGATCAGGCTCAAATAGCGAAAGGCGCCGTAGAGGACGCCAGCATCGCTATTGGCGGCAATGACCGTGACGTTGTGACCGTCGATCGTCGCCGAACGGATCAGGTAGCCTTCCTTGCCCAGTTTCGCCAGCGGCAAATTCAGGTTGCGGACAATCGCGGAACCGGCCGGCGTGCCCAGCACGATGGCGCCATCCGTGGCCGCGCCGCCTACAGGTACATCCCCGCCCAGAAGACCTTTCAATCCACGCTGCAGTTCGACCTCGGCGGCATCGAGCGTCGCCCCGTCCCCGCCGACTATCGCCTTCGCCAGCGGCAGGTAGCGTGCCTGCGCCTCGGCCTCGACCGGCCGATACCGCAGCCAAAGGTCATAGCCGTCCTCGGCAAGGGCGGGCACTCCAGATACCAGCGACATGACCAGGGATAACCCGGCAAGGGGACCAAACCGCATGAAAAGCCTTCCAGGGTGTTTTGCTTCCGGCGCGTCAGACCATAACGGCAAAATTGGTCAGATCAAGCGTCGTGTTAGCGATATCAGATCGTGAATTTCACATGGACTAATCAATAACTTAAGGCGGAATCGCATCGATTCCTTATATTCTCACCGCAATATAGACAGAATGGGGCCTAAATCGTCACGCCTGTCGCTTCGTACACGCCTTCGCTGCGGAGTCTTTGCTGCTATCGGCTGTGCATGGCTGAGCGCCAATACCGCCTGTGCGGCTGACGTGCCTACGTCTATTGAAGACCTGCGCAATATGTCGATCGAGGATCTCGCCGGCCTCGAAGTCACCTCGGTATCGAAGCGGCCTGAAGCCTTGAGCGCGGCGCCGGCGGCCGTCTATATCATCACGGCCGAAGACATCCGTCGTTCGGGCGTGACCAGCCTGCCGGAAATCCTGCGCCTGGCGCCCAATCTCGAAGTCGCGCGCATCAACGCTTATAACTGGACCGTCACCGCGCGCGGTTTCAATTCGCCTGAAACCGCCAATAAGCTGCTGGTCCTGATCGACGGCCGCAGCGTTTATGAGCCGATCGGCTCAGGGATTCCGTGGCCCCAGGTCAATGTCGCGCCAGACAATATTGTCCGCATCGAAGTCATCAGTGGCCCAGGCGGGACGATGTGGGGCGCCAATGCGGTCAATGGCGTCATCAATGTCATCACGCGTGATGCCGCCTCGACGCAGGGCTTGGTGGCGCGCGCCACGGCGGGCGTCTACAAACGCAGCCTGACGCTTGGCTATGGCGGGAAACTGTCGGAGACAACCAGCTACCGGGTATTCGCCGACGGTTTCCGCGTCGGCGAAACCGAAGCCCTCGCCGCCGGCGCACCCTCCGACGCCGTCCACGGCGTCCATGGCGGCTTTCGAATCGACAATGAACACGGCACACGCCGCTGGTCGTTCAGAGGTAATGCCTACAGCAACGCGATCCGCAACGACCGTGGCGATTTCAGCGGCTATGACCTCAACGCGGACTGGTCGCGGCAGCTCGACAGCGGCTCGACCCTCACCATCTCTGGGTATTTTGATCATAACGGAAGCGACAGCCCCACGGTGCGCGAACGTCGCTACACCCTCAATCTCGACGTCCAGTATGCCATGGCGCAAAAGGGGCGGCACCGTATCGTCTGGGGCGGAGAACTGCGCAACTGGTGGGAAAACTTCACATCCTATAACGCCTTTCACTTCGCCGATCCGGAGACGACTATCGCGCTCGGTTCGGTGTTCGTCCAGGACGAGATCGCGCTTAAATCCAACCTTAACCTGACGCTGGGCATCAAAGCCGAATACAATTCCTATTCCGGCTTCGACTGGCTTCCCAGCGCACGCATCGCCTGGCAGCCCGACGGCAACAGCCTGGCCTGGGCGGCATTGTCGCGCGCGGTACGCACCCCCAACCGGATCGAACGCGAACTTGAGGCGCCTGGTTTCCTTATACCGTCGCCCGACTACAAATCGGAAGTCCTCACGGCGCTCGAGGCCGGCTGGCGCTCCAGTCCCATGGAGCGGATGTCCTACTCGCTGTCGGCATATTACAATGTTTATGACGACCTGCGCACCGCCGGCATAACGCCAGTGACCATACTGCCCCTGGTGCTGCAGAATGGGGCCCGCGGCACGACCTACGGCCTGGAAGGCTGGGGCCGGTATGAAATGGCGCCGGGATGGCGGATCAGCGCCGGTTTCAACCTGCTGCACAAGGATTTCGAACTCAAGCCCGGATTTGCGTTCGACGCCTATGGCACCTTCTTCGGCCAGGACCCATCCTACCAGGCTCAGATCCGGTCGGAATGGAACATCACCGACACGGTCGAACTGGATGCCTGGCTACGGTCCGTCGGAGCCATCGATACCGCGCCGGTGCCGGGATATACCGAATTGAACCTGCGCGCCGGTTGGCGCCTCCGCGACAATCTCGAACTGTCGCTCAACGGCGTCAACCTGCTCAATCCGCGCCATCTGGAAGTCTATGACCCCTCCGCGTACGAACCGCGCTATATCGGCCGATCGGTCTTTCTCTCGCTGCGTTACGGGTTCTGACCGTGGCGGGGCGCCGCATCATCGTGGCCTGCGTGGCCGTCGTAGCCGCGGCGCCGGTACATGCGCAGCCGTCACAACTCGAAACCGCGGTCAAGGCGACCTATCTCTACAAGCTTGCGCCTTTCGTCGAGTGGCCCGGGGACGCGTCCTCCAGGCCCTTTACCATCTGCGTCGTCGGGCCGGATCCGTTCGGACCACTGCTCGACAACGCCATCGCGGGACAGGCCTATGACGGACGCCCCTTCGCCGTCGCACGCACCCCGACCCTGACGGCACCCGATACCTGCGATATCGCCTATGCCGGCGGTTCCGAACAGCAGGTAGCCGCCACCTTGCGAGCCGCTGAAGGCCATCCGGTTCTCACCGTGACCGACAGCAGTCAGGCCGCCGGCATGGTCAATTTCACCCTCCATCAGGGCAAGGTCCGATTTCGCATCGATCAGGCAGCGACCGAGGCCAGCGGCCTCACCGTCAGTTCCAAACTGCTGAGCCTGGCCTTGTCAGTGCGTCCCGGGAAAGGACGGTCATGACCCCCCTCATGTCCTTCCTGTCGCACCGCCGAAGCCTGATCGTCAGCTTAAGCCTTCTGCTGCTCGTCCTGACCAGCATCGCCGTCGCCATCTACACCGAAAGCCGCCACCAGACCCAGGTCCGCCAGGCGGCGACCGTCCAGGCACGCGTCCTGGCCGACTCGGTTTCGGCGGCCCTGGCCTTCGACGAGGTCGATGAGGTCGGACGCTACACGACCGCGCTGCGGGCCAATCCCGATATCGAAGCCGTCGCCGTCTTCGACGAAAACGGCCGGCTGGTGGCGCATTACGGCGGCGAAAACATACCCAGCCGGCTGGCGCAACTCGATGCGCAGGACACGCGTGGCATTACCGCGGTGCGAGCACCCGTCGTGGAAAATGGCGTCAAGTTGGGCACCGTCTATTTCCGCGTCCGGACCGATAGTCTTCTGACCCGCATTGTGCGCTATAGCGGCGCCGGCCTGCTGGTTCTGATGGCTTCGCTGATGCTGGCAGTCATGGCTTTCGACGCCCGGGCACTGGCGCGCGGCAATGCCCGCCTCAAGGCGGAGATGATCGAGCGCGAACGCGCCGAGGCCGCATTGCGCCAAAGCCAAAAAATGGAAGCCGTCGGCCGTCTGACAGGCGGAATCGCGCACGATTTCAACAATATGCTGGCAGTGATCATCGGCAATCTCGATCTGTTCGTCCGCCGTTACCCCGACGCCGATCCGAAAATGCTGCGCTTTGTTGCGGGCTCCCAAGACGCAGCAAAACGCGCCGCGACCCTTACCCAGAGGCTGCTGGCCTTCTCCCGCCGCCAGCCGCTCGACCCAAAGGCGACGGATGTCGGCCGATCGGTTGCCGACATGTCCGAACTGCTGAGCCGGACGCTGGGCGAGACCATTTCGATCGAGACCATACGCGCCGCAGACCTGTGGCAGGCGCATGTCGACGCCGGCCAGTTGGAAACCGCCATCGTCAACCTGGCTGTCAATGCGCGCGACGCCATGCCGGGTGGCGGCAAGCTGACGATCGAAACCTCAAACGCCTATCTCGACAGCGACTACGCCGGGACCCAGGACGAGGTGGCGCCTGGCCAGTACGTGCTGATCGCCGTTACCGACACAGGCACCGGCATCGCGCCGGAGATGCAGGAGCGCGTGTTCGAGCCATTCTTCACCACCAAGCCGGCGGGACTTGGTACGGGGCTCGGTCTCAGCCAGGTCCACGGCTTCGTCAAACAGTCGGGCGGTCATATCAGCCTGCACAGCGAGGTCGGCCACGGCACGACGATCAAGCTCTATCTCCCGCGCAGCAAGGAAGCCTACGTCGCATCCTCCCCCTCCGAGCCGACGCTCAAGGCCCCGGACGACCGCCGCAGCCAGACCGTCCTGGTCGTTGACGACGAAGCGGGCGTACGTGATTTTGCCGCCGCCGCGCTCACCGAGCTAGGTTATGACGTGATGAGCGCTTCCGACGCCGATCAGGCGCTTAAGATCGTCGAGGACAATGCCCGCGTCGATATCCTGCTGACCGACGTGGTCATGCCGGGACGCAGCGGCCGCGAACTGGCCGACGCGGTGCAAAAACGCAAACCATCGGTACGCGTCCTGTACATGACCGGTTATACCCAGAACGCCATCGTGCATGACGGCGTAGTGGACGCCGGCACAAACCTGATTTCAAAGCCGTTCACCATCGCTCAGCTCGAACACGAATTGGACGCATTGGTGGACCGCTAGAGTTTGTAGCCGCGTGCAAGACTGGTGAATGCTGCGATTTGCTGCGCACACCAAGTGGCGTCACGGTCGAGTTCCTCCGCCATAAGCTCGGCAACGCGCGGCGCAGCATGAATTGCAGCATTCGCGTCGAGGAACAGCATACGCAGACGGCGCGCCAGCACATCCTCGACGGTCCGCGCCTGTTCGTGACGCACGGCCCAAAGCACCTCTGCCTCGACATAGGGCAGGCCTGTGTGCAGCAGGGCCGCGGCGCCCGGCAAGGCCCGTATGCGCGAGGCATCGGCCCCGTAGACGCGCCAGTGGTCGTCATCGGCCGTTTCCGTCCAGCCATGCAGGTGCAAACCTTCCGTCCGGCTCGGCCGGAGTGTCAGGCCCGCCTCGGCCGCAGCGCGATCGACCGCATCCTGACCCATGCGCCGGCACGTCGTCCACTTGCCGCCGGTGAGCGTCACAAGGCCGCTGTCGGACACCACGATGACGTGGTCGCGCGCCAGCGTCTTGCTGTCCTTTGCGGTCGGATCGCGAACCAGTGGCCGTAGCCCGGCAAAGACACTCAGAACGTCTTCGCGTTTCGGGGCGGGCGTGAGATATGCACCGGCCGTGCGCAGGATAAAGTCGATCTCCTGCTGCAGCGGCTTCGGTTCCAGCGCGATGTCCGGCACCACAGTATCGGTCGTGCCGATCAGGGTCCGGCCATGCCACGGGACGGCGAAAAGGACGCGGCCATCCTCGGTGCGCGGCACCATCAGCGCCGCATCACCCGGTAGAAACTCGCGCCCGACGACGATGTGCACACCCTGGCTGGGCGACAAAAGAGGCGCAGCATTTTCATCATCAAGATGGCGAACCGCATCGGCGAAGATGCCGGTGGCATTGATGACGACGCGCGCGCGCACCTCATACCCCTGCCCGGTTTCCGCGTCAGAAAAGCGTACGCTTGTGACCCGGCCATCGGTCTTGATCAGCTGCGTCACGGGTGCAGCATTGAGCGCAACACCGCCGGCATCTTCCAGCGAGCGCATGAGCGTGATGGCTAGCCGGCTGTCGTCGAACTGGGCGTCGAAATAGAGCACGCCACCCAGCAACCCATCAGGCTTCAGCGTCGCCATATGCTCCAGCGCGGCCTTGCGGTCGAGTATCCGGCTCGCGCGCAGGTTCAGCCCTCCCGCCAGCAGGTCATAGAGCTTCAGGCCCGTCGCGTAAAAGGGTAGCCGCCACGCCTCATAGGCCGCGACCAGGAAGCCGAGATCGCGCACCAGATGCGGGGCATTGCGCTTGAGGATGCCGCGTTCGTGCAGCGACTCCATCACCAGCCGAACATTGCCTTGCGCCAGATACCGCACACCGCCGTGGACCAGCTTGGTCGAACGGCTGCTGGTGCCCTTGGCATAGTCGTGCGCCTCCAGCAGAAGCGTCGAGGCGCCGCGCGTGGCCGCCTCCAAAGCCGTTGCCAGGCCGGATGCGCCGCCGCCGATAACGACGACGTCCCAGACGCGGCCGGCGGTCGCTGCGATGAGGATTTCGGCGCGCGGATCGCTCACCGATCCCAGCCCGCACTGCGGCGCACGGCCTCACGCCAGCGCGCCATGCGCTCGGTGCGTTCATCACCGCTCATATTGGGTTCGAACCTGCGATCGACCTGCCACTGGCTCGCCAGGGCATCGGGTGAGTCCCAGTAACCGACCGCCAGCCCGGCAAGATAGGCGGCCCCCAGCGCCGTGGTTTCGATGATCTTCGGCCGCACCACCGGCACGCCCAGGATATCGGCCTGGAACTGCATGGTCAGGTTGTTGGCGCTGCCGCCGCCGTCGACGCGAAGTTCCTGTAACGCGATGCCGCTATCGGCCTGCATGGCCTCCAGGACCTCGGCTGACTGAAAGGCGACGGCTTCGAGCGTGGCGCGGGCGATATGCGCCTTGGTCGATCCGCGCGTCAGGCCCAGCAGGGTGCCGCGCGCGTGCGGGTCCCAATGCGGCGCCCCCAGACCGACAAAGGCCGGTACGAAGTAGACGCCGTCGGAGGTTTCGACCGATCTCGCCAGCCCCTCGATTTCAGACGAGGAGCGGATAATCCCCAATCCATCGCGCAGCCACTGTACGGCCGCGCCGGCGATAAACACCGAGCCTTCGAGCGCGTAGGTGCGCTTGTCCGCCATCTCCCAGGCCAGCGTGGTAAGAAGCTTATTGTGGCTCGGCACGGCATCATTCGCCGTGTTCATCAGCATGAAACAGCCGGTGCCGTAGGTGTTCTTGGCCATGCCGCGCCGCGTGCAGATCTGGCCGAAGGTCGCCGCCTGCTGGTCACCCGCCATGCCGGCAATCGGGATGCGCGCGCCCAGCAAACCTTCGGCCGTCCGGCCATAGACCTCGCTATTGCCTCGCACCTCTGGCATCAGGCTTTTCGGCACATTCAGTATACGGAGCAGTTCATCATCCCACTGTCCGGTGTGGATATCATACATCAGGGTGCGGCTGGCGTTCGAGGCATCAGTAATGTGCAGGTCGCCGCCGGTCAGGTTCCACACCAGCCAGCTATCGATCGTACCGAAGGCCAGTTCGCCACGCTCGGCTTTTTTGCGCGCACCTTCGACATTGTCGAGCAGCCAGCGCACCTTGGTGCCGCTGAAATAGGCATCGAGCAGCAGGCCGGTCTTCTTCTGAAAAACCGGCTCGTGGCCGGCGGCGCGCAAAGCTTCGCAATCGGCCGCGGTGCGCCGGTCCTGCCAGACGATGGCGTTGTGGATGGGACGCCCGGTCGCGCGGTCCCAGATGACCGTCGTTTCGCGCTGATTGGTGACGCCGATAGCCGCGATATCCGACGCCTTCAGACCGGCCCCAGCCAGGGCCTCGCCGGCGACACCGATCTGCGTGCTCCAGATTTCGCGCGCATCATGCTCGACCCAGCCGGGCTGTGGGAAGATCTGCCGGAACTCTTTTTGCGCCACGCGACAGATATTGCCGTCGCGGTCGAAGACAATAGCGCGGCTGGAGGTCGTGCCCTGATCGAAGGCAAGGATGTATGCTGACACGACGGGACCTCCGTAAACTCTCTCGGTGAGTTTGGAGAGATTGCCCGTCGTAGTCAAATCACTGAGCAGGCCCCTGGGCGATCAGGTCGCGACGCAGATCCGGCACCGCCTTCGCCAGTTCGCGGGTGACCAATGCCGCAAAGACATCGGCGCCATTACGGCCGACGTGCGTATAGTCGAAGCTCAGCCTGGCCTGCCCCATGGGTTCGGTCGCGTCGCGGATCTGGGCTTCGGTCAGCGGTACGGTATTGGGCGCCGGTGCCAGCCCCGCCTGCGCTGCGATGGTCGTACCCGTCTTGCCGGCCGCAAGGACCTGCGGCGACGGTGGCTTCTGTGCATAGGCCATTGATCCGACAGGGCCCGCAGCCTTCACAGCCTCCTGTGAGCGAGCATAGAGATCAACCAGCGGCACATTCATCTCGGCGGCAACTTTCCGCGTCGCATCGGCCCACGGCGCCAGATCGTCCTGAAGCTTACCGTTTTCGAACCCGCGACGCGTCAAGGGGGTGACCAGGACGGGAACCGCACCGGTCGCGCGTGTCTCTTCGACATAACGCTTCAGGTTTTGCGGAAATTCCGTGGCGAGGTCCGTTGAACGGCCAGGCTTGCCCGGCTGGTCGTTATGGCCGAACTGGATCAGCACGTAGGTCTGGGAAAAGCCTCCGGACTTCATTTCGGCCAAGGCAATGTCCCAGGAGCCTTCAGCGCGGTAGTTGAAGCTGGAGCGCCCACCTCGCGCCAGGTTCACACATGTGACAAAGGAGCTGAGGTGGTAGCCGCAAAAGCTCGGGCCCCAACCGCCGAGGACAGCCACGGTCGAGTCACCGACCAGGATGACCTTCTTGGCCGTAATCCTCTTGACTTGGGCACGCGCCTCAGCATCGGTCAGGGCAGGCTGCGCTGGAGCGGTCTGGGCCAACACCGGGCCGGCCAAGGTGGCCACCAAGGCGGTCAGCGCCGCGGCTTTCATAAATCGTGTCATCGGTCTCTACCTCGTCAGCCAGTTGAGCGCATTGATCAGGTAACGCTTTTGCAGCGGCGCCACCATGTCGGGCATGCGGTGGACGATGACACGCATGCCTGCCTTTTCGACGGTAAAAGTCGCTGCGCCATTGTGACGGTCATGGTCGCGGCTATAGGCGGCGATGACCTCGATGCCGTCGCCTGAGATGAGCAGACCGTTGGATGGCTCGCCCGGAATTTGATGCAGGACGCTGGCCGCCTGATCGGCCGGTATGCCGTCAAAGAGGGGGTGGGCTCTGAGATAGTTCCAGTTGCCCATCCACGGCGCGCGCAGGTTTCCGACCTGTCCAGCATAACGGAAAAGCTGCATGTCTGAAAGTTGCTTCGCGACCCCGTCGGCCAGGCCGTCTTCCGGCACCATGGCCAGGAGCGGCGTGCCCGACTGGATAGCCTTGATCAGATCGGCCGGCAGTTCACCCGGAATGACGGCCGGCTTTTCGCCCTTCTTAGGCTGGGGTTCGAGACCGGTCTGTTCGGCGATCTGGCGGCGCTCGATCTCTTCTGCCTTGAGGCCCGAGGCAATGACGGCGTCGTATGTGACGCCCATCCTGAAGTCCTCGAACGCCACGCCGTCGATCCCAGCCAATTGCGCGCGGACGGATTTGGCGATGCCCGACACACCTATGCGCAAGCGCTTCCTGAACGCCGCCTTCGTGTCCGTAACCCAGATTTCGCGCGTAAAGGCCACGGTCCAATAGCCCGTCAGTTCCAGCGTGATCTTGTGCATACCCGATTGCGCCAGGACCGGTGTCACGACCTTTTCGGCCAGCAGGTAGCTGAACTGATCGGGCATGTGCTGCGGCACCGGGAAGCTTGCGATTTCGACCGACTTGCCGTCGGGCGCCACCAGGCTCAGCTTCAGCGTGCCGCTAAGCTGGCGGTCGGTATCGTTGAGCAGCCAGATATCAAGCTCGGCCACCTCCCCTGCCGCAAAAGCGAGCTTGCGCGTCTTGGCGACCGGCCGGACCAGGGTCAGGCTCGACTTGATCAGGTCCGGATTGGCCTTGAAATAGCGGAGATTGTCAACAATGCCGGAATGGTTTTCAATCGCCGTCGTTTCCCAGCCGGAGATGGCCGCGATATCCACGCTATCGCCTATACGGATATTTTCACAGTAATGCTGCCAGGCGTCATAGGACTTGCGCCCGATTGACAGGAACAGGCTTTCCGTTGTGGGGAAAGCCTTGCGGAAGTTCCATTTGTCGAGATAATCGGATGTGTTGGCGACAATGAGCTTATGGTCCTCCAAGTCATAGGACTTGCCGCCGCGGCTAAGGATGTCGGCGACCATCTTGACGTGGTTGTCGGCGACCGCGCAGCCTTGCATTTCGCCGAACTCGACGATGAATGGCTTGCCCGGCTGATAATGGACATAGCTGTCCTTGCCCTGATAGAACCTGTCGTACCACTGGTCGCCGGCGCCCTGGTGGTTCACCCACCAGCCGCCCCATTCTTCGACGTCCGAGCGGTAGTAGTGGTCGTTGTATGGCAGGTACATGGCCTGGGCCGCGCCACGCGCGACAAAGCCGTCATTGAGGATGACGGTGCGCGACGGATCAGTGTCGTGGATCGCCTTCAGCACCGCCTGCACGTCCGGATTGGCCAGGTTGGCGCCGATCTCGTTTTGCAGGGTATACTGCACCAGCGACGGGTGCGAACGGAAGGCCTTGGCCATCGCCACACACTTTTCGACCATGAAGGCGCGGCTGAAAATATCGGCTTCGGAGAGGGTCTCGCCAGGTTTCAGGTCCTTGGCGATGGCGTGGCGGCCGCCGCCCGGTTCCATAACGCGCAAGAGGCCAAGCTCGTCCTGCGCCGTAAAGACATCGTGCTTGCCAACATTGCGGTGGGCGTGAAGCGTGTTGAGCCCCAAAGCCTTGGCGGCATCGACTTCGCGCCTGGCAAGCTCAGGCGTCGGCCACATGCCGTTATTGCCCCAGTATCCCCACGAAATCGCCGAATAGAGCTTGATGCGCTTGCCGTTCAGCCGCAGCAGGGCATTGGCGCCAAGCCCATCCACGGCAAACCAGCGGAAGCCGAAGCGAACTTCCTTTGTATCCTTGCCCCAGCTCAGGCGCAGGCGGTAGAGGTTGCGGTTCTCCAGGTCCCACAGCTTTGCCACCGGCGCGGAAACCCGGAAACGCACAGTCGCCAGATCATTGGCAATATTCACATTTTCCAGAATAATATCGGCGGCCTGCGGGCGGCCCTGGTCGTCGAGCAATACGGCCTTGGCCGGGCTCTTTTTGCCGTTGCCGAGCGCGACTTCCATATGGCCGGTGATGACGCGCGCGTCGGGCGTATTCAGCACCCAGGCGTCGCGAATGTGGTGATCGAGCGGATGGACGCTCACAGACATGCCGCGATCGAGCCCGCCGAAGCCATGCGACGCAAAGAGTTTCAGCTTGCCCCACATCATGGTCGTCGAGTCACGCCAGTCGTAGCGGCCGCCCGGATTGGTGATGCGGACGGCCAGCCGGTTGGCATGACCCGGCTTCATGGCGTGGGTGAGATCGCAATCGAACGGCAACTCCGACATGATCGAATAGCCGACCAGTTGCTCGTTCAGAAACACTTCGGCGCGCAGGCGGGCACCGCGAATGTGCAGCAGGAGGCGCTTGCCTTTTGCATTCGCGGGTATGTCGATATTGCGCCACCACCACGACACGCCGCAATAGGCGCCGTTTTGCGGTACGTCGTCGTCTTCGGCGTAGCGGTATTCATCACCAGTATAGGGCCGCAAGCCGAAACGGCCCCAGAAATGCTGCTCGACTGTCGCCGGCAGGGTGACGGTGACCTCGGGCCTCAGTGCCCCCCAGCCACCCGTCGGACCGTTGACCGGCAAGGATTTAAGATCGACCTGCGACGGCAGGTGGATGACGTCGTCCCTCCACGGCGCCTGTTCGTCGATCCACAGATTCCAGCCGTCATCGGGAACATTTAGAGGAAATTGCTGCGCCTGGACGGGTGCAGCAATTGCTGCTGCACCGATGCCCGCCGCGCCTAAAAATCCGCGTCTGCTGAAGTCGGTCATGTCACGTCTCCGATCCAGCTACGGTCGGGAAAGACGGATTCCAGCCGCCATTTCGCCGCCGCTTCGGGCGTCAACATATCGGCCCAGAAGACGCGTACCTTGTCATTGGCGCCAGGCCCAGTCGATCCGAACTCCGCGAAGTGCGCCGTCGCGTAGGTCTCGGTCTTGCCCGGCGTCCATTCACGCCAGCCTTCAGGATGAATACGCCCCTCGATCTTGGTATGGAGGAAGATAACCTGGGCATAGGGGCGCCAGGCGCGGCCAAAATAGTAGGTACCATCACCCGCTGTCGTTACCGTGCAATGGTCGAAGATATAGGCCGTGGTTTCGCTAGCTGCCGTGCGGCTATGGGCGGTGATAAAGGCGCCTTCGCGGGCGATGATGTGGAGGACGCAACGGTCGAAAAAGGCCAGCGCATTACCGAAGATGAAGTCGACATGGCCTTCGATGTAGCAGTCGTGATAATACTGGCGGCTGGGCTGGGTCGGCTTCTTGCTGGCTGCATAAAGCGTATCCTGCGCACCCAGCAGACGGACCTTGGTCAGCACGGCGCGGTCGGCCGTCAGATACAGCGCCACCGCCTGCGAAGGTTCCGGACTATTAAGATGATAGTCATTCTGCATCGTCAGGTTATCGGCGCGGAAACCGTCGCCCGTAATGGTGAAGGACGACGACTTGCCGGTGCCGCCGGCCATCTTGGCGCTGTCGCCCCAGACGAGTACGACGTCTTCAGGCTTTTTGCCGGTACCGATAAGATGGACGCCGGGTTTCGACAGCGACCATTTCTCGCGATAGGTGCCGGGCGCAATTTTGACTGTCCCGCCGGTGTCCGGCAGAGCGGCCAGGGCTTCGGTTACGGTCTTGTACTGCGACGGCACGCGTAAGGTAGGCCGTGTTTGCGCAGGCGACGGCATAGGGACGACAGCGGCCATTGCGGCCGCTGCCCCCACGAACAGGCGTCGGGTAATCATCTTAGAGCGCCTTGTACCTGAAATTCCTGAACCGGGCTTCGCCCGTGCCTGCGGCATAGAAGCCAGGTTTGAGCATCAGGAAGCCGCCACGGACATTGTGGTGGTAACCCGAGACCTCCATGCCGCGGTCGAAACGCTTCCACGTCTGGCCATCCGACGACGTATGGAAGCTGACGATATGGCGGCTATTGCGCAACCGCATGAACATGCGCGTGCCGTGCGGATTGGCCGGCCGGCCGCGCTCGATGCCATACTGATGAGTGATGAAGCGATCCTTGTCGAAGCCGAGGCCGCAGTAGAGCTTCTGATCGTAGAACAGCAGCAGGCCAGCGCGCGCGCCTTCGTCGATCTCGATTTCCATCTCGATCTCGTAGGCCTGGTCGCCGACAACTGTCGTCAGCGGCGAGGACGTCGATGGCGCTTCACCCGTGGCCTTTAGGTGCAGGACGCCATTCTCACGCCGGATACGGCTGGCCTCGTCGGCGGCCGGATTGAAGAAGTTCCACTGGATGCCGTACTTGTCGGCGGAGAAATCGTCCGACAAGGCCATGCCGTGTGCCAACGCGCCACCGTGCGGCTTGCCGCCCTTGGGCTTACTTATCGGCCTGGACAGGTCACCGCCACCGAAGTCGAACCAGCCGTCCTTGGTCCAAGTGACCGGCGCCAGCAGGGTCTGACGGCCCAGGGTCCAGAAGCCATTTTCATAGCCATGATAGACACCCCACCAATTGCCGGCGGGCCCTTCGACCAGGGTCGCGTGGCCGCGCGACCACCATTTTTCATCAAGCGATGTGGTGCGAACGAGCGGGTTGCGCGGATGCTGCTCCCACGGGCCATTGATCGACTTGGAACGCGCAGCGATGACCATGTGGCCGGTCGGCGGACCCGCCGTGCCGCCCACGGCCAGGATCAGGTAATAATAGCCACCGTGACGGGTGACCTTGGGACCTTCGGGAGCAAAGCCCTCGACGTCCCAATCATCTGGGTAGCGCCACGGATCATAGATGTGTTCGGGCTCGCCGATGCGAGCCAGGCCGTCGTCTGACAGGCGCACGCGATCGCCGCCCGACAGGAACAGCCAACGCGATCCGTCTTCGCCGACAGCATGTCCCGGGTCGATATGGGCCGGCAGGTCGAGATCGACCGGATCGGACCAAGGACCCTTGATAGTGTCGGCCCAGATCACCCACGACGTTGTTTTCGACCCTGGCGCCGAAGTCTTCTTGGTCGGAATATAGAGGAAATAACGGCCCTTGTGCTTGCACAGTTCCGGCGCCCAGACCGAGCCGATATTGCGCGTCAGGGCCGGCCCGATCGGTTGCCAGTTCACCAGGTCCTTCGAGTGCCAGATGATCAGGCCCGGATAGGCATCGAAGGTCGAGAACGTCATGTAATAGTCGTCACCATCCTTCAGGATCGACGGATCAGGATGGTCACCGGCCATGACGGGGTTGAGATAGGTGCCGTTGCCGAGGTCGGCCTTGCGCTGGCCTTCAATACCCCTGGCCCAGCTTGCCGGTGGCTTCGCCACTGCAGGCTTGATTGCTGCTTCGGCGGCCGCGGGCGCGCCGAGCGACAGAACTCCTAGACTAAAGGTCTTCAATGCGTCGCGGCGGTTTGCTGACATCCGGCATTCCTCTTCTACAGAAGTGTTTTCGGGTTATAGGTCCGGCGCACGGTGGGGCGTTCGGGGTAGCCGCCGGCGTCGGTTTCGGAATCGATCAGCCGTCCAGCGCCCGATCGGGCATCGGCGATGATACGGGTATCGATGGGGTCGCGCGCCCAGGGACGGGCGCCACAATTTCTGTAGACCTCTGCTTCGGTCGAAGCGGCAGGCAGGACTTTCAAGCCTTGCGGGCACAGGGTCTCGCCCGGCACGGCGCGGATAAAAGCTTGCGGCCTATACGAGCTGCCTTCGTCATAGCCGTCGGCACGCGCCTGATAATAGCCGATGACCTCACCCGCCGAACCGCCGGCATGGGTGACGATGTTATCGGCGGCGTGCAGGTCTAGATCACCCGCCCCGCCGAAGGTCAGCATGGCCAGACCTTTGCGCGTATCGCGTCCACCGCGCATGACATTGCTGCGCAACATCATGCGGCCGACGACCGGTGTGCGACCGGCCCATTGATCGGCTACCAGCGTATACTGAGAGCAGGTGTGGCCGGGATTGACGAAGACGTTGTTGATGACGGCCGCCTCACCGCCGCCCTTGACCAGCGGATGTCGCTCATTGTTATGCGCATAAAGATTGCCGCGGATCAGCACGCCCGTGACATTGTCATGGACGAGTGATCCCATTGAATGCGGTCCTTTGGCGTGGCTGGCGTCACGCAAGGACTGGGCAATCAGGTTGTTGGAAAAGGTAATGCGATGCGACGTATTGCGCCGCCATTGCGCCAGATCTGAACCTTCGAAGCGCGGGCCGGAAGCCGACAGGGCCTCATCCACCGCCCAGGTCAGGCTGCAATGGTCGATGATGACGTCGTGCGCCTTGACGGTCGTCAGGCCATCGGGCTCGAAGCCGCTTTTCTTTGCCGTGCCGGCTGTGCCGGGGCGAATGGCGATATGGCGAACGATCACGTCATGCGTCGCGACCTGGACACCACCGCGAACAAGCGTGATGCCCGGACCGGGCGCGGTCTCTCCGGCAATGGTAACAAAGGGCTCGGTGATTTTCAGCATGGTTTTGGCCAGATCGACGATCCCGCCAATTTCGAAGACGATAATACGCGGACCGGTCTGATCCAGCGCGGCCTTCAGCGAGCCGTCGCCATCGGCTGCCAGGCTCGTGACACGCACGATGCGGCCTCCGGCGCCCCCGCCGGTGCGTGTATAGTTGCCGGCGAATGCTGAAGACGGCAAAGCTGCGGCCGCGCCAACCGCGGCGGCACTGAACACTACGGTACGGCGGCGAAGGAGGCGGGTCATCACCAACCTATACTAGGAAATTCACATAAAAAGGACGAGTCAGGAGGAATCCCCTGACTCGCCAGACAGGCACCTGAAACGGGGAGTCGAAGGTACCGTAACGGGAAAGAACAACCGGAGCCGAGGGAGACGGTCGGCTCCGGTTGCGGGTACGCTTAGTACTTGTAGCGAACACCTAAGGTGATGACGCGGCCGGTCGAGCCGTACTGTGTCACGACCGGCACGTTGTAGGCGTAGCGGTTCGAAGTCTGATTGGTCAGATTCAGACCTTCCAGCGAGAACGACAGTCGCTTGGTCGGCGAGTAGGTCATCGAGAAGTCGACATTCAGCGTTTCTTCCGAACCGCCGAATTCGTTCATCAATGGACCGTCGCAAGGCGTGCCGTTGGCTTGTAGCCCCGGATCACATGCGCCCGATGCAACCGGGTAGGTCGTGTAGTAACCGGCGCGCTGGGCAGCCGAAACACGAGCGCTGAACTTCTCGGTCTCGTAATAGACGGTCAGGTTGATCGAGTCCGGCGATGCGTTCAGCCACGGACCGGTGCCATAGACCGGTGCCTTAGTGACAACACCCGTCGTCGGGTTCACGACGCCTGGATCAAGGATGTAGGTCAGTTCCGAGTCGATGTGCGTCATATTGAACTGGATGCCGGTATTCTTGAAATACCAGGGCAGGAAGTTGAAGTCCTGCTGATAGCTGAATTCCCAGCCTTCGAGCTTGCCGCCAGGCGCGTCGCGATACTGACGAGCCAATACCTCGTAGTCACCGGCGATGTAGGCCAGACGGGCGTTATCCGCCGCCGAACCGGTCGAGTACTGAGTCTTGAACGCTTCGATGGCGTTGGGATCCAGGAACTCGGAAAGCGGCGCCGAGTACAGGACCGTCTGCGGATAGGACTCGATGTCCTTCTTGAATACGGCGAATGACAGGAGGCCGTTCTTGGCGAAATACCATTCGGCACTGAAGTCATAGGCGGTCGCGCGGAACGGAGCAAGCTTCGGATTGCCGAGCGTCAAGGTCGCGCCCGACGTATCGCCCGGGTTGGTCGGGATGCTGATGGCCGACACGGCTGGCGACAGATTGACCAGTTGCGGGCGCGCCATGACCTTCGACGCGCCGAAGCGCAGGTAAAGGTCATCGACCACTTCCCAGGCCAGGTTGAACGACGGCAAGGTGTCATCATACTCGTTGGTGCCGTAGATCGGAGCACCGATCGTGGTTTCACCTTGCGACTCGACCGTAGTCGTCACCTGACGGACGCCGATATTGCCGAACATGTTGCGGCCGAAGACGTCATAGTTGAAGTTCAGTTGGCCGTAGAAGCCCTCGGTCTTTTCCGCAACCGTAAAGGAGGCAGTACGGTTGCGTTTACGAGTGATGGTGAAGTCACCGTATTTGTTCACGCAATTGCAATCGAAACTGAATGTATCGGAGAACGCTTCGATCGATGGCGCGAAGAAGCTGGTCAGGGTGCCTGACGGTGTTTCCAGACCTTGACCGAATTCGAATACCTTGCCCAGCGAAGCCACAGTGACTCCGGCTTCCTTTTCCGTTGGGTTCAGAAGATCGTTATTGCGTTCGTACTGGTTGGTGGAGAAACCGAACTCACGCGACACGGCGCCGAACTTGAACGTCAGGTGCTCATTCCAGTCCCAAGTGAAGTCGGCCTTCACGCCGTTATAGGTGTTCTCAGTATCGCGGACATAGTTCCGCATACCCGAAAAGCCCTTGACGATGCCCCAACGCGTTGGATCAGCTACGTTCCATCCGGGGTCGAAAACGGGCATATCGCCGCCGCCGCGCTCATCGTAAGTGAAGGTTTCGGGCGCGTCCATAGAGTTGAACTCGACCAGCAGACCTTGATAGTGGTTGAACGACTTGGACGAACCGACGGTGAAATCACCACGGAAGCCGTCGGTGAAGCTGTGCGTCAGGTTGATCGACGCCTGGTTAAACTCAGTCGTGTACTGACCCCGGTCAGCAGCCGAACGCCAGTCGACATTACGCAGCTGCACATAGTCGGCATTGCCATCCGTGACGTGCGCAGCCAGAATGTCGGTCGCTGGCCGGCCTATCAGTTTGTCGCGGAAGCCGATGCCGTCAGGGCTGGCGACGTAGCCTACCGATTTCGGGTTGTTGTAATAGTCGTAGGTATCGAGATTGAACGGGTTTCTCGAGAAGATGTTGGTGCCGAGTACGGCAGCGGCACCGTTGGAGCCTGTGGTAAAGGCGGGCGTATTGCCGTACAGTTGAGCCCCGCAGTCTACCGCCGGGTTGAAATTGGTCTCGGCTTGCGCCGTACATAGACCCGGGTAAAGGTTGCGCTTGTTGGTAACCGAAGTTGACGCCGTGGCCGTGTTATAGGTGGCGTTAGTATTGTTACGGTTCAGGCCAACCGACGACACCTGATAGATAGTCGATTTGTTCTCGAACTTCGAATAGAGACCGTCGATCGTCAGACGTGTCCGCGGCGCCAACTGAACCTGGAAAGAGGTCGTGATGCCAAGGCGCTTCTGTTCGAGATCCTGCTGCTCCACCGAGCCAAGCGCCGGGAACTTGACCAGCGAATTATTGCAGCCTCCTGTTGTTGCCGTGGGAGCCGGTGTAGTGGGCGGCGGACAGTTGGGGTTCATTAAAGCGTAGGCGGCAGGGTCCGAACCGGTCTGAGCCGCGACGACCGCCGGGTTGGTAATCACGCTGCCAAATGTCGTACCGGCAGGCGCCGAGAAGCCGGCACGGCCGGGAATTTCATTGCCCGCCCAAGTCGTGCCGCGATAGGTATAGTCGAACGACGCCGCGCCACGGCGATACTGGTCGTTCTCTGAGGTCTTTTCCGAATAGGCGACAGAGCCCAGGAAACCGAGCTTGCCGTCAGCCCAGCGGCGCGAGAACAGTCCGGTGATGCGCGGGCTGATAGTACCGCCATTGCTATTGTGGGCCGCCTGGACGGAGAAGGCGCTGGCGCCGTTCTTATAGTCAAACGGACGGCCAGTCTGAAGATCGACCGTCGCACCCAACGAGCCTTCATCCGTTTCAGCCGATGCGGTCTTGCGGACCTTCAGCGAATTGAACAGTTCCGACGCGAAGGTGTTGAAGTCGAAGGCGCGAGAACGGTTCGGCGTCGAGCCGGCGTCGTTGGCGCCGCCCGTGGACAGGGCTTCGAGATTGTTGATGCGGACGCGGGTAAAATCACCGCCCAGGCCGCGCACCGAAATGGTACGGCCTTCGCCGTTGTCACGATCGATGGAGATGCCAGGGATACGCTGCAGCGATTCCGCCAAGTTGGCGTCCGGAAAATCGGCAATATCCTCGGCCGTGATGGCATCCATCATGACGTCGGCTTTGCGCTTGGTATTCAATGAGGTTTGCAGCGATGCACGGTAGCCAGTGACGACGACCACTTCATCCTTTGCCGCCTCGCCGGCTGCGTCTTGCGCCTGAGCTCCGTGCACCATGGCAGCCAACGAGATACCCGCCAGAAGCATTCCCCGCATGGTCACGCCATAACTCTTATTCGTCTTCATCCCTTTATACTTCCCTGTTGCCTCTGAAGCTTGTGCCGCCTCAAACCTGTTGCCGGGCATGGCCCGATTTTTAGACACCGGTGTCACAAAGCAAACCACAACTGCAACACACCAATGATCTTTCATGTTATCGGCAACCATTCGCGATGCGCAATAAAAAATGCAATAGATTAATTTGAGAAACTCCCAAATAAACAAAATGTTGTTCATTTGCAACATTAAGCATAATTTACTGCAAACAAGCAAAATTGCACCATATTTAATTCAACATGGAGTTTGTTATACTTTATAACGTTAAAAATCCGGCTGAGTTACAGCCTCTGTCCTGGCATTCCCATTGGCAAATCCTGCTTCATTTTTTGCACCGTTCCGGGTGTCTCGTTGCTTGCGGAACGCATTCGTACGCGAGGCGCGAAGTGGCTCCGTCAATGAAGACGAACAACCAAGGTGCTGCGGACAGGATTTTTTGAGATTTTTTTGAACGCTCAGGCGCAATCAATAGGTGTAGCGCACACCAAGATAAAATTTCCGGCCACTCAGTCGGTAGTCACCCACCAGATGCCGGTCGGTATGGTCCCAGGTTGCATTCGCCTGGTTGGTAAGGTTCAGGCCTTCGAACGTCAGAGTCAGGCCTGGCTTAAGCCGGTAGCTGAATGCACAATCCCAGTAGGTGGCGGCATCTATGCCGCTGGCGTCGGCGCTATAAAGTCCCGGAACCGCCGTCAGGTAGCCGTCACGATAATTGGTCGACAGCCGCGCCTGAACGGGTCCCTTGTCATAATAAACGGAGGCATTGTACGAGTTACGCGACAGATGGATGAGATTCGCTTCGACCACTGCTGCGCCCGCCGCTGTCGTCGTCTGATATTTCACACGGCTGGCCACATAGTTATAGTTGAACAGAATGCCCAGCCCCGACCATTTGCCGGGCAAGAAGCGCAGTGGCTTCTGATAATTGAGCTCAACGCCGGCGAGCGGACCGCCGGGCGTATTGACGACGTTTGAAATCGAGAATTCATCAGCGGGAGTCGTATCCGTGCCGTTGAGCAGATCGGCCGGCAGACCTGTTGTGGCGTAAGGTGCGATCCGTGTCACGTTCTGGATATAGGTCGATATGTCCTTATAAAAGAAGCCGAGGGCAAAGAACTCGCCCGGCGCCGGGTACCATTCGTAGGACAGATCATAGCTGGTGCCGCGAAACGGCTCGAGGTTTGAGTTGCCGGTGGTGACGAAACGTCCCGCGCCCCTCACAGCCACATTGGTCGCTTCGGCTAGGCTGGACAGCGGCGGGCGCGCCATGACCTTTGCCGCGCTAAAGCGCACCACGGCCTGAGGATTTGGCTCAAGCGCCACATTCAGAGACGGCAGAATGTCGTCATAGTGCCGGCTCGCTGTCGTCAGGACGTAGTCGCTCTGCGCCGAGGGCGTGGTCAGGTTGGTATAGAATACCGAGTTCTGGCGCGTACGTACCGCGCGCACGCCGACATTGCCGTGTAATGGCTTGCCGAACCACTGCCGGCGGAAATTCAACTGGGCAAACAGCGAGAGGTCGTTTTCCGTTACCGCCATATTGGAGCCACGCGCCGTTACATTGGTGGTCGACAGGGCTGTGCGGCCGGTGTTGGCGAACAGATCATACTCCGCCACGAAGGCATCGATATTTGGCTCCAGCCAACAGCGTGCCGTGCCGGATGGCGGCGCGATGGTATCGAGGCCGCAAAAGATACCCGTCAACTCCGACATGCTGCGCGACGGTGCTGGAAAATTCGCCTGTCCCTGGTCGAAAAGATAGACGATGCTTTCGAAGCTGTAGCGTTTGGTCTCAAGCCCGCCTGTCACATTGGTCCGGTCTGAGAAGGCGTAAACCGCCTTGATGCGCGCCGTGTCATAGCCGTAACGTGTATAGTTGGGACGAAGGCGGATTTCGGGGCTGGTGCTTCCTGTTCCGCCGGGCACGGCAACACGCGGCCCAAAATACCAGCTGTCAGGATCCGTGGGATCGAAATTGTAGTTCAGGGCGGGCCGGTCCTGACCCGTCGCGCGAATATCATATTCATAACCGTCGACATTGTAGCGATCGATCTGGGTAAAGATTTCCGTGTCATTATCAAACCGCGATCGTGATCCCGCCACCAAGCCTTCGACGGTCAGGCGTGGCGTAACCTGATGACGGACTGAGACCGAGGCCTGGTGAAACGTCGTGGCGAAGTCGTCAAGGACCCTCTCCGACCGGACATCGACGTTGTCGAACAGACCGTAGGTAATTGTATTGTTGCCGTCGATCTCAATACGGCGGGGTACTATTTCCGGTTTGCCGCCCTGGGAAGCCGCGCGACTGAATCCAATCGCTTCGAAGAAGTGATCGTGGCGCAGGGTACGGAAACGTGAATAGAGCCAGTCGGCGGTTACCAGCGTCTTGTCTGACACCTGCCATTGAGCGCTGCCGGTCAGGCTAAGGCGGGTCTGGTCGCCAATCAGATGTGTGTAACGATAGAATTGCGGATGAAAGACCCGCGACTGATTGGCCAGGTCATAGGCTGCCGTTGATGCCGCGAGGTCATCGGCCGGCACGTCGCATATGCCGTCCGTACTGGCCGTCGGCTTGCAGAATCCTCCATTGGCCGTGCCCTGGTTCCAGTAGCCGCTGTTGACCCCTTGAATCTCCAGGGGGGTGGCGGCGTAGGACACCGCCATGTGAACACCGAAACGGTCTTCCGCGAAGGTCCTGCTGAACATGGCCGTGGCGCGTGTGCCCGACCGACCGCTCATGTCGTTATAGCTGCCCTGGACGGCCATGGCGACCTTCGGTCCCTTGCGGTCGAACGGGCGCGGCGTCGCCAGGCTAACCGTCGCACCCAAAGAGCCTTCGGGCAGGTCGGCGCGCGACGTCTTCTGAACATCGATACGATTGAAAATCTCCGACGGGAAGACGTTGAAGTCAAAGCCGCGCCCTCGGTTGCCCCCCTGGCTAAGACCGTCGGTTGCCGCCTGTGCCTCAACGCCGTTGATCTCGACCCGGGTGAAATCAGCGCCAAGTCCGCGCACGGTGACCGAGCGTCCCTCTCCTTGATCGCGGCTGATGGCAACGCCGGAGACACGCTGAATGGCCTCGGCGACATTATTGTCCGGGAACTTGGCCATATCCTCGGCGACGATACTGTCGGTAATGCCGCCGGAGGCGCGCTTCAGCTGGATAGCCGCCTCCAGGCTGCTGCGGTAACCGGTAACGATCACGACAGGCGGAGACACGTCCGGGGCATCCAGTCTGTCCGGCAAAGACGGGATGACGACGGGTGCCACGATCCGGTCCGGCTTACGCGAGGCAGCCTTGATGACGTAGGTACCGCCGGCCTGGGTATGGCTGAGATCCGTGCCTGCCAGTAGCCGATCCAACGCCTCACCCACCGACAACGCGCCCCGAATGGCGGGCGCCTGCCGGTTGGATACGGCGCTGGGCGAAAACACGATATTGGTCTGTCCGGCCCGGGCGACTTTCAGAAGGGAGTCCGACAAAGGGCCGGACGGCACGTCAAAGATAGTGCGCGTTTCCGCATGCGCGCCGCCCGCAGCCATAATGACCGACACCACGGCGACGCCTCCGCCAAATAGCTGCCCACGAAACCTCATATCCCTGCCCGTTATGACGGGCGCTGTTCTTTTTATGAGGCCCGCCGCAATGAGACGGCGCCGACACGACCGAAACCGTCGTAACAGCTATGACACAGGCGTATCCAGACCGAAAGCGATTAGAACCTACCGCGTCAATTCGATCCCCGACGCGGTCCTGCGGACACGGACGCCGTTCAGCTCGGCCACGGCGGTGGCGAAATCCGCCGGGCGGTTGACCTTGAACAGGCCCGACACGCGCGTGCGGGCGACTGCCGCATCGGTGACGACAATCTTGGTGGTGCCATAGCGGTTCAACTCATTAGCGGCATCAAGGATAGTCGTGTCCTTGAAAACCACCTCGCCCTGCCGCCATGCGACCATGGCCGAAACCGACGGCCGGTCGACCAGCAGGTTGCCGGCGCTGTCGACCGTGGCGCGTTCACCAGGCGCCAGTATGACCTGCGGCCGGAAGTCCGTCCCACCATTGGCCAACAGCACCTTGTTGCTCAGTTCGACCTTGCCCTTGACCAGGGTGACCCACAGGTGGCTGGGCTCGCGGCGGACCACAAAGGACGTCCCCAGCGCTTTCACCTGCTCCTGCCCGATTAGAACGGTGAAAGGGCGCTTAATGTTGTGGGCGACGTCGAACATGGCTTCGCCGCGCACCAGCTCCAAGCGTCGCTGGTCGACACGATAGCTGACCCGTACCCTGCTGTCGGTATTCAGCGCCAGCTGCGAGCCGTCCTTAAGCGTTACGACCTGCTGCTGGCCTATACCGGTCTCATAGGTTTCCGTCCGGACTGACCACAGATAGCTGCCGCTGACCACAACGGCTGCGACCGCTATGGCTGCCGCCATGCCGGCAAGGAAAATGCGCCGCGACGGCTGCGCTTTACGGGCGACGCGGTCATTGGCCGGACGGCGCTGGAAGGCGGTCGCGCCCGGCAGGATTTCCCACACCTCGGTGATCTGTTGGAACGCCGTCTCGTGCGCGGCGTCGGCCTTCAACCAACTCTGGAACGCCGCCTCGGTATACGCCGTGCGGCCTTCGTCCTGAAGCCGGAAAAGCCAGACCGCCGCTTCGGCATCGATCTGACCACACCGAATCTTTTCCAGGGTCTTTTCTTGGCACGTTTCAGGGGGTGTTTCTTGGGGTGCTTCTTGGGGTGTTTCTGGGCTCACCATCCGTCCATCCACTTCTTTAACTCCAAGGTCGCCCGGACAATCTGCTTTTGCACGGCGGCAGGCGTCATGCCCTCACTGCGCGCGATCTCTTCAAAACCTGTTCCGTCCAGCCTGCGGCTCAGCAGTATACGCCGCGTGCGTTCCGGCAACCTATCCAGCCCCACCGCCATCCTGCGCAGTTTCGCCTGGGCTTGCATGGCCTCTTCGGCGGATGGCGCATCGTCCGGCACGGGCATGAAGTCGGATGCTATGTCGACAAAGGGCGAAGCTTTGCGCCGCCGCGCCTTGTCGCGCGAGAGATTTACGGCCGTTGTCACCAGCATGGCTTCGCGCGACTTGACGACTTCTGTTTGCTCGTAGGCCTGCACGCGCAAAAACGCTTCCTGTATGAGGTCGTCAGCGTCCTGGGTCAGGACGCCTTTCCTCAGGACAGCGCGCCTGGCCTTTTCAAGCATCTCTGTCAAACTACGCATGTGGTCCGTCGACTGTCCCTAAGATCAAGACGAATTTCAAAGCTGCAGCGGACATGTTCAGAAATTTTATTTCTGAAATTATTCCGTTAAGTACGCTGTAATATCCCTGTCACCACCCCACAGTATCGGACCCCGGTAAACGAATGAAGGTTTCCGGATGCGTTCCTGTCTTTTCCTGTCGCCGGCCATCGCCGCTGCACTCCTGCTTGCAACAGCCGCCGGGAGCGCAGACCGCCGGTGGCTGGCGGGCGATCACCACGTCCACAGCCATTATTCCGGCCGCTATGTCGACGGCGTCTACAGGCTGGGCGCCGACGGTATCTATCCACTGGCGAAGAACGCAGAAATGGCGCGGAGCTTTGGCCTCAGCTGGCTGGTCGCCATCGACCACGGCGGGTTCGGCCTGTCGCGCCAGCGCTTTGAGCAACAGTATCCGGAACTCCTGGCGTCGCGCGCAGCGGTGCCCGAGGTCATCCAGTTCCACGGCATGGAGCTTGACACACCGGGCGGCGACCACTCCAGCCTGATCATGCCCTTGACTCCTGCCGAGGGCGAGACCCTGCGGTCGCTGGAAAGCCGGTATGCCGCCGACGAAGTCGAAGACGCGGCGCGCGACGACACGGCAAAGATGCTGCTGGCCCTGGTCGAGATGCGCGGGCTCTCGCCCCGGCCGCTGGTCTTCGCCAATCATCCGTCGCGTTCGGCAAAGGGCGTCATCGACTATCACGGCCATACGCCGCGCGAACTGCGCACCTGGAATGACGCGGCGCCGGAAGTCGCGATCGGCATGGAAGGCGCGCCCGGCCACCAGGGCACATCGCTTAAACCGAACGTCACGCCGCAAACCCTGCGCAAGCGCGGATACTACGTTCATTCACCCACCTTCGGCGGCTTCGACGCCATGACGGCCACGGTTGGCGGCGTGTGGGACTCGTTCCTCGGTGAAGGCCGCCGCTTCTGGATCACGGCGACGTCAGATTCGCACCGCAACGTGGCGGATGGCGGCGAAGACTTCTGGCCCGGCCAGTACGCCAAGACTTATGTTCTGGCCCGTCCCGAGGCTGACGACATCATGGACAGTTTGCGCCACGGCCGCGTCTTCGTCGCCACAGGTGATTTGATCAGCGCACTGAATATCGACGTGGCCGGGGCGGGAATCGGCGGAACGGCAACCGTCAAGGCCGGCCGGACTGTGAGGGTGTCTATCACCATCCGCGATCCTGAAGGCGCCAATGCGCATGGCGATCATCCGCAGGTCAGGCGCGTCGACCTGATCATGGGCGACCTTACAGGCAAGACCACCACAAATGCCGACCGCAATCCGACCACCCGAGTCATCAAACGTTTCTCCGCCGACGACTGGAGGCGCAATGGCGAAACCCTTACCTTGTCCTACAGCTTCAAGGCCACCCATGACGGCTATCTGCGTCTGCGCGGCACGTCCACGAATGAGCTTGAGCCACAGCCTGATCCGATCGGTGAAAACCCGTGGCCGGACCTGTGGTTCTATTCCAATCCGGTGTTCATATGTGTGAAATAAAAAGAAACCCCCGAAGCCAGGCTTCGGGGGTTTCGAGTTTACGGAAGGCGGTTCTTGCAAACCGCCCCCTCGCTTAAAACTGCATATTCACGCCGAAGAAGTAGGTTGAGCCGCTGGTCGTCGTGTTCCAAAGGCGGCGCGCGCCCTTGGAGCCGCTGTTCGGCCAGAAGCTGTTATACTGGACTTCGCGCTCGTCGGTCAGGTTGATGGCATCAAACGTTAGGCGGATCTTCGGCGTCAGCTGATAGAAGGCCGCCGCGTCGACATAGGTGGTGTCTTCGAAGCCACCGCCATCGATCGTATAGTCCGAACGGTAGTTCGACGAAACGCGCGCGCCCCACTTCGAAGTTTCGTAATAGAGTGTCATGTTGGCGTTGACGTCCGACATACCCCACAAGGCGCCCTCTTCCTCGACACCCTGAACCGTATTGGTCGTCTGGGAGTCGACCAGGGTCAGGTTGGTGACCACGCCCAGATTGTTGAACGGCGACGGCAGGAAGAAGAAGTCCGTCTGGCCGCTCAGCTCGATGCCGCTCAGTTCGGCTTCGCGCAGATTGACCGGGCGGGTGTACTCGTTGACATTGCTGCTGGCGGTCACTCCGGCGGCCAGACCGTCCGGCAGTCCGGTCGACTCGTAAGAGACGTTGGTCACCTTCTTGCTGACGATAAAGCCGTCGATCTTCTTGCTGAAGACGCCGGCCGTGATCATGCCGACGCTGCCGAAGTACCATTCGCCCGACAGGTCGAACTCATCCGACGTATAAGGCTTCAGGTTCGGGTTGCCGGCATTGACGGTGATCGTGTTGGTCGTGGTATCATTGCTGACCGTACCGTTCAGAGCGTAGGCTGTGAGCGTCGGGCGGTTCAGGTTCTGGGCGGCGGCGACACGGATCTGGAAGCTGTCCGAGATTTCCAGAACGGCGTTGAAGGCCGGCAGGGTGCCCGAATAGGACTTCTGGACCGTCACCGGCGTGGTCACGCCCTTGACGTTCATGAAGCCGGTCGAGGTCAGTTCGGTCTCATAGCCGCGCAGGCCGGCATTGCCGCGCACCGGCTTGCCGAACAAGGTGCCCTTGAAATCGAGCTGGAGGTAGCCGGCATTGGTGTCTTCTTCGACGCTGTAGTCGTTGGCGACGACCTTGTTCACCGTGCGGGTGACACCGTAGTGTTGCAGGGCGCGGTCGAAGTCGGCGATGATCCAGTCCTGGTCGTCGTGGTCGGTGAACAGGACGGCATAGGCGTTGACCTTGTCGTCCGGACGGCTGCCCCAGGTGCCATTTTCCCACTCCGCCTTCAGCACGTCATCATTAGTGTACGAGCTGCCCGAGTTCTTAAAGCCGCGGTTCGACAGGCCGCCCTTCAGCGTGAAATTGTCACTGAAGGCATAGGCGACATTGATCTCGGCATTGTCGAGTTCCGTCGTCTGGAAGGTCGACGAGAAGTCGATTTCGTGGGCGCGGTAGTTGTTCGCGTCCGTCGTGTTCCACTTATAGGTATTGTAGGCGTAGTACGGGTCCTGGGTGTAGTCGGTGACCAGGCCGCCGAAGGCTTCCATGTAGAACTTGTCGGAATAGGGCAGGTTATATTCCGACTTCTCGCGGCCGATGTGGCCGTTGACGTTCAGCCTGTCCGTCACCTGCCAGTCGCCGGTCAGGACCAACTGGTTGAAGATATTCTCGGCGCGCTGACGGCGGGTTTCAGTGGCGAAGACCGTATTGTCGACGTCGGCATAGACGATGGAATTGTACTGGTCGTACTTGATGCTGTTGAGCGACGGCGGCTGCTGGGCGCTGGCCGGGATGCCGGAATGCTTCATGGCGGTGCCGAGGACGGTCGAACCGACCGAAGCGCGCGTCGCCAGGTGCAGTTCGTCGCGGTCATTGGTGAATTCGCCGTGCAGGTGGTCGAGCGTGAAGGTCATGTTTTCGGCCGGACGCCACTGGATGGCGGCGGTGACACCCAGGCGCTCCTGCTCCGAACCCCAGACCGACAGGCGGTTGCCACGCTGGAAGACCAGCTCGCCGTTCATGGCCTTGGCCTGGTCAGCGGCGCTCAGCTTGGTGACGTTGGCCGCCAGCGCCTTCTGGATGCCGGCGCCGTAGGTGTTGTAGCCCTGCTCTTCGGTCTGGCGCTTGCCGTATGCGACCGAGATCAATGCGCCAAACTTGTCGTCCCAGTTGTAGGACAGCATCAGGGCGCCGCGCGGCTGGAAGTCTTCCGTGGCGGAATTGGTGCCAGCCTGGAGCGAGGCCGCGCCCTTGAAGCCGTGGCGGTAGTCGAGGGGCTTAGCGGTATAAAGGCCGACCGTGCCGGCCATGCCGCCTTCGTCCTGTTCGGCCGAGAACGACTTTCTGACGTCGACCTTCCTGAACAGGTCCGAGGCGAACAGGTTGAAGTCGAACGCACGGTCACGCGAGGTCTGGCCGCGGCTGTCCATTGGCGAGTCGACATTGCCGAGGACTTCCATGCCGTTCAGCTGGACGCGGGTGAAGTCGGGGCCGAGACCGCGCAAAGATACACGGCGGCCTTCGCCGCCTTCGCGGTTGATGGCGACGCCCGGCAGACGCTGCAGCGACTCCGCCAGGTTCAGGTCGGGGAACTTGGCCATGTCCTCGGCCACGATGGTGTCCGAGGTGATGTCGGCGGTCTTCTTGGCCAGGCGGGCGGCGCCCAGCGAGCGGCGGAAGCCGCGCACGACGACTTCAGAGGCATCGCCGTCAGACGCCTTGGCGGCGGTATCGGCGTCTTGAGCAAGGGCGGCGGGCGCCAGGAGCGACAGGGTCACACCGAGCGCGGTACCTGCCAGCAGAAGGTTGGTGGATTTGGACATGTGTGGTTCCCCATGGCCGCCGTGACGGGAGGTGGGCGGCATCGGGTGGCCGGTAGGTTTCAATTGTGAAGCCGGCGTTGCAATCGTGTTAAGGATTTTTGAATCGTGGCCTTAAGTCGCTCACGGCTGTCGATCGATGTCATTTTGTCATCTTGGGGTGGTATCGGCGCTACACCATATTACCTCAGGGAAGCTCTCCATGAAGCGCGCCTGCCCGCTTTTCCTCACGCTCCTGGCCGGGCCTGCCGCCGCCCAGTCGCTGGAGCCCGACGCGCCGGCCGGCCTGAAGATGACCGACGTCCAGGCCGTCGGGACGCACAATAGCTACAAGCGCGCCATTCCGCCTCAGGAACTGGCCATGATCCACGCACGTTCCGAAGACAGCGCGCGATCGCTTGACTACAGCCACCTGCCGCTGGCGCAACAGCTCGATCTCGGCATGCGCCAGCTCGAGATCGACGTCCTCTACGACCCCGAAGGCGACCGCTATGCCACGCCTCTGCTGCCGAAGGTGAGCGGCCAGCCCTATGATACCGCCGGCATGGACGCGCCGGGTTATAAGGTGCTGCATATTCCCGACGTCGATGTCCGCAGCCATTGCGCGACCCTGATCCAGTGCCTGAAGACGATCCGCGCCTGGTCGGATGCGCATCCGCGCCACGTGCCGATCCTGATCATGATGAACGCCAAGGACGGCGGACCGAATGTGCCGGGCGGCGTCAAGGCGCTCGACTACGACGCCACGGCATTCGACGCGCTTGATGCCGAGATTCGCTCGGTCTTTGGTGAGGACCGGCTGATCACGCCGGACGATGTGCGCGGCGGCCACAAGACCTTGCGCGAAGGCGCGCTGGCCGGTGGCTGGCCAGCGCTGGAAGCGGCGCGCGGCAAGGCCTTCTTCGCGCTGGATGAAAGCCCGAAGAAGGTGGACATCTATATGCGCGGCCATGCGTCGCTGGAAGGCCTGCCGGTCTTCGTCAATTCGGTCGGCGAGGATGCAGCCCATGCCGCCTATTTCACGATAAACGACCCGGTCAAACAGTTCGACCGCATTCGGGCAGCCGTGAAGGCCGGTTTTATTGTCCGCACCCGCGCCGATGATTCCACCACCGAAGCCCGCACGAACGACCTTAGCCGGTTTAAAAAGGCCTTGGCATCGGGCGCGCACTATATCTCGACCGATTACCCGACGCCGCGCGGCGAGTGGAGCCCTTATTGCGTCCGTCTGCCCGACGGTCAGGCCGCGCGCAAACGGCCGTGAAGCAGGCAGTGGCAATTCGCCCACGCCGTATCGCCGCCACCGGTGTCGTTCAGCGCTGATCATGGATTAAATATGTTTAATCCATGCGGCGGATAAGACGCGCTTTTCGTGTTTACATCCCAAGCAGGATAAGGCGTTTCAGACCGCATACTCCGATGCCGGCCCAAACCGCCATCACGTTTCCATCACGAAAAAATCCTGTGGTCCGACACGTGCCCGCCCAGCTTTGTCTGTATCAAACCCTTGCGGCGTATCCGGATGCGCCGCGTCTCAAACGGTCCTGGGTGCAGACCGTCTCCCGTGCACCCGCTTCGCAATTCCCGCGTTTGCGGTGGCTTGCGATCTGTCTCAACTGATGGCCCCCTGCCTCCACAGACCGGCAGGGGGTCCTTTTTGCCGCCTGCCAGACCTTGGGGGACCCGATATTGCGTGGCTTGGCACCTTGCCGAATATCCCATAGATTGTTGCCATGAACGTCCTGTCTCGCCTCCAAATGGAAACGGGCATCCGCCTCGCCGACCTGCCGGCGATGCGGTTGGGCAAGCTGACGATCACCCCCAGCACGCTTGAGGTCAGCGGCCCCGATGGCGCCACCGCGCTCGAACCGCGCTGCATGAAGGTGCTGGTCGTTTTTCACGAGTATATTGGGCGTACGGTCAGCCGCGATATGCTCATCGATCGCTGCTGGGACGGGCGGATCGTCACGGACGGCGCGCTCAATCGCTGCGTCGCGCAGATCCGCCGGGCGCTGGCCGCCGACCCCGAACTGAGCATCGATACCATTCCGCGCGTCGGCTACTGCCTGAAGGCGCCAGCCGAACCCGCCCGGGAGGTCGCGGCGCCCGCCGCAAAGCCCGAAGCGATTCCGATGGCACCACCGCCTGGCAACAATCTTCCCGCAAAACGCAATCTTCTGATCGCCGCTGCGGTCGCAGCGCTGGCGGTGGTCATCGCCGCCGGCGTCTATGTGTCTCTGCGCCCATCGAACTGGCAAGGCGAAGAGGTTCGTCCACTGACGTCCGAACCCGGCGTGGAAAGCTTCCCTGCCATGGCGCCGGATGGCCGCCGGCTGGCTTACGCCAAGGCTGGCCGCGATGGCTCATGGGATATCTATATTAAGTCGGTGGATGGCACGGGTTTACGCGCCGTGGCCAATGCTCCTGCGCATGAGTGGTGGCCGGGGTGGCGCGACGACGGAGAGGCTCTGGCTTTCGTCAGGGTCGACGACGCGCGCTGCGATATCGTCACGCTGGACCTGATCACCATGACCGAAACCCTTGTGACGTCGTGCGACCCAAACCGTGTCGGCAGGGTCTCCTGGGCCGGCCGCTCGAACCTCGTCTATTCGGATGCCGCCCCGAACGCCGACCAGCGGCTGGTCTACCAGTTCAATCTCGAAACGCGTCGGAAGACGGCGATGACAGCGCCTCCACCAACCTCGCACGGCGACATGGACCCGATCCTGTCGCCAGATGGCAAACGCATCCTGTTCCGCCGCACCGTTTCGTGGGGCGTCGACGACCTTATGGTGGGTGACCTGCGCGCGCAGGGCGGTGAACTAGAGCCAGATCGTTTGGCCAATGTCCGTGCCCTGACGAATGACGGCTGGAAGGCGCACGGCGTCGCCTGGTCGTCCGATGGTCGCGATATCTTCTTCACGTCGAACCGCGGCGGCGACTGGGGCCTTTGGTCGGTTGCGGTCAACGGTGGACAACCCCGCCGCGTCAGCCTTGGGACTGCGGCCATCACCAAGATCGGCAGTGCCGGCATGAACCAGCTCGCCGTTGAAATCTATCATCCGCGCAGCGACCTCACCTGGCTTGGCGGCGAGTTGCCCACGACCTCGATGACCGCCGACAGCTGGTCGCCTGCAATAGGCCCACAGGGCCAGGTGGCCTTCGTATCCAACCAGTCAGGCGGCGTCGAACTGTGGCTGCTCGAAAACGGCCGCACGCGCCAACTGACCCACATGGCGTCAAGCTATCTGCACGAGCCGAACTGGGCGCGCGTGGGCGATACCATAACCTTCGTAGCCATTGTCGAACGCACGCCGCAAATCTTCACGATCGGGACAGACGGGCGGCCACCGGTCCAACTGACACACGACGCTGGCGATAAGGCCGATCCTGTCTACCTGACAGGGACCGAGCGCCTGCTCTATCTCGGCCGCTCGGCCACGGGCTGGCAGGTGATGGAAGTCTCTGCCAGCGGACCGGCGCGCCGTCACGCGCAACTGGGTGACCGGTGGGAGGCCTTGTCCACCGGTCAGAGCCAGGCAGTTGGCTTGAAAAGCGACGATCCGTATTTCTACCGGCTTGCCCTGAGCGACAACGCGGTGACAGCCATAAGAACCGCCGTTCGGCGCCCTTCGGGTGCCTATGCGGTGACCAGCGCGGGAATCGTCCAAGTGTCGGGCGCCCGCGTCGTCAACGTCAATTGGGATGGCAGCGTGCGCGAAATCGCGCGATTGCCCGCCGGCAAGCCTGCCCCCGCTGAAATCGAAGTGGACGAACGCACAGGCCACATCGTTATGATTGACCGGTCGGGCAATGAGGCGAACATCGCCCTGATGACCCTGCGCCGACAGTAGCACTTCAGCGCACCGGCTAAAACGCCGTGTTGAACGCCAGCCGCCAAGTCCGCGACCAGATGGGAGCAAGCGCCGACGACGGCGTAGCGTAATAGCCTTTCTGGTCAAGGGCATTGACAACCTGGAAGCGGCCCGTGACCGGGCGGTCGGCGATCCGGAAATCATAGCGCGCCCCGAGCGTCAGGAAGGTCACGCCCGGCACTTCGGTGCGGCTGACAGGCGTCATCCGCCGCCGGCCTTCGAACAAGAGCTGGCCGTCAACGCTCCAGCCATTGCTGAACTGGTGCTCTACGTTGACCGTGGTGTTCGTGTAGGACACGCCCGGCGGTATATCCAGCGACTGGCCGCTGTCGACCGGTTGGCCCGACAGGCGCGGCCGCAGCAGCACTGCCCCCACGACGACATTGGTGGCCGGAGTCACGCGTCCCGACAGCGACACTTCGTAACCGGAGTGGCGGACATCGCCAACCAGATCGTAGCGGCCATCACTTCTCAGACCCGCGACCGGCTTGGTAATATCAAAATAGGCGGCGATCAGGGTCAAGCCAGGGCGCAAATCGTAGGAAGCTCCGGCCTCCCATTGCTTCGCCTCGACCGGTGGCAGCACCTCGCCGCGATTGACTGCCGAGGCCGGAGCCACGCCGCTTTCCTCCAGGCCGGTGACATAGCTGGTGAACAAGCGCAAGCGCTGGCTCGCCCGCACCAGGGCCGAGGCGTTATAAAGCCAGTTATCCTGTGACCGTTGCTGTGCTGAAACAGCGCCCGGTTGTTGCGTTGTTTTGTCATAGCGCGACTGGTGTGCCCCGAGGCGCAGATCGAGCCTGTCAGCCCAGGCCAGGTTATAGGTCAGGCTCACCATGGTCTGTTCGACGGAGTCGTCCCCCGTAGGCCCCGTGTCCGGCAGGACTGGCGTGGGGCCGTCGGCCGGCCGCTCGCGGATATTGAATGACCCGCCATCTATGCCTAGCGGCTGCACCAGGTCTGTGCCGGAGGACCGCGCCCGCAGGGCTATACCGACATCGTGACGGAAGGCGCCGGTGACGATGCGCCGCGTCAGCTTGACCTCAGCGGCAGTGGCGTAAGAGTCCTGGGGCGGGCAATAATAGATCGTGCGCACGGTGTTGCCTTCGCCGTCTGTCACCAACACAGCGACGTCCGTTCGTTCTCCACCGAAACCAGAATATGTCAGGGAGGCGCCGACCAGCCAGTTTCCGAAGTCACCGTCGTAGAGAACGCCCGCATTGGTGTCGCGATAGGTGGCCTTTGACCAGTCAGGCGCGAAATTCGTCGTACGCGGCAAGGGTGGCGGCTCCAGGTCGCTGGACGGGATGACGATGAAATTGCCATCGAAATCGCGTTTTTGATAGGCGCCGAAGACGCGCACCTGGGAGCGGCTGTCCGGCCGCCAGGCAATGACGGCGCCGGCGTCATAGACTGCGCCGCCCTGGCTGGTGGACGAATTGTTGAAAGGTTCGGCGATCACGGTGCCGACCACGGCCAGCTTGCCGTCTCCGCTGACCAGCGTCGTCTCGGCTTCGGTGTGCACGGTCGCGAAATCGCGGAAGCCCGCATTGACCTTCACCCCGTTTTTGCTGCCCGGCTCTCGCAGGCGGTAAACCACCACGCCCGATGGCGACGGCAGGGACAGGCCGGCGGCCGAGGCCCCGACCTTGACGCTCAGCCCCCCCATGATCGATTCGGACAATCCGGTGGCGCGGACAAAGTAATGGTCGTCGATGCGATAGGCCGCGCTTTGCTGCAGGTCGAAACCCCTGACCTGCGCTTCGTTATAGAGGCCGACCCTATCGACCCCCATCTGCTCACCGAAGGCATCGGCCGCCTGGCGTGTAATGGTCTCGTCCTGGGCGAGCGCCGGTGAGGACATCAGGGCCAGGGCACTTGTGGTCATATATAGACCAAACGACAGGGTACGGAACATCGGCTATCTCCTGCAATAGCGATGTGCGGAAAACGTGTATGCGGCTTTCCGCTTAAACATCGCGACAAACAAAGCGTTCGCAGCGAGATGTGCTCTGATACCGGCGCGGCGACGCGCCTGTTTCCGTCAGGTTTCCGTGATGATTTGGCGATGATGCCGCGCTTTTTCGGCGATGGCGCGCCCGTTACTTCCGCGCCGTGACGAGGCCAGAGGATTTGACGCTGGCGTGCGTCACGCCGGCAAGCCGCGCCGTCGCCATCTGGCGAAGGGTATCGAAGCCATGGATCATGCAGGCGCCGGTGGTGGATTTCGCCGCATTGCTAATGCTGGACAGATAGACTTCAAGCGCGCTGTCGTCGCGCCGGTGGCCGTCATAGTCGACGGCAGCCCCGGCCAAACCGCAGCCTTTCAGGGCAGCAATGGCCTTGATATCCGTGCCGGCGTGTCCAACAACGGTCATGCAGAAGGGCTTCAGCATGCCGGTGATTTCCGAGACGCGGCCGGGCGGCACGCCATTCAGCTGGCGGACCTCATACAGTACCTTCAGCCCCATTTCCTGCGCGGCTTGGGACACGGCCGAGGTGATGCGCCCGCGCGCCCGCGCGCTTGAAAACGTCGAAAAGGCGGCCGGCACGATCATGATGAGCTTGCGCTGCTCGGGCGACCGCATCTGCAGTACCTTCAGCCCCTGCTCGATACTGGCGATGTCGACCTGTTCGCGATCCCCCCAATCGAGTGCGGCGACGGCGCGGGCGTCGAGCGACACATTGCCGATGGCATCGGTCACGACCGGTTCCAGCCGATGACCGATCATGGTCAGCTTCTTCATTTCGAAGACCGGCTCAGCGGAACTGGCGACGCGCAGGCTGCGTCCGGCCACCGTCATCAGCGTGCCGCCCGTCGCGCCCGGGCGCCTTATCGCCGTAGCCGTACCGACGGCGACGGAGCCGCGCGTCGAGACCTCCTCGGCCGCGGATGGCAGGGGGCGAACGGCATCCCGGAAAGGGCGGGCTTCGGCTCGGTCGAAATAGTTGGTCAGGTCGATGGGAATGATGCGCATCCGGTCGACGTCATCGGCGATGGCTTCGAACAGAGCCGGACGCACCTTGGAAACATCTCCGATGAAAAACTGGCCGGCCGTGTACCATAACTCAGCCGCACTTAGCGCTCCCTTGTGCTCACCAAGCGTCAGGATGACCGCAAGAAAGGACTCGTCATTGATACGGATGCACCAATCCGGCTCCGGGAACCGGCGCTCGAAAGCCGTTTTCAGATGATCGAAAATAAGGTCGCGTTTGCTGTCCCACTTATTCCCCAGGCGTTCGGCAAAAAGGTCGAGACGCAACAGGTAGGCGCGCCCCATCGCGTCCGCATGGGTTTCCCGTAGTCTCTCAATAATGTCGGCGGCGTCATCCTGTAACAGAGTCAGGAAAAGCCGTCCGTTCTGATCCGCCGCAATCCCCGGAAGGGCGGTTTCGCTGGGCATTTCAACAGACATTGCTGCACTCCACGGTGCAAGCATGACGGCTTATAGTTGAGTGATCATTAATTTTAGCGGGGCATTACAATCTGAACGAAAATCGAAGTGCGTGCGGTAATGAAACGCCCTCTTAACCCGATTACGGCCATACTGAGATCCGTTAACTATCACAAGGACTGGCACGATGACCAAGGTGTTGCTGGGCGACCTGAGCAATGGCTCTTACCTGAAGCTGGCTTTGGCCGACGCAGGACAGCGCCCGGCGGCAACCGGCAGCTTCGCTTGCGCCAGTGTCGAGGACTTCGAGGATGCGGTTTCCGGCTTTCTGGCCGACAACGGCGACCCACAGATTTCCGGCGCCGCCTTTTCCGCTTCGGGCTGGGAAGTCGATGGCAAGCTCGATCTCGTCCACTACGGCTTTTCCCTGCATCGCCGCCAGATCGCTGACCTGCTGGGTGTCCAGCGCCTGAGCGTGGTCAACGATTTCGTCGCCAAGGCGCTGGCGGTGCCGGTCCTGGAGGACGATGAACGCGTCAAGGTCTGCGGCAAGGACAAGCATCCGGAGCACGTCATCGCCGTCGTCGGTCCGACATCCGGCCTCGGCGGCGCCTTTCTGTCACCGGACGGACGTGGTGGCTGGAATGTGACGCACTGTGAAGGGGGGCATTCGGATTTCGCCCCACGCACGGAACAGGAAATTGAGATCCTGAAACTGCTCATGAAGAAGTACAACCACGTGTCGTGCGAACGCGGCGTATCTTCGGCGGGCCTGGTCGAGCTGTGGGACTGCCTGTGCCTCATGGCCGGTGACGAGGCCAATACCCCCCTGCCCGAAGAAATCCTGGCCCTTGCCTATAGTCATGATGCCCGCGCATTGGAAGCCATCCGCATCCAGACCGAACTCTACGCCGGCGTTGCGTCTGACTTCGCCCTGACCATGGGCGCGCGCGGCGGGGTTTACCTGACGGGTAGCTACCTGACCCTGCTGGACAGCTTGTTCGACCACAATGTCTTCGCGCGCCGCTTCTATGACAAGGGCCGCGTCTCCAGCTATGTGAAGGACATTCCGGTCTATCGCATCACCGCCACGGATCCCGAAATCCTCGGCCTGAGTACTGTGTTCGGCTAGCGATATACAAAAGGATCAGGCCGCGTTCCCCAGCACCAGTTCCGCGACATCCAGCAGGTCCTGCGCTGCGAAAGGCTTCTTGATCTGAGCATCAACCCCGAACTTACGCGTTGCGTTGAGTGCGTCCTGGTCCGTGACCTTGTCCTCAAGACCACCCGACATCGAAATCAGACGGACCCGGGGCCAGGTTGCCTTGATCATCCGCATACCCTTGAGCCCCCCCATGCCAGGCATGAAGACGTCGCACAATACCAGGTCAACGTGCGCGATATCGACGTCGGCAAAGGCCTCCTCCATCGATCCCGCCTGCGACACGCGGTATCCTCCGCTTTCCAGCGCCTTGGCGGCAATCATGCGCACCGTCCGGCTGTCATCTATGACCAGGACGTGTTTACGCACGCTGCCTGCCGCGGCATCCTGAGAAAGGGCATCGAGTACATTGGCCAGCAAGGCGTCTGTAAAGGGCTTACGCAGCACGTGTTCGGCACCCGTCTTGCGGGCATTACGCAGGGTATCGTCAATGGCTTCGTGGCGACTGCCCGCCGTCATCAGCACGATGGGCGCATTGGGCGCCAGCTTGCGGAAACGGTCGATGTGCAGAAGGGTATTGTGCTGGTTGACGAAGACGTCGAGAAAAAGCGCGTGGACCTGCATCTGCGTCAGCGCCTCGGACGCTTCGCGAACTTCCGAGAAGTGCTGCGTTGTCCAGCCACGGGCTTCGATCATTCGCGAGATAATCAAGGCCTGGGTCGTACTGTCTTCCAGAATGAGAGCTGTCTTTTCCATGGGTGTTTCCGGCTACGGCGCAATGTTGTCGTCCAGCCATGAAAAGGACGTTAATGCAAACGCTTGCGCAAAACTTATCAACACTATCCAAACGTCGCCAGCCGGCTCCTGACATATTGTTGAATCCCACCAGGTCACTGTAACCTCATATTAACCCCCGAGGACAACTGTTGTCCCAATTCTGGGAGTGGACATATGGGAAGTTTCGCCAGGATCAGTGCCGGCCAACCCGCTCAAGCGACACTGGAGGCGCTTGACGCGATTCACCTGACACCGGCACATGAAGGTTTCAAGCTTATTGAGGCCATAAAGCGCATTGTTCCCTTTCGCAATATCCTGATTTCCGGCGTCAACCTGCGGGACTACGGCCCTGGCTCCGGAACGCTTTTGCTGAGCGACTTTCCGCCCGATTATATGGCCGAATATTTTGCCTCTCGGCTTAGCGACATTGACCCCCTGTTCGAGATGCTCCGGCAAGGCCGCCCGGTCAGCCGCGACAGTGAAGCCTTTGCCACCCATGAGGCACGGCGTAACGGTCACGTCGTACTCGACCTGTTGCGCCGGTACGGCATTTCCGAACGCACAATCATCCTTCTAGCGCATTCGGGAAAAATATTGGGATCCGTCGCGGTCATCAGTGACACGCCCCTGTCGGATGACCACTGTGCCCTTTTGAAGGCCTTTGCTCTCTCCCTCCACGCCGAAGTCTCAGCTCCTGCCCTTGATATGCTGAACACTGCCCTGCGCCTGACGCGCGGAGAACTGCGCTGCCTTGAACGCGCCGCCGGCGGACTGACCAGCGAGGAAATCGGCCGGGCGGAAGACTATTCCGTCGAAACCGTCAACACCTACCTGAAGTCCGCCACGCGCAAGCTTGGCGCAAATAACCGTACCCAGGCCGTCGTCGAAGCCCTGCGCCGGCAGCTGATTACATAGAGCGCTAACATAGCGACAAGACATCCAGAGTACCCGAGACCATGCCTAACCGAGTGATCGACAGTTCGCAGCCGTCACCTTCCAAAACGCCATTCCCAGACGCAGCCGAGGAAAGCCCCCTTGCGGCGCTGGAGGCCGACGCCCGGGATTCCATCGCCAAGGCGCTGCAACTGTTCGAAAACGGGGAAAGGGAGGTCGCGGAACACATGTTCGAACGGCTGCGGCAAAGGGTCCGCGAGGCCGGCCCAGTGGCCATGCTGGTCAGCGGCGATGAAGGTACTGAAGAGCGCGCGGATCTGCAGTCCGTAGTCAACGCCATCGCGGACGTCGCCCGGCCGAAAGGCGAACAGGATGTGCAGCGATAGGACCCGGTTGCTGTCGAACCCCGGCACCGGTAGGGCCGCCCCGCATTCAGTTCCATAAGCGCGATGCAAAAACGGCGGCCCTTGGGGACCGCCGTTCTGACGCGTTAATTGTAAAAAGCTATTAGAAGCTCTTCGAAACGCGGAAGTAGGCCTGACGGCCGAGGTAGCCCGACTGATACTGGCTCGAGAAGGCATAGTTGCCCAGACGCGCCGGCGAGCCGGTGTTGTCGCCGTAGCTGAGGATCGGCGGCTCTTCGTCGGTCAGGTTGACGACGCCAACGGTGATCGTCCAGTCCTTGGCGTTGTACTTGACGGTCAGGTCATGCGTGACCCAGGCGTCGGTCGAGTTGATGTTAATCTTGTTCGCGACATAGGTGGTCGTCACGACACCATCTTCTTCGCGGTAGCCCATGTTCGACGACTCGCCGACATAGTTGAGGGTGTAGGAGAACTGCCAGTCCTTGTGCTTGAACTGAGTCTGCAGGTTGCTGACCCATTTCGGATCCGCGATCGTGCCATTGTAGTCGATGACGGTGTCACCGGGGAACAGCTGGGTCTTGGACTCTTTGGTGTAGGTCGACTGCAAGTCGAGCGTCAGCGTGCCGAGGTTGAATTCACGGGTATAGGAGGCCGTGATGTCGAAACCACTGGTCAGCTCGCTCGGGATGTTGCGATAGCTGGCGTCGATGAGCGTGATGTTGAAGTGCTCATCACGCTCGAACAGGTCGCAGAAACCGTTGTTCGGATAGGTTTCCTGACCATAGCAGGCGCCAACCACGCCGGGGCCGGTGCTGAGGATCTGGTTTTCGACATTGATGCGGAACCAGTCGACGGCGATCTTGAAGCCCGTGTTGGGCGGCGTCAGGATAAAGCCGAGCGTCGAGGCCTGCGACTCTTCCGGGTTCAGGTCCTTGCTGCCCGAATAGAAGATCATGGCCGACGCGCCCTGGCCGGTGCCGATGCCATCATAGTCGTCTGGGATGCCTTCCGCCGCGCAGTTGTCGCGTACGGTCTGGCTCTTGTTCGGCGTTCCGTTCTCGCTGGTGCCACCCCAGTTAATGCACGGGTCGACGGCGCGCTGGCTGTAGAAGCCGGTCTGTTCGTTGAGGTACATTTCGTACAGGGCTGGCGCGCGGAACGAGGTGCCGTGTGTACCACGCAGGCGCAGAGTGTTGTTCAGCGCCCAGTTGAAACCGACCTTGTAAGTCGTGGCGCTGCCGACGCTGTCATAGTTCGAGAAGCGGCCCGATAGGTTGATCTTAAGGTCTTCGAAGAAGGGTTTGCCGGCAAGGATCGGCGCTTCCAGTTCGAAGAAGGCTTCGGCTACGCTGTCGGAACCTTCGGTGATGCCGGCACTCGACGAACCCCAGGAATTGCTGGTGCGCGAGAATTCGCCCGGCGTGTCCTTGATCTCGTCGCGGCGGACGCTGACGCCGAAGGCGGCGCCCAGCGGACCGGCCGGCAGTTGCCACAGGTCGCCCGTCATGGTCGCTTCGGCGATGGTCTGGGTGTAGGTCGTCTTGCCCTCTTCCTGGACGAAGAAGTAGTTGCGTTCGGCGTCCGTCAGCGTGCCGTTAAACAGAGCGTCCTGGGTGAACAGGTTCAGCGGCACGCACCCTGCCGGCACGCCCTGACAGACCGGAACGTGCTCAAACGTGTTCTCGTTAAAGCCGATACCAGCGAACAGTCGGTCCTGCGGCACCACGTCATTCAGATACTTGCCGTCACTGAGCGAGTGCGAGATGTACGCGTCCCACGACCAGTTGTGGAAATCGCCCTTGGCCCCGAACACGCCGCGGTAAACGTTGATTTCCTGCGACTCGTTGGACGGCGTCAGGAAGTAGGGATAGACGTAGGCGCCGCCTTGGGGACCGTTAAAGTCATTGTTCTGATCATACTGCGAACCGGTACCGAACGGATTGTTCGGCGAATCCGGACCATAGTACGGGAAGACATAGCGTACCCCGCGCTGTTCCGACTCGCGGCGGTTGATCAGCAGTTCGCTGTAGAGTTCCGCGCCGTTGGCCCAGTCCGGGCGGTATTCGCCCTGGGCGAAGAGGGTGAAGCGCTTGACCGGCGAGATGATGGTGACGTCATCATCCGACGTCGGGTCCATTTCACGCGCCTGGAAAGGAACCGGGCCAAACCAGCCGTTGACCAGCGCGCCGCCGACCGAAGCCGTCGCGCCCGGGCGGATTTCGCGGAAATAGGTGTTGTTGATGACCACGCCACCGACCGTATTGCCCCAGCACTTGTAGCCGGTCTCACCCGCACGGGTCGTCACCAGGTCGGCGCGCGTGCCGTCTTCATTATAGATGTAGTCCTGCGGGCAGTCGAAGTTGTCGCGCTGGCCTTGCGTCAGCGCCTCCATCTCGTAGGCGCTGGCCGAGACCATCAGGTGGCCCTTGTCGAACGACTTGCCCCAGATTGCGGCCAGGTTATAGGTGTCGCCGCCGCCGTGCTGCGAGATGCGGGTCGTGGCATCGAGCTCCAGGCCTTCGAAGTTCTTGCGCGTGATGACGTTGACAACGCCGGCGACGGCGTCCGAACCGTAGATCGACGACGCGCCGTCCTTCAGAATTTCATAACGGTTGACCGCCGAGTCGGGGATGGTGTTCAGGTCGACGGCGCCGACCGTGCCGCTGACGCCAGCCGGCGGCATGCGGCGGCCGTTGAGCAAGACCAGTGACCGCTGGGCGCCGAGGCCGCGCAGCGAGATCGAGTTAATGCCGCCGCCGCCGTCCATGACGTAGCCGGTAAAGGTCGAGTTGACCTGGCCCGAGCCGTTGGCGACCGACGAGTTCTGCAGGATTTCGGTGGCGCTGACCAAGCCTGCGGCGCTCGAGCGCTCGGCGGTGATGACGGTCACGGGTGCGGCCGACGTGTATTCCTTACCTTTGATACGCGAACCGGTAATGACGAATTCGCCCGAGTCGGCCGGTTCGGCAGACGCCGTATCGGCGGCTTCGGCGGGAGCCGTTTCGGCCGGCGGTGCGTCCTGGGCCATGGCGGGCGCGAAGCCCACGAGCGAAGTCAGAATGGTGCCGGCCAGCAGCCACTGGCGCGAAAGTCCGATCGGTTGGGACATGATGTACTCCGGGTGTCTCAAAAATTACCTGATAACGACACTAAATCGTCACAGTTGAGACCGAAACCCTTTATTTCGCCATTAAAATAATATCAATAATTGTGTGGCGATTTTGCCGCAATCAACAGGTATTGTACTACAAAAGCACAACAACCCTGCGCGCAAAATTTGCACGCAGGGCATTTGTACTTCAATATCCCCCTGAATATTTACAGCAATCTTATTTGATAAGTCCACACTTCGGGCTTTTGAGATAATTCTCCATCAACCCCAGTGTTTCCGTATGCCACTCCGTCCGCCACGGCAGAGTGTGCCACATGCCTTTGATTTCGCGGTACTCGACGTCCTTCCCGGCGGCCTTCATGGCATTGAAGAACATGCGCGAATGCTCGGTGTCGGCCTGACGGTCGTGATCACCGTGATAGAGCATGATCGGAATGTTCGCCTTGTCGACATTGCGGATCGGATCCATGCCGGCCACTGTGACGCCCTGAATGTCGCGCTGGAGATGGCTGTCGCCCCACAGGTTGCCGATGCGCTGCAGGCTCGACACACCCGCGCCCGCAATGGCGCACTTGTACGGGCTGTTCGGCCGCACCGACGCGGCGATGGCTGCGAACCCTCCATAGGAATAACCCATGATCGCCAGTCGCTTCGGATCGGCGACGCCCTGCGACACCATGTATGCGGCCGCGTCGTCATTGTCGTCCGACATTTTCTGGCCCCACTCCTTGTCGCCGGCCAGCCAAAGCTTCGAACCCCACCCATCCGATCCGCGGTACTGCGGCTGGATGACAGCGATGCCGCGCGTCGCGAAAAATTGCGGCCAGCCCGACCCATCCCAGGTCGCGTAGTCGCGCGCCCAGGGACCACCATGCGGCAGCACGATTAGCGGAACCGGCCCCTGTGCCTTGGTCCAGCCCGGCGGGTATGTGATGAAGGCGGGAATTTCCAGACCGTCACGCGCCGTGAAGGTCACGAACTCAGGCTTGCCTAGGGTCTTCGGGTCGATCCACGGCCGTTCGCCGCCCAACGATTGAAGCTTCCCATCCTTGAAGAGGTAATATTGCGGCGGCGCATCGGGCGCTTCAACCGTCACCACGGCGACATCATAGGTGTCGCCGTTTACGGAGAAATTGACCTGTTTGCCAGGGAAGGCGGCCTTGACCGACTTCTGGATCTCGGACCATTTTTCGTCGGTATAGATGGTCGTCAACGCCGGACCACCCAGTTCCACGCCGCCGATGATCGTCTTCTTTGCCGGCCGATCGTAACGATAGACGACATCGGTGACGTCGTACCTGTCGTTGGCGAACAGGGGCTCATTAGAGAATGTCTTGCCGGCGATATCGTAGCTGTAGACCGCGGCCTTGTCCGAATTGACGTTGGACGAAACGATCAGTTTGGACGGATCGGCATCGTAACCCAGGATGTTCAAGGTCTTGCGCGCTTTCAGCATATAGCTCAACGGCTCATGGTAGACCCACTGCCCGGCGGCATCCTTGATATAAACCATATACCAGAATTCATTGTTGACGGTGTCGACCTTGGCCTTGATCATCGGCTCGCCGGTCGCCAGATCGACGCCTGCCGACAGGTATTCAAACTCGTCGCTGCCCAATGCCACCGTGCGCGTCTTGCCGGTCGCAAGGTCCAGCTCGAAGATCTTCTGGACGAAGGATACCGGATCGACCGTCACCATCAGCTTCTTGGTGGCATCGTAGAGATCGTCGTTGAAAACGCTGACCGATGAGCCGCGCTCGAACGCGTCACGGACATCCTTGTTCATGGTGCCGGTAATGCGGAACGGCTCCTCGATCTTGCGGCCTTCGAGGTCCGAATAATAGATCTTGCGCGTGAAGGTCGGCTTGCTGTCCGCGCCAGTTATGGGCTGCTCCATCACGAAGATAATCTTGTCGGAGCTGAAAAAGCCAACTTGAGTGATGCGGTTCGTCTTGGACGGTATCCAGACCGGCCGTTTGCTGAGATCGGTCGCATCCCAGATAGAGATGACCGGCCATTTTTCGCCCTCGACCGAAATCAGGCCAGCAATATGTTTGCCATCCGGGGAAATCGAGACGCTGGTGAGTTGCTCGTATTTCGCGATGGCGTCAATCGCCAGCGGTGCGGCCGGAGGTGTGTAGGTCTGCGCATACGCGCCGGCGCCCATCGCCAGCATCAGAACGCCGCCGCAAACTGCCGGCAGATGCCGCCACCGTGTCCCCGCCCCTACCACTCGCACCATCGCTTTTACTCCACCCAGAGTCATCGAAAGAACACTCAAAGAAAAAGAAACTATTTCTTCTGAAACTGTTGTCGAGCCGGAATCAGCCCCATTACGAAAAATTAATGTGATCACACTTTGTGCATAAGTACACGGATAGGATCCAACATACCAGCTAAAGTACATTGCGGGCGCGTTTAGAAGCGGGATGCGCATATGCTGCTAGGCTTCGATCCGTCGTGAACCTGAACCCCTGGCTAAACTGCACGCGTTAATAAGCCAAGCCAGGGGCGGCAAAGCCCCATGTAGCGGTCGTCCGGGTAAGGCACGGCAAAATATAACTTCTTTTCGGCCCATGTGCCCCCGTATGGTAAATATGACGGTCCCGTTTATTAACAAGGTCCTTTCACGATTAGGAAATTCCAGGCGCCTATTAATGGATCACATAAAGAAACCTCGGGCTGGGGGTTGTCATGTTTCGTTCCGGGTACGGAGTTTTGAGTTCATATAGGTCCAATGCGTCGGGCAGCGTATCGACCCTGTTTGCGTTCAGTATGCCGCTGGTAATAGCGGGTGCTGCCTTCGGCGTCGAAATCGGCGTGTGGTACTATGACGATATGCGGCTTCAGCAGATCGCCGACACCGCCGCCTTTGCCGCGGGGATCGAGCAGCGCGCCGGCAAGGACGGTACTGTCATGCTGGCCGCTGCCCGGACCGTGGCCAATGACAATGGCTTTGAAAGCGGCCGGGACACCCTGGTCCTCAACAGCCCGCCAACCTCGGGCACGCACCAGAACGACCATTCCGTCGAAGTCCTGCTGACGCGAACAGAAACAAGGTATTTTACCCAGCTGTTCGACAGCACGCCCGTCACCGTCAAAGCGCGGGCGGTGGCTACCTATACGACGGCGGCCAATGCCTGCATCATCGCGCTCGACCCCAGCGCCGCGCAAGCCGCCTATTTCTCGGGCAGTTCGACCATCACCCTCGTCGGCTGCAATGTCATGTCGAATTCCATCTCCGGCCAGTCGATCTATACACAGGGCGCGACGACACTGACTGTCCCCTGCCTGATGGCTTCGGGCGACGCCGCCCTTAACGCGCCGGTCAACCTAACCGGATGCGAGTCGGCCATGACGCAACTGCCGCCGGTCGCCGATCCGTTTCGCAACGTCCCGGAGCCCGTTTCCTCCGGCAACTGCAACAATTCCAACGGCAACACGCTACAGCCTGGCCGCTACTGCAATGGATTGAGCATCAATGGCTCCGTTACATTCAAGCCCGGCACCTATATCATCGAAGGCGGAACCTTCAAGGCCAACGGCAACGCCGTGCTGGCGGGATCGGGCGTTACCTTCGTCCTCAAGAACAATGCGCAAATCGCTTTCAACGGCAACGCTACGCTGAACCTGTCCGCCCCCACCAGCGGCACCTATTCCGGGATGCTTTTCTTCGGCAGCCGTTCCAATGCCGCCAACACAGCGATCACCCTCAACGGCAGTGCGGCTTCGGTCATGACCGGCGCCATCTATTTCCCTAATCAGGTCGTGTCCTACATCGGCAACTTCCAGGGCGCTAACGGCTGCACGCAACTAGTCGCGCGCATCGTCCAATGGAGCGGCAATTCAAACCTGGCTGCCGATTGCAGCGCACACGGCATGAGCGCTCTCCCCGTCGGCGGGGTGGTTAAACTCGCGGAGTAAAAAAGATGAAAACATCACGGACACAAGCACCGGCCCCTTTCCGTCGTTCGATCGCCGCCTTCCGACGAAACCGCGACGGCGCCGCCCTGGTGGAATTCGCGATCATCGCGCCCCTGCTCTTGGTCGTCCTGGCCGGCATCAGCGATGGCGCGAGCTTTCTACTGCGCAACAACGCCATGCATTCGGGCCTGAGCAGCAGTGCCCAATACATTATGAGCGGCGGCTCCGACCTGTCGACGGCACGCCAGATCGGCCTGTCGTCCTGGGCGGGGCGGTCAGAGCAAAGCGACGTCACGGCGAGCAAGGATTGTTTCTGCGCGACAACGCCCGCAACCTGCTCGACGCTTTGCAGCGACCAGAGCGTGCCGCTCGCCTATGTCAAGATCGCCGCCACTGACACCTATGATGGCTGGTTCGGCGACACCACGCTACGTGCCGAACAGGATGTCCGTGTCAGATGACGGGTGTATTGCGGCGATTGACGCGGGACGGACGCGGGGCGACGGCGCTGGAATTCGCGATTGTCGCGCCCGTCTTCATTGCCATGGTCTTCGGCGTGTTCAATATGGGCTACGCGCTTTATTGCGGCGCGGCCGTCCGCCACGCTGTCCAGGAATCGTCGCGCCTGTTGATGTTCGATCCCAACACCAGCGCCGATACGTTCAAAACCGCGGTCGTGTCGAAGCTGGTCAATGTACCGATTACGAACCTTCGCATCGCCATTACCGATGAAACGGTGACGCAGACGGAACATCTCAAGCGCGTCACCTGGAACTACAGCTATATGGTCTATGCGCCCTTCATAACATCCAAGGCGTTCGAGATGGGTTCGAGCGTTACCGTGCCGATGCTCGTCACGCCTTAGCCAAACAGAAAGGCCGTCGTGCCGTAGGCAATCTTGCGCAATTCGTCGCGGCCGGCGCCGGCGCGGGCCCGCACCAGCAGGTTCGAGGTCAGGCCGCTGATCATCTGGGTCAGAACCATGGGATCGGCGTCGGTGCGCAAAAAGCCCTTATCTCGCGCCTTGGTGAAGAAGGCTTCGAACCGGCGATCGAAGCTTTCGATCGTGCCTTTCAGCATTTCCAGGATCGATTCGTGCTGGGGCGCCTCGTTCAGCGCCGTGCACATGAAGGCGCAGCCGAGCGGGTGTTCCTGCTCGCCGGTATAGGCGCCAATCACCACGTCGAAATAGCGGTTGATGATGTCGCGCAGGCAGGTGCAGGTGCCGTCGCAGGTCAGGACATTGTCCAATTGCGCCTGAATGCCGTCCTGATACCGCTCCATGGCCTTGATATAGAGGGCCTGCTTGTCACCGAAGGCAGCGGCCAGACTGGGGCGGCTGACGCCGGTGGCCAGGGCGATATCGTCGAGCGAGGTGGCGGCAAAACCGCGCTCCCAGAACATCTTCAGCACTTTTTCGAGCACGGCGTCCGGATCGAAGGCGCGCGGCCGGCCACGGCGTTTGGCGGAACAGGCAGCAGCATCCATGGCATGGCCGGGACAGATTTCTTCGCTGTCGAACTTCAGATCGGCCTTGGCGTGATACATGGCATTTCCTACGCGCCTGCTACGCACCGCAGGCTGGTGACACTTTCTGGCAGGAGGTCAACTACCCTGCCCTTGTTATCATCAAAGTAGCGCCGTTCCTGGCGCATGAAAAGTCTGCATTTTGCGGACTGTCGAAGCTTGTCTCAAATTTGGGCTTCGACACACTCTAACATATTTATTTGCGATATCGCATAAAAATGTGTTTACAAAACGTCAGGCGAGGATTATTTGTTTGCGAGTTCGCAATAAATAGGGCCTCGCGGCAGAACCGCAAGACCCGCCAGTTCCGCGTACCCTTTCTCCCCGAAGGAATGCTGTCATGCTGCCCACCGAAATCCTCGCGTCCGTCCATCGGGCGCGCCGTCAAACCCTGCTCGCCTTCGCCGCCGTCTCCGTTCTCGGCGCCGGCGCAATCGCGACCATTGCCTTTGCCCCCAAGGCCGAAAGCCAGGCCACAACCCAGGCCGTGCCGGTATCGGTCGCCACCGTCACCGAACAGAACGTCGAAAGCTGGACAGACTTTTCCGGCCACCTGGAAGCCGTCGAGCGCGTCGAAATCCGCCCACGCGTCGCCGGCGCCGTCAAGGCCATCCATTTCCGCGAAGGCGCCCTGGTCCACACCGGCGACCTCCTCGTCACCATCGATCCCGCGCCGTATCTGGCCGAGGTCAACCGCGCCAAGGCCAGTGTCGCTTCCGCCGAGGCCCGCCTGACGCTCGCCCGCAGCAACCAGGAGCGTGCCCAAAGGCTTTGGGACGACCAGGCGATCTCCCGCGCTGACGTCGAGGCCCGCGACAATGAGCTGAAGGCCGCACAAGCCCAGCTGGAAGCCGCCCGCGCCGAGCTTCAGATCAGCAACCTCAATCTCAGCTACACCCAGGTGCGCGCCCCTGTGTCCGGCAGGGTCGGCCGCATCGAAGTCACTGTCGGCAACCTGGTTGCCGCGGGCCCCCAGGCCCAGACCCTGACCACGCTTGTCTCGGTCAGCCCGATCTATGCCAGCTTCGACGCCGATGAGGCCATCGTCAACCAGACGCTGGAAGACCTGCGCGCTGCCGGCCGCACCCAGATTGACCAGATCCCGGTCAAGCTGGAGACCGGCACGCCCGGTGACGCGCCGATCGAAGGCAAGCTTCAGCTCATCGACAACCAGTTCGATAATGGCTCGGGTACGCTCAAGGCCCGCGCGGTGTTTTCGAACGCCGATGGCAAGCTGATCCCCGGCCAGTTCGTCCGCGTCCATATGGGCGCGGCCGTGACTAAGCCGGCCTTGCTGGTCTCGGAACTGGCCATCGGCACCGACCAGGACAAGCGCTTCGTCTATGTGGTCGGCGCCGACAAGAAGGTCGCCTATCGTGAAGTCATGCTGGGCGCCCCCGTCGGAAATCTCCGCGTCGTCAAGTCTGGTCTGAAGGCCGGCGAACACGTTGTCGTCGATGGCGTCCAGAAGGTCGGTCCGGGTACTGTCGTCACCGCCCAGGCCGTGCCGATGGACAAGATCGCCGCACCGAACGCCTAAGCGTTAAGCCCCACACTTCCTTATACCTCCCCAGCTTGCTGGGGAGGGGGACCATCTGCGGAGCAGATGGTGGTGGGGCCCTTTTGCCTCAAACACACTCACGCCCAACCACCGAGGGCTATCATGAATCTCTCCAAATTCTTCATCGACCGGCCGATCTTCGCAGGCGTCCTGTCGCTCCTCATCCTGATTGCGGGCCTGCTGTCGATGCGTGCCCTGCCCTTGTCGGAATATCCGGAAGTCGTGCCGCCGCAAGTCGTCGTGCGCGCCACCTATCCCGGCGCCAACCCGGCCGTCATTGCCGAGACCGTAGCCGCGCCTATCGAGGAGGCGGTTAACGGCGTCGAGAACATGCTCTACATGTCGTCGCAAACGACGACCGACGGCGTCATGACGCTGACCGTCACCTTCAAGCTGGGCACCAATCCGGACCTGGCCCAGCAGATGGTCCAGAACCGCGTCAGCCAAGCCGAAGCCCGCCTGCCCGCTGACGTCCGCGCGCTTGGCATCGTCACGCAAAAGAACCAGACCTCGCTGCCGCTTGTCATCCACCTGATCTCGCCCAATGGCCGCTATGACGCGACCTATTTGCGCAACTACGCCATGCTGCACGTCAAGGACCGCCTCCAGTCCGTCAAGGGTGTGGCGCCGATCCAGATGTTCGGCGGCGGCGACTACGCCATGCGCGTCTGGCTCGACCCGCAGAAGGTCGCCGCGCGCGGCCTGTCGGCCGGCGACGTCACCGAAGCCATTCGGTCTGAAAACGTCCAGGCTGCCGCCGGCATCATCGGCGGTTCGCCCGCCCTCCCGGGTCAGGCGCTGCAATTGTCTGTCAATGCCCAGGGCCGCCTCAAGAGCGAGGAAGACTTCCGCAACATCATCGTCAAGACCGGCGCCGACGGCTCGGTGACCCGCCTCGGCGACATCTCGCGCGTCGAGTTGGGCGCTTCGGACTATTCGCTGCGCTCGCTCCTCGACAACAAGCAGGCGGTCGCCATTCCGATCTTCGAGAACCCCGGCGCCAATTCGCTGCAGATGTCCAAGGACCTCAAGGCGGTCATGGCCGACCTGAAGAAGACGATGCCCGAAGACGTCGATTACCGCATCGTCTACGACACCACCGAATACGTCCAGGAATCGATCGACTCGGTCATCCACACCCTGCTCGAGGCCATCCTGCTGGTCGTTCTGGTCGTCATCCTGTTCCTGCAGACCTGGCGGGCATCGATTATTCCGCTTCTGGCCGTGCCCGTTTCGGTCATCGGCACCTTCGCCGTCATGCATCTTTTCGGCTTCACCATCAACGCGCTGACCCTGTTCGGCCTGGTGCTGGCCATCGGCATCGTCGTCGATGACGCCATCGTCGTCGTCGAAAACGTCGAGCGCAATATCGAAGCCGGCAAGACGCCGCGGGAGGCCACCTATCAGGCCATGCGCGAAGTCTCCGGCCCGATCATCGCTATCGCGCTTGTTCTGGTCGCCGTCTTCGTGCCCCTGGCCTTCATCACCGGCCTGTCGGGCCAGTTCTATCGCCAGTTCTCACTGACCATCGCCATTTCGACGGTGATTTCGGCGGTCAACTCCCTGACCCTGTCGCCGGCCCTGGCCGCCCTCCTCCTCAAGGATCACCGTACGCCCAAGGACGGCCTGACCCGCTTCATGGACAAGTGGTTGGGCGGCTTCTTCGGCTGGTTCAACAAGCTGTTCCGCAGCGGATCGGACCGCTACGCCAACTCGCTGGGCGGCGTCGTCCGTCGCAAGGGCCTGATGCTGGGCCTCTATGCCGGCCTGGCCGTCCTGGCCTTCGTCATGTTCAAGGTCGTGCCCGGCGGCTTCATCCCACAGCAGGACAAGGCCTATCTCGTCGGCATGGTCCAGTTGCCCGAAGGCGCCACGCTCGACCGCACCGAAGCCGTAACGCGCAAGGTCGGTGAGATCGCCATGAAGCAGCCGGGTGTGGCGCACGCCATCCAGTTCCCCGGCCTGTCGATCAACGGCTTCACCATTTCGTCGTCCAGCGCCGTCGTCTTCCTGTCACTGAAGTCCTTCCACGACCGTCATGGGGAAGCGGAGAGCGCCGGCGCCATTGCCGGCGCCCTGAACCAGCAGTTCGCCGGCATCAAGGGGGCCAATGTCATCGTTTTTCCCCCGCCGCCCCTGATGGGGCTGGGCCAGACCGGTGGCTTCAAGCTTCAGCTCGAAGACCGCGCAGGCCTCGGTTACGCCGAGCTCGACAAGGCCACCAAGGCCCTCGTCGCCAAGGCTTATCAGACCAAGGAACTGGCCGGTGTGTTCAGCGGCTTCCAGATCAATACGCCGCAGATCTATGCCGACATCGACCGCACCCGCGCGCGTCAGCTGGGGGTCAGCGTCAATGACATCTTCACCACCATGCAGGTCTATCTCGGCTCGCAATATGTCAATGACTTCAATCGCTTCGGCCGCACCTACAGCGTGCGTGTCCAGGCGGACGCCGCCTTCCGCGCCCAGCCGGAAGACATCGGCAACCTCAAGGTCCGCTCAAACACCGGCGAGATGATTCCGCTGTCGGCCGTGCTCAAGGTCGAGCCAAGCTTCGGGCCGGTCATCGCCAGCCGGTATAACTCCTATCTGTCGGCCGATATTTCGGGCGGTCCCGCCCCCGGCTTCTCTTCCGGCCAGGCCGAAGCCGCAATGGCCCGCATCGCCGCCGAAACCCTGCCGCCCGGCATCGAGCTGGAATGGACCGACCTGACCTATCAGCAGATCCTTGCCGGCGACACCTCGACCCTGATCTTCGTCCTGGTCATCCTGCTGGTCTTCCTGGTCCTGGCTGCCCAGTACGAAAGCGTCGTCCTGCCGGCCGCCATCATCCTGATCGTGCCCATGGGTCTCCTGTCGGCCATGGTCGGGGTCTTCCTCAGCCAGGGCGACAACAACATCTTCACCCAGATCGGCCTGTTCGTCCTGGTGGGTTTGTCGGCCAAGAACGCCATCCTGATCGTGGAATTTGCCCGCGAACTGGAACTGGCCGGACTGCCGCCGGTCAAGGCCGCCATCGAGGCCTCACGCCTACGCTTGCGCCCGATCCTGATGACCTCGATCGCCTTTATCATGGGCGTGCTGCCGCTGGTCACCAGCCAGGGTGCGGGCGCCGAAATGCGCCGGGCCATGGG
>CBFGPQ010000002.1:0-81598 GCA_965650705.1 uncultured Asticcacaulis sp. | reverse complement strand
CGGCAGCTTGCGGCGGGCGGCTTCGCGGTAGTCGGTCGGGGAGGCAATGATCATTGGAGGTTCACGAAGGCTCCGCCATCGACCAGCACATGCGCTCCGGTGACATATTTTGCCAAATCCGACGCCAGAAAGACCACCACGCCGCCGATGTCGTCTGGATCGCCAAGGCGGCCGAGCGGAATACGTCCCTCCATGTATTCGCGCTTCGCTGGATCAGCCAGGTCTTCCTTGTTAATGTCCGTCGCAATCGTACCCGGCAGGATCGAGTTTGCGCGGATCTTGTGCTTGCCGAGCGCAATGGCAACAGATTGCATCAATGAATGCTGACCGGCCTTGGTCGGGGTGTAGTGAGACTGCATCTCGCCGCCGACCAGTGCCGAAATCGATGAGATGGCGATAAGCGAGCCGCCCTGGCCTTGCCTGACCATCTGGTTCGCAGCCGCCTGGCACATATAGTAGGTGCCCATCAGGTTGACATCGACCACGCGCCTGACCAGTTCGACCGGCATGTCGAGGAAGCCGTGGAACGGGCAGATGCCGGCATTTGACACGAATGTATCGACGCCACCCAAATCTTTAACTGCCTGTTCGATGAAGGCTGGTGCATTATCGGGATTGGACACGTCGCCGATGAACACGCTGGCCCGGCGGCCGAGCGCTTCGATTTCCTTGACCAGACTGTCGACGTGCTCGGACGGCGCCGAGGCGTTGATACCAATGTCGGCGCCGTGCTGAGCGCAGGAGATGGCGGCGCCCCGGCCAATGCCGCGCGACGCGCCGGTGATGAGGATACGTTTGCCTGTCAAAAGCATACAGCGACTCCAGGATTTAGAAGAACGGTATCAGCGCGAACGGGTTCATCAGCACCAAGCTACCGAGGGGATCGGCTATTGCAGGTTCACGAACATGCCGCCGTCAGCCAGTACGGACGCACCCGTGACATATGCGGCCATGTCCGAGGCCAGGAAGACCACGACCTTGGCGATATCTTCTGGCCGGCCAAGGCGACCTAGCGGGATGCGCTTTTCCATGTATGCGCGCTTCGCCGGGTCGGCCAAGTCGTCCTTGTTGATGTCGGTGGCGATCGTGCCCGGCATGACCGAATTGCAACGGATGCCGTGTTTCCCAAGTGCGATAGCCGTCGACTGCATCAGCGAGTGCACGCCGGCCTTTGTGGGCGTGTAGTGGGTTTGCATCTCACCGCCGACCAAAGCCGAGATGGAGGAGATGGCGACGATAGCACCACCCCGACCGTCGCTGTCGCGGCCTTGCCGCACCATCTGCTGGGCCGCCGCCTGACACATGAAATAGGCGCCGGTATAGTTGACGTTTAGCGTACGCATGAACACGTCCTGCGGCATATCGAGGAAACTATGAAACGGACAGATACCAGCGTTCGATACCAATGCGTCCACGCGCCCTAGCCGCTCAACCGCCGTTTGGACGAATGCAGTCGCACTTGCCGGATCGGCAACATCAGCGTTAAAGAGGACCGCTCTACGGCCCATCGCTTCGATTTCATCGACCAGTTCGCCGGCGGCGTCGTGATCATTAAAGACGTTGAGCGCAAGATCGGCGCCGTGCTTCGCGCATTCGATCGCGGTGGCCCGGCCTATTCCGCGCGACGCGCCGGTGATGAGGATTTTCTGATTTGCGAGCAGCATGTCGTCCTTAACCCTCCAGGCCCCTGGTCCATCCGAATTCAGCCGAAATGGCGTCTGCGGTAGCAAGGACATCCTCTGTCAATTGCTGCATCCTTTGATCATCCATGTACTGAGCTGCCGAACTCACGCTTAGGGAGCCAATGATCCGGCTCGAAGCTTCACGGATCGGCGCTGCGACGCATCGGATGCGATCTTCGTTCTCTTCAAGATCGAAGGCATAGCCCCGGGTCTTATAGAGCCGCATCCGTTCCAGCCATATCGCTTCACTCACACCATACTGCGGCCAGACAGAGCCCTCGCGGCGGTATGTTGCCTTTAACGCGTCCTCGTCCTCGTCGAGTAACAAGGCCTTTCCGAGCCCGGTAGACCTAAGCGGCTGACGTTCGCCGATGCGTGAACTGATCTCGATGCGTCGCGATCCCGCGACTTTATCAAGATATAAAGCAGCATCCGCATCCCTTATTCCAAGATGGACAGTGTCCCCGGTCTTCTCGGAAAGTGCCACCAGGAAGTCGTGAGCCGTGCGCGTCAGGTTCATCTGGCGGGATGCGAGATGCCCCAGCTCCAACAGCTTTGGCCCGAGACCGTAGCCCAGCCGTGGCGTGAAGGTCAGGTACCTCTGTTCGACCAAAGTCGTGGCCAACCGGTGAGTCGTAGACCGCGTTAAACCGACGGCTTCGGAGATTTCCGTAATGGTACGAGACCGTTGCGATACGGAATGGATGACATCGAGACCGCGCACTAAGGTTTGAGCGCCGCTGAGTCCCTTGCTATTTGAGTCCGTATCACCTTGATTTGCAATGCCTTCAGCATCCCGAACAAGATTTGAACTCTCCATTTTGAACTTCCCTGAACGCGAGACCAAAGGACCGGCACCCACCTAATTGGCCCAGGTGCGCGTCCCATTTGTTATTTGAGCCCCACAAATAATGGATAAAAAAAGAAACATCAACGTATACTTTCTTGACGATCGATAACATTCGGCGTAACGATGCTTCAACAGATATTTTGCAGGGAGCGAATAAGGGGTGACCACCCCTTTGCGGAGCTATGTCCAACTACCCAAAAATCAAACAGGTACGTGCTTTTGTCATCAAGGGGGGCGAAGGCGGCGGTGGCGCCGACTATCACGACCAGGGCGAAGGTCACTGGATCGACAACCACATCGCCACCTCGATGGGCCGTTATCCTGAATATCGCCAGAGCCGCAAATCCTTCGGCATCAATGTCCTGGGCACCCTGGTCGTCGAGATCGAGTGCGAGGATGGCACGACCGGTTTCGCGGTCACGACCGGTGGAGAACCGGCTGCATATATGGTGGAGAAGCACTTCGCCCGCTTCCTGGAAGGCCGCAACCCGTTCGAGTACGAGAAGATCTGGGACCAGATGTACTTCGGCTCGCAGTATTACGGCCGCAAGGGCCTGGTGGTGAACGCCATTTCGGGAGTCGATCTCGCACTGTGGGACCTGATGGGCAAGCTGCGCCAGGAACCTGTGCATCAACTGCTGGGCGGCGCGGTGCGCGACGAACTGCAATTCTATGCCACGGGCGCCCGCCCCGACCTGGCCAAGGAGATGGGCTTCATCGGCGGCAAGCTGCCGCTCTATCATGGTCCGATCGAAGGCGACGAAGGCCTCACGAAGAATGTCGAGCTGATCGCCGACATGCGCTCGAAATGCGGCGAAGACTTCTGGCTCATGTACGACTGCTGGATGGCGCTGGACGTCAACTATGCGACGCGTCTGGCGCATAAGTGCCATGAGTACGGCCTGAAGTGGATAGAGGAAGCCATTTCACCGGACGACTACTGGGGCTATCAGCAATTGAAGAGACAAGTGCCGGCCGGCATGCTGGTCACCACTGGTGAGCACGAAGCCACGCGCTGGGGCTTCCGCATGCTGATGGAGATGGACTGCTGCGACATCATCCAGCCCGATGTCGGGTGGTGCGGCGGCGTCACGGAGCTGCTGAAGATCTCTGCCATGGCCGACGCGCGCGGGATCATGGTCGTGCCGCACGGCTCATCGGTCTATTCGTATCATTTCGTCATTACCCGTCACAATTCGCCGTTCGCCGAATTCCTGATGATGGCGCCCAAGGCCGATCACGTCGCGCCCATGTTCCATCCGCAATTGCTGGGTGAACCCGTGCCCGAAAATGGCAGGTTGAATGTCAATAAGCTGGACAAGCCGGGCTTTGGTGTCGAGCTCAATCCTAAAGTGCAGCTCCACCGTCCGTACACGCACTGACCGATCATTATCGATAACGGCCCCCTAGGTAACTGGAGGAAGCATGCGACTGACAACTCGGCGAGACTTGATTACCCGCGCCATTGCGACAGGGACTGCGTTCGGTTCGGCTTCGGTTCCCGTAATAGCGCACGCTAACGGCGCAGGCTCACCAATCGATGACCTTTCGCACGTCGATCCGGACTTAAGAGCTATTTTCAAGGCAATTAAAAAGGTCCCCTCAAGGCCGTTCGATCTCGCTGCCGAAAGACGCGCGTCCCTGCAGACGCCAAAATTCAAAGATGAGCCCCCGGTAACTGAGACACTAGTGACAGTCGGGGGCGGTGCGCCAGACGTACGGGTCTACCTCATAAATGGTAAGAGAGATGCCGCACCGAAGCCTGCCGTACTTTATTTGCATGGCGGCGGATTTGTCGGCGGTTCCGCGAAGACAAACGTCACGGCTTTGCAAACATTAGCCAAGCGCCTGAACGTCGTTATTGCTTCGGTCGACTATCGACTTGCACCGGAGACGAGGTTCCCAGGTGCCCTCAACGACAACTACGCGGCGCTGAATTGGTTATACCGTAATGCGGTCGACATCGGGGTAGACGCTCAACGCATCGCCATCATGGGGGAAAGTGCAGGAGGCGGCCACGCTGCAATGCTCGCGATCTCCGTCCGTGATCGCGGGGAGATCCCACTCAAACTTCAGATGCTGATCTACCCGATGCTGGATGATCGCACGGGTTCAAGCCAACAAGTCCCTTCGATGCAGGGGGAGGTTATTTGGACACCGAAGCAAAACGTATTCGGATGGCAATCCTTGCTCGGTATCAAACCCGGCGGAAAAGCAGCTCCATATGGCAGCGTCCCGTCGCGCATTGACGATTTGAAGGGTCTTGCACCAGCGTTTATCGCCGTGGGCACTTTGGACCTCTTCATGAACGAAGATGTTGAGTACGCCCAACGTCTCGCCAACGCTGGTGTGGCAACGGAACTGTATGTGGTTCCCGGCGCTTTCCATGGATTCGAACTGGCAGCTCCAAAATCAAAAATAGCGTCGATCTTCACGTCCGTAAAAGAGGCGGCGCTCTGCCGCGCCTTACAGATCCCAATCCCCCCAAAATAGAAACAGTCATGAAACTTTGCAGATATGGCCCCAAGGGCCAGGAAAAGCCGGGTGTCGTCGACAGCGACGGCCGCATCCGCGACCTTTCGGGCGTCGTGTCTGACCTGACGCCCGACACGGTGCGTCTGTCTCAGCTCGGTAAATTAAGAGACCTCGACCTCATGACCTTGCCGGTCGTCGAAGGTCAGCCGCGCTATGGCGTGCCGGTCAAGAACATCGGCAAGATCATCGCCGTCGGCCTGAACTACGCCGACCACGCCGCCGAATCGAACCTGCCCGTCCCGCCAGAGCCGATCTTCTTCACCAAGGCCATCACCTCGCTGACCGGCCCGAACGACGAGGTGATGAAGCCGCGCGACGCGACAAAGATGGATTGGGAAGTGGAACTGGGCCTGATAATCGGCAAGACCTGCCGCTATGTCGAAGAGTCCAAAGCGCTCAGCCACGTCGCCGGCTACGTCCTGGTCAACGACGTGTCGGAACGCGCCTTCCAAAAGGAGCGCGGCACGCAATGGGTCAAGGGCAAGGGATGCGACACGTTTGCGCCCACCGGCCCGTGGCTGGTCACGCCGGACGAGGTCGGCGATGTCCACAACCTCGACATGTTCCTGGACGTAAACGGAAGCCGCATGCAGACCGGCAACACCAGGACGCTGATCTTCAAGGTCGCCCACTGCATCAGCTACATCTCGCGCTTCATCACGCTGCAACCGGGCGACCTGGTCATCACCGGCACGCCGCCGGGCGTCGGCGAAGGCAAGAAGCCTGACCCGATCTATCTCAATGCCGGTGACACCATGCACCTCGGTATCAGCAAGCTGGGTGAACAGCGCCAGACCGTCGTGCCGTTCAGCCTCGAAGGCCAGGAGATTTTAGGATGACCTACATGGAAATAAACTCCGCCGCCAGGCAAACCTTCAAAGGCCGATTCAACGGCCGGCGCGCTATTATTACGGGCGGTGCCTCTGGGCTTGGAAAGGCTGTCGCCGCGCGCATCGTCGCCGAAGGTGGAGACGTCGTCCTCTGGGACTTCAGCGCAAATCTGGGCGACAGCGAGAAAGAAATCGGTGCGAAGGGCGCATTTACCGTCGACGTATCAAACGCTGAAGCCGTCTCGACCGCGGCGAAACAATCGCGCGAGATCCTCGGTGGCATAGATATTCTGGTGAATTCGGCCGGGATCACCGGAGCTACGGTTCCTTTGTGGGAATTCCCCGTCGATTCCTGGCAACGTGTCATGGATATCAACCTCAATGGCCTCTTCTACTGCTGCCGCGAAGTCACTCCGTATATGTTGGAAGGTGGGTATGGGCGCGTGGCCAACATCGCCAGCGTCGCCGGCAAGGAAGGCAATCCCAACGCCTCTGCCTATTCCGCATCGAAGGCAGGCGTTGTCGGCCTTACCAAGAGTCTGGGCAAGGAACTGGCAACGAAGGGCGTGATTGTAAATGTGCTGACGCCGGCAACGTTCGAGTCTCCTATCCTGTCTCAACTCCCGCCTGCGCAGGTCGATTACATGCGTTCGAAAATCCCGATGGGTCGCCTCGGTATTGTCGATGAATCCGCCGCCATGGTCTGCTTCATGGTCTCGGAGGAATGCTCCTTCACGACGGCTTCCGTCTTCGACACCTCCGGCGGCCGGACGACATATTGATCCTGCTAGTCGGCAATCAGCAAAAGGGGCCAGGCATGTCCGGACAGCAGAATGATGTGACGCCGGCCGAGGATGTAGAGTCGGTGGCGCGGAGCATTGAAGAGATAGGCATCGTTGACACTCATATGCATCTTTGGGACCTGACGCGCCTTTACTACAGCTGGCTCCAGGATGTGCCACTTCCGCATAATCCCGCCGGCGATACGTCCGGTATCGCCTACAAATCGTATTCGCTTTCAGATTTCCTTGCCGATGCGAAACCGGTGAAAGTTTCGAAAATCGTGCATATCGAATGCGGGCTTCCTGATGGTGACCGTCTGATTGAGACCGACTGGCTGCAGGGCCTGGCGGATTCCGGTGTCATCCCGATGGCCATCGTAGCTGGCGCCACCTTGGAGCATCCGCGCGTTGAATGGCTGCTAGCCGCCCACGCCGACAGAAAGAACGTGCGTGGCGTTCGGCAGATCATCAACTGGCACAAAGATCCGAAGAAAACCTACACACCGCGCAATCTGCTTGATAGCACCAAATGGCACAAAGGGTTTGGCCTCCTGCAGAAATATGGCCTGAACTTCGACCTGCAGCTCTATCCCCGTCAGATGGAAAGGGCGGCGAGATTAGCGGAACGCCATCCAGCCACTGAGATCATCGTGAACCACGCAGGCATGCCGACGGATCGGGATCAGCCGGGTATCAGGGTTTGGGAACGCGGCACCAAGGCGCTGGCGAAGTGCAAGAACGTATCGATCAAAATATCCGGCTTCGGGGGCGTGGACCCAAATTGGTCGGCCGAAAGCATCAGACATTTCGTGCTCCATTTGATCGATGCCTTCGGCCCTGATCGCGTGATGTTCGCGAGCAATTTTCCCGTCGATCGTGTGCACGGGGCCTACGCCCGCCATTTCGCTGCTTTTGATCAGGCAACAGCCGGGTTCTCACAGGCCGACCGGGTCAAAATGTTCCGTTCAAATGCAGAGCGGATCTACAGATTCTGAAAAACAATGCAAAACAGGGATGTCATATGAGTACCGCGGCAAAAACGGCTGTAAAAGCAGTCGGCAATAAAACAGCTTTGGCCTTCGCCATAAGCTGCTTCTTCATCTGGGGCCTGGCCTACGGCCTTCTCGACGTCCTGAATAAACACTTTCAGGAAACCATGAATGTCGGCACGGCTGAATCCTCCTGGCTTCAGATCGCATACTTCGGCGCATATCTGCTGATGAGCCTTCCTGCCGGGTCGGTCATGAATGCGAAAGGATATAAGTTCGGGATCGTCACCGGGCTGACCATTACGGCTGTCGGCGCGCTATTGTTCATTCCGGCAGCCTTCATTGGAAACTTCTACGTTTTTGTCGGCTGCATGTTCGTACTCGCCACCGGGCTTTGCTTTCTCGAAACATCCGCAGATACCTACGTGCATGTGCTTGGCAACCCTGAGCATTCGACGCGGCGCCTCAACCTGGCGCAATCCTTCAACGCTCTCGGTGTCTTTTTCGGGCCGTTGATAGGTGGTCTCGTTTTCTTCGGCCCGGCAACCGGTGCAGAATCTCAAGGAGCCGTTCAGCTCACTTACGCTATTATCGGGGCCGCGGTGCTTCTCTACGCGTTTGTATTGACCCGCACGCGCCTGCCGGAAGGTCATGATCACGCAGAAGAGACGCCCCTTGGCGATGCCGGACCGAAAAAGTCACTGTGGAAGCAAGGTCATTTCGTATTCGGGGTATTTACACAGGCTCTCTATATTGGCGCCCAGGTGGGCATCGGGGCCTACTTCATCAACGCCGCGACGGAAGTTTGGCCCGGATTGACGTCACAACAGGGCGCCTTCCTGCTCTCTATCGCGACCGTCGGCTATCTCGTAGGACGTTTTGTTTCCACGGCCCTGCTCCTCAAGATTTCACCGCGGGCCCTGTTGACCACGTACGGCCTTGTCAATGTCGTCCTCTCCGGCGTGGTCATCATGGGGATTGAGAAGATTTCAGCCTATGCCCTGGTTGCCATCTTCTTCTTCATGTCGGCCATGTTCGCCACGATCTTTACGCTCGGCCTCAAGGATCTCGGTGCTTCGACGAAACGGGCCTCGTCCATCATGGTCATGGCAATTGGTGGCGGTGTTCTCCTTCCCTATCCGATGGGATACATCGCCGAACATTATGGAACGCACAACGCGTTTATTCTTCCGGCAATCTGCTTCGCATTTGTTGCCTTGTATGGGATGTGGGGCTCGCGTGTCGCCGGTTCAGTTCGGAACTGACCGATCGGTACGATGACAGGGTGCCGGCAGCCAGTGGCTACCGGCATTTCTTATGCGTCGAAGACCTGGTTAAAGAACGGACTTTTCCTCGCAACCGCGAGGTAGGAGGCGGGATCAATCATGCAGGTCGGGCACCAGTGTCCCCCCTTAAGCATGAGGTTCGGTGACATCAGGAAGTCATGACCTAACGCACATTGCCAATGCATGGGCGCGTAGGCACTGGTCATTTCGATCGACAGACAAGCACCACCCCTGAATCGCGCGGCTTCCCGAAGCGCCGGCAGAGACCAGTCTTCCGGCGGTATGCTTTCATCATAGCCGTGATCCAATTCGGTCGGTGTCGTTGACGGATTCGCGAACTCAAAGCGATCCCAAGATTCCGGGATGCTGTGCCACGCATCGATCGAGCCGAAATAGGCATCGATATGGGCCTTGTCTATAGTCTCGATCCAATGCATCGATCCACCGGAAGCGTGGCTCAACGCCTCAATGCGCTTGCTGATCATGCTGGGTTTCAACGCACCGACGGCCTTGACATACCAAGGTACCGCCTTCGCCAACTCGGAAATGTAATCATCTATACTCTGAGACCGATAGGGAACAAGGGCATTTAACTTGTCGCTGTCATTGTACCATTGGCCGTGGAAATTGCGCGTAGCAAACCAACGTGGCTTTAATACCTTCCGGAACTCTTTGATCCCCATTGCCTTGAAGGTCTTTGTCATGAACTCGTGGTTGATCACTCGGCGACTGTCCCCGCCACCGATGTTGTAGAAACCCCGCCAAAGTTCATCGGGGACGGTGTCAGCGCAAAGGTTTGCCATAAGGCGGCCGGAGTCCTTTGCGGTCGACCATTCAAACACTCCATTGATCGGATTGTGGAACATAAAGGGGTCGAAGATTTTCCACATATGGATATGGGCCATCCCAGTCTGACGCAAAGACACCCACTGGCGCAGCCCGGATTCAGCTATGATCGCTTCGGCTTGCGTTTTGGTCACAGCGTAGTTGTCGAACCAGCTGATCTTCACTGGATCCCCGGTTCGACCCCAATGGACTGGCGGCATGCGACTTCCCGTCTGGGCGACGGTCCCGATGTACACCAGCTTTACAGCGTCGGGCTCTGGTTGCGCTTTTATCGCGCGGACGACATTTTCGGCTCCCCCCACGTTCACCTTTCGGGTTAGTTCCGGCAGCCGATCGGCCAGCGGCGAGACCATGCCGCCGACGTGCAACACGATGCTGGCGCTCTCTACTCCGGTAAGAACATCCTCGTATTTCGTCAGGTCTCCCCAAACGATTTTGACGTTTGGATGCTGGAGCCAGCGGCGAATATTGGGATGTGTCTTCTCGTTCGGAAGCACCAAGATCGTTACCTTCGCATCCGGGTGCGCGGCCAGGATACACTTTAAAGCTTCGCTTCCCATGTTGCCGGACGCGCCAGTGAGAAAGATTCGTTTCATGTTTGCCCCGCGTCGCGCGGCATAGGGCCGCACCTCCAAGCAAACTACGTCCAGGCAAACATTAAGTAAACGGTATCGTATATTTTTTTGCACATGCACTTGCTGGAGCACTGACCCGATCGCGCCAGAAGCAGAAATGGAACGGTATTGCTTACAATATGGACTTCTCTTCCCTTAAGCGGACATGGCAACCTACGAGAAGGCAGCATGCAGCATTCGGCGGTACCTTCAAAACTCTGCCCTCCCGGCCCTATCAACGCTACTAAGCGCGACGCACGGTGGCAAAGGAAATAAGAGCCTTTTTCAGACCGCTGCGGACATGATACCCTCCTCGTAAGAGGAGATCCATGGCTAATGAGCAAGCCTGCACGGCATCATTTCGTCCCGCAGATGTTGTTGAAAAACTTCTGCGATGATGACGGAACACTCTGGTACTTCGACAAAAGCCGCTCAAACTTTAGGGCCGTAAAGCGACATCCTCGTTCTGTCTTTTTTTCAGATGACTATTACGCCGTCCCCCTCGCGAACGGTGAAACAGATTTCCAAGTTGAGGCAGATCTGTCGCGCCTGGAAAAGGCCGCAGCGCTGGTTATAGACAAAATTTGCAAGTCAGCTCGAAAAGGGCGGATGCCCGGTCTGGCCCCATCTGAAAAGCGAACGTGGTCGAAATTTGTGTTCAGCCAGTGGAAACGCACGCCCGATTCCATGACCGGCCGGTTCAGTCTAGACGACGTCAGGGAATGGGTTACAGAAGACGTGGCCGCTCTTGAACGTCTCGGTGTAAAAGTTGATCAGGCGATGAAAGCGGATGTCTTATCGAATAGCAGCATAGAGCGCATGTTGAGGGGAGCTCGCGCGCGAAATGCTGTCGAAACAGCTGGCAACGTGGAAGCGTTGGTGAACGACATGGGCATATTCATCGCTCATATTCCAAGACCAAATAAAGCGTTTGTCATTTCCAGTCACCCTGTCGTCAAACTTCACCCGCCCGGTCACACGAGACTTGGCGCCGAAGGTGTAGAGTTATGGCTTCCACTTGCATCAGATGTGGCCGTGTCTGCCATGCCGGCGACTGGCGAACGGACAAGTGATCAGATTACCGATCTCCATATCCGCGGTCTGAACCTCGCCTTGTGTAGACAGTCCCGACAAGTCGGCGGAAAGTCCCAGCGGCTAATCCAGTCTCTGATTGCCAATCGGTAGACCAGTTAGTTTCGAGCATGCCTCGTTACGCGCAGTGGTCGATACGCAAAACCAAGAACGTGGCAAAGCGGTGCGCGACTACACTGGCACTGCCCCCGAGTTGAGCTCAAGGCCTCGAAGCTAGGCTTTTACGGCCGCGGCGCGTTGAGGCTACGAGTAGCCTCATGGCTGAGGAAACCTCAACAACCAAGCCACCGCGCCATTAGCGGAAATAGAACCGAGTGAGCTACGGTAGCACTGTCCGTCCCCAAAGCGGACGTCCTAGGGAAAAATCTAGGAACGTGCGACCCAGGTACCAACATACCCGGGTTTTGTCTACGAAACTGGATAATCTATACTCTTGCGTCACTGTCCCGCGTCAGGACGGACGACCTGCGTTTGTCAGCCTGGCGGTCGATAAAGCCATTGCGATAGACCTGTTCGATCAGCTCACGGTGGGTCGGCAGGTCCTTGACGGCGTGCTCACCGAAGGTGCGAACCTTGTCGAAAATCTTCTGGGCCGCCTCGGCATTGGGATAGCTGCCGCGCGCCGCTTCAAGGTCGGTATCGAAGTTCATGCCATAGAGTATGTACTGATAGCTGAAATAGGGGAAGGTTTCGACGTCGGTAAGAAAATCGAAGCGCGACGGCGGCCGGTGCGTCCACATCTCAAGCATCTGGCGCAGCTCGGCAGGGATGGTCTCTTCCGCGCGGTTGTCGCGCCAGAAGGGCTCATTACGCCGCGTCAAGCAGTAGTGCAGCTTCAGGAAGTTGACAATCTTCTCGCAGCGCTGGCGCATCAGCCGGTTGAACAGGGGCGCTGAGGCATCGATGCGGCCGGAATACGGAAAGAATTCCGCGATCATGCCGGCGGCGACCTCGATCATGATGATGCCGGTTGCTTCCAAAGGCTCGAAGAAGCCCGCCGACAGGCCAACGGCGACGCAGTTCTTCACCCATTGAGTCTCACGATACCCCGGATCGAACCGGATGACGCGCGTCTTGACGTCCCTGGCCATCGGGCCGGCATAGGCGCGGACGACCTCTTCGCTGCGGGCGTCGTCCGTGTGACCGGAGCTATAGACATAGCCGACGCCGCGCCGCTCAGCGAGGCCGATGTCCCAGGTCCAGCCGGCCTCATGGGCGGTGGCGACCGTATAGGAATGGATCGGGCTCTTGGGCGCTTCGTATGGAACCTGGCAGGTGACGGCGCGGTCGGTGAAGAGATACTTCCGCACGGAGGTCTGCTGGACGCCCATGGTCTGGCCGATCAGGCGGGCGGCAAAGCCGGTACAGTCGATATAGAGGTCGGCCTTCAGCGCGCCGTGTTCTGGCGAATGGACGCTATCGATCGCGCCATCATCGCTTAGGGTGACCTCACCGATCGTGCCGCGTAGGTGGTGTACGCCCAGCTCGATGCCGCGATGCTCCAGCAGTTTGGCGAACTTCACAGCATCGAAGTGATAGGCGAAGTTGAGCGGACCGGAAAAGTTGCCTTCATAGGGACGCTTGGGCGCCTTGTCGGCGTCGGCGACGCGTGGCTGGAAGGTAACGGCTTCGGCGAACGGCGCGCGCGTCGCCTTGTCCTGGAGCAGCCAGTAGGGCAGGAGGCCCGCGCCTTCGACCCAGTAGGGCGCATCGAACGGATGGAGATAGTGCTGGTGTTCGCCGCCTTCGGGTGTGTACAGCCAGTCGACGAACTTGATGCCTTGCTTGTAGGTCGCCGTAGTCTCGCGCAGGAATGTGGCTTCGTCGATGCCGAGCGTCTGGAGCGTGGTGCGGATGGTCGGAAAGGTGCCTTCACCGACGCCGATGACGCCGATTTCGGGGCTTTCGATCAGAGTGATCTGCGGGGTTTGTCCCGGCGTGCTGCCGAGCACCTTGGCGAGATAACACGCCGTCAGCCAGCCCGCCGTGCCGCCACCGGCGATCAGAATGCTGCGTGGCGATGTCATAAGGAACTATCTTGCTTCTAAAAGGCTGCTAACTGTCGATCAGGACAATTGTCTCACCGATTGCCACGGCATTACCTCGTCTCAAGCCTTTGCATCTATTGTAACCACTACGCCATGGGTTCGCGAGATAAGCGGCCAAGCAGCGGCTAGGCTAATAACGATAAGCGGCACAACGGCAAGTATGACAGTGTCTGCCTGTTGCTGGAGCCCCAGCAAAGCGCCAGCCAGTAATGGTCCTGCAACGGCACCCAGCCGTCCGATGCCGACAGCAAAGCCTACGCCAGTGCCTCGCACCTGCGCCGGGTAAAGCTCTGTTGACAGGGCGTAGAGCAGGAATTGACCGCCGCTAAGGAAGAAGCCGATGCCGAAAGAAGCGGCGCACCCGACGAGTAGGTTGTTGCCGGTCAGTGCCATGCCGGCGACGCTCAACACCATGCCGAGCCATGTCCCGGCATAGAGCAGGCCTTTAGACTTGGCACGACTCAGCATGCCAAAGACGAAGCCCGACGCTGCCCCGCCGAACGTCATGAACATGACGACCTTGCCAGCATCCGGCTTATCAAAGCCTTTGTCGCCCAGAAGCGATGGCAGCCAGTTTATCAGCATGTACAACGACAGCGCGGTACAGAACGAGCTAAGCCAAATCAGCAGTGAGAGTTTTAACCGGTTGCCACCAAGAGCCATCGAGATACTGGTTTTTGGTGCATCGAGCGTAGCTGACCGGCTCGGGAAAGCCGGCGATTCGGGGAGGAAAAGCATTACCAGCCCCGCAACTATCAACGGCGCGAGGCCGCCGATCCAGAAGACAACCTTCCAGTCGATGTCGGGCTGGGCGACCATAAGGATGCCGACAATGGCGCCGCCAAACGGCATGGCAGACCCCAGCATCGTAACGCGCATAGCAGCTCGATCAGGTGGGCTGGTTTCGTTGGTCAGCGCCAGTATGTTGGGCAGGGTGCCGCCGAGGCCGAGCCCGGTTAGAAAGCGCATAAATAATAGCGCGGCGACATCGCTGACCAAGGCCGTCCCGATGCTGAAGATGCCCAAGGCAATGAGGGAGACGATTAGCACAATGCGGCGACCGACATAGTCCGCCAACCGGCCCCCAGTGAGTGCGCCTACGAACAGTCCAAAGGTACTTGCGCTGAAGACCATGCCGAGATTCTGCGGATCGAGTCCGAAGACCGGAGCAAACTTCGGCGCAGTAATGCCCGCAACTAACATGTCATAGCCTTCGCACAGACCGGCCAGGAAGCAAAGGGCGAAGACGAGCCCGGAGCGAGACGTCGCGATGTTGTTCATTGGCCGTCCTTCTTAGATGCGCGAGCAGCCAACTGCGCCTCACGGCGCTTGGCCATCTTATTCACCAGGTTGTCGGCGACACCCGGCCGTGACCATGGACAGACGGCCAGGCAAATGGCGCAGCCTGCGTTTTCGGCGAAGTACGGGATGCACTTGTCGAAATCGACGTACCAGCGCTCGACGCCGCGTACCCACTGCTTGTGGTCGGTGATGGCGCCCGGCGGGCAGGCATCGTCGCAGACCCGGCAGTTCAGACAGAAGTCATCCGAACCGAAGACATCCTCATCGTTGAAGACCAGCGGCATGTCGGTCGTCACACCCGCCAGGCGCAGGTTTGCTCCCCACGTCCGGTTGATCAGAGAGCCATGCTTGCCCAGTTCGCCCAAACCCGCATCGATCGCCGCTGGGATCAGCAGCAGAGCGTCGGCGCGCGGCCCCGGATAGGGATAGGCGAAGAAGCCCTGCTCGCGGATCCAGTTGGCCAGCTTGTACGAGGCGCGCGTGCAGCGGGCATACTGCCGGCCGACCTCGGCAATGCCCTTGCCGTTTTCGGGAGAACTCGGGACCTGTTTCAGGTTGTCGTAATTGTGGGCGAAGCCCAGCGCCACGACATTGGGCACGTCGATGCTATAACCTTCGACGATATAGTGTTCCTTGACCGTCGTGGCGCCAAACAGGTCGGACTCGTTGCTGAGCGCAAATTCGCGCGCCATGGCCGTCCATTCCGCACGCGTGCGCTCGACGCGTTCGGGATTGATTGGTACCAAAGGCGGATAGTCGCGGGCCTTCAGGAACTCCTCGACCGCCTCAGGCGTCACCCGGCAGCCATCGCTCGCGATCTGCTGCAAAGTGCCAAAGGGGTGTTGTGGCGCCGGGTGCCAGAACATGGGTGACGCCTTGCGGAAGGTCGTCTCGCCCTGCCCGTTCAGCACATTGCCCGACACGCCTTCCGGCCAGGCCGCCATGACGACGGGCCCAGGCGTGTAGGTCTTCTCCTTCCTGCGCGACTTGTCCATGGTGTCAGAACCGCTTTGCAACGCGCACACCCAACTGACGCGGCGCCAGCGGGATGACGAAGACGTCGCCGCCCAGGAACGGGTCGGACGAGGCATAGGAATAGTCGAAACTGTCGAACAGGTTATTGATGTACAGAGCGACACGCACACCCGAATTCAGATTGACCGTGCCCGAGACATTGACCCGGTCATAGGCCGGCGTGGTCAGCTGGTCGCGCGCCTTGGACATACGGGTATTGTCTTGGAAGATGATCTCGCCGACATGGGTGTATTCGGCGAACAGGTCTAGGGTACGCCCGCCGCCGATGTCGCGGTTATGGAGCACGGAAGCATAGGCGGTAATCTTCGGGACGTTTTCGAACGATGTGCCGGACATGTCGAAGGTGTCGGTGGCCGAGAAGCGGCGGACAAAGTCATCGAGCACGCCATCCGAATAGGAGACGCTGGCGTTAAAGGTCAGGCCGGCGAACGCGCGGTAGACTATTTCGCCTTCGAAGCCGTCGACGTGCGCGCGAGCGGCGTCTTCGACAACGCTGATCGGCACCGGCCCGCCCTTCGGATCGGGGATGACATTCGGCAACTGCTGGTTTTCGATATCGATGTGGTAGAACGCGGCGTTCAGCGTCAGGCGGCGGTCGAACAGCACGGACTTAAGGCCGATCTCATAGTTACGCGAGCTTTCGTCTCGATAAACCAGATTGTCGGTGCGACCGGGATAACGGTCGACCCCGCCGGCCTTCCAGCCTTCGGCATAGGTGGCGTAGACCGACGCCTCCGGCATGAATTTATAGGCAATCGACCCCATCCATGAGGTGTTGTCGAAGTCGGGATGGCCGTCGCGGACCAGCGGGCTGGCGCGATTAACCGGCGCGCCGAAGACCGAGACCTTGCTGCCCGTGCCGTCGACCTCTTCCTTCGAACTGCGCAGGCCCAGGGTCAGTTCCAGCTTCTCGGCCGGGCGGTAACTGACTTGGCCGAACAATGCCTGGCCCTTGCGCTCGTCCTTGTAGACTTCGTGGATATAGAATGCGGCCGGGACGGTCGGCGCTGCTCCGGGACCGGCTTGACGCTGGCGGGTCTGGTTCTGCTCCTGCTGGAAGATATAGAGCCCACCGACCCAGTTATAGTTGGCGCCCTCGCCTTCCAAGCGGAACTCCTGGCTGACAAAGGTTTGGTCGACCTGGGCGGCTAGGGTCGCGCCATGAACGGTCACCGGGTTCGGCGCCAATACGGGATAGGCCGGTAGGATTGCCGTTCCGCCGGTGGATGGCCGGCTTTCCATGTCGAGGAAGTTGTCGGAGTCAGAATAGCGATAGCCGGTGATCGAGGTAAAGGTCAGGCCGTCACCGAATGCCTGGGTGACATTCAGCTGGGCACCATGATTGCTCTTGGCGTCGGGCTTGTCCTGGTCGATCAGGCTGACGGCGTGGTCGCCATTGAGGCGCACGCCGCGCACCACTTCGTTATAGTCGCGCTGGCTGGCGTCCGCCATGAAGGTGACGTCGGTGGCGTCGGACGGCGCCCAGCGCAGGGTGCCGCGCACCGCGTACTGTTCGTATTCGTCCTGGTTCTGGTCGAGGACACGGTTGCGGATAAAGCCGTCGGAACGGGCATAGCCGGCGCTGATCCCTCCATAGACATTGCCGGCAATCGGGCCATCAATGGCTGCCTGCGCGCGGAAGGTGCCGAAGCTGGCGGCATCGACAGCCAGGCGACCGTGCAGTTCGGCGCCCGGCTTGCGCGTGATCATGTTGATGGCCCCGCCTTGGGTGTTACGGCCGAACAATGTGCCTTGCGGTCCGCGCAGCACTTCGACGCGTTGCAGGTCCAGCATAGCGACGTCGAAGCCGATCTGCGGCTGGTACATGCCGTCGATAAAGACGCCGACCGCCGGTTCCAGCCCGGCATTGAAACCGACGCCGCGCATGGTCAGGTAGCCGAGGTCGGTCGTCGCGCTGACCGAACCCGGCGCGGTGAACAGGCCGGGCACCTGTCCGTACAGCGTATTGACGTCCTGGACATTGCGGCGATCCAGCTCGGCATTGGTCACGGCGCTGATCGACAGCGGCACGTCCTGCAGCGCTTCGGTGCGCTTGCGGGCGGTAACAACCAGTTCGGTCGGTTCCTCCGCTTCGGATGGTCGCGCGGCGTCTTCCGCATGGGCGGATATTGCGATCAAAAGGGCAGCCGTCATCAGGCCGCAGAAGCGCCATGCGCTCTTCGTTCGTGTCATTTGCGTTTCCCCTACCGGTGTTTCCCCGGTGCCAGTTACGGCATGGCTACCCGCGATTTTGTCCATCGACAAGCGGGGAATCGACTCCGGATGGCGATTATAAGCCATTCTCTTTATTGTGCTTTTCTTCGTTGCAAATTCGCTACAGTGTAGAAACATCACTACATTTAAGAGGAAGCCATTGTAGGAAAGTAGTAACATTTAGGCGGCGTAAGGGTTTCGTATAACATTGTATGCAAGCCAGGCACTTTGCAGTAGCACCTTGGTTGAATATGAAAGCTATTTAGCAAGATCTGACGCGCGACGCCCCGCTCGCGCCAGAAGCAGACACGGAACCGACTAAGCAGCGGTTCGAGATTTTCGCTCAAAAGCGGACATTAAAAATGTCACTCTATACAAGATCTACACGCTGCGCTCTCTAGCGCCTGCACACGTCTCCCCTCGCCGCGTGATGCGGGCGGGAGCGATGAATCGCTCCCGCCATTAGACTAGGCGGTCGCCTTGACTGGCAGGCGGAATGGCGCACCCAAGCGGTTGAAAGCATTCATGGCCGCGATCGCAATGGTGAGGTCGACCAAATCTTTGGGAGAAAAGAAAGCCGAGGCGGCCGCATAGGCTTCGTCCGACGCATGGGTCTCGCTGACCAGCGTGACCTCCTCGGCCCAGGCCAGAGCGGCGCGCTCCTGTTCAGAGAAGACATGCGGAACCTCATCCCAGACCGGCACCAGCAAGACCTTATCGACTGACATGGTTTTGCGAAGGTCGCGGCCATGCATGTCGATGCAGTGTGCGCAGCCGTTGATCTGGGAAACTCGGAGGAAGATCAGATGGATCAGTTCTTCGGGCAGATCAGTGCTCTTCGTTACATACTGGTGGACAGCGAAAAGCGCCTTGGCGCCTTCCGGGGCAACTTGAGACCAGTTCATCCTTGTCATGTGCTTTTCCTTTGTTGAGCGGATACAGGTTTCCCGTCGCCGGATGCTCAAGCCGGCGTTGGGTAGTCGCTAAATGACGGGAATCATCTCAGCGAGAGGTGCGTCGGCCCTCTTTTACAGCCGTGATACGTGCAGTTTCTCGCGCTGTACTTCGGTCTCGGAACCAGTCGGCCACAAGGGTTTCGAACTCAGGCGGGCGCCCGCCTTGCACCAAGTCCGCAAGCGTCGTTCTGGCCAACTCAGCGCGCATCCGTTTCTCTGCGCGCAGCATCACGGCATGTATCCGGCAGACGCCATCGACGGACCATGCCGGCGGACTATCGCCAAACAGGACGCATCCCCGCCGCACTTCCTTGCAGTCAAAAAGACGGCGGTCGCCCTCGATCGCATCGACCACATCCAGAACGCTAACCTCCGACGCCAGACGAGCCAGCTCATAGCCGCCGGAAATACCGCCGCTGGACCTGACGATCCCGCCCTTCTCCAGCTTCTGCATCACCTTTGCCAACATGGCCGGCGGCAAACCTTGCATCTCCGCCAGGTCACGACTGCTTGCCCGCTTGGGATGCTCGGATAGCAACCAGAGAACAGCGTGCAGACCGTACTCTGCCGAAGCGCTGTAAAAGGCCGAAGCCCCTCTTGGGCGCCCGGCTGCTCCCAGATCATCCCGGCTTGGAAAATGATCATTATCGACAGATTGAATTTCGCTTGTCATAATGCGGATATTATCACTCCGAATTATGTAATGACAGGCCCAGGAAATGGAAAAGTGACTGGTCCAAACGCACCTGCCGCGCTCTCTATCCATCTCGACCGGGCTGGCTCCACGCCGGTCGGCGAGCAGATATTTCGCAGTCTGAGGACCGCCATTCAGAGCGGTGTGCTGGCGCCCGAAGCGCGACTGCCATCGGGTCGAGACTTGGCCATCCAGCTTGGTGTGGCACGGGGCACGGTCCGGTCAGCCTATGATCGGCTGGTCGATGAAAGCCTTATCTTTGGTGCCGGTTCGGCGGGGATGCGCGTTCACTCGCGCTTGCCAGTTCAACCAGTTATCTCCGCCTCCGCAGAACGGCTTCTGGATTGCCCCCTCCTCCCATTCGGCCGCCCCCAGCCGGGCGGCGTTCTGCCGTTTCAAATGGGTGTGCCGTCTCAGGCCGGCTTTCCTTTCAAACTTTGGCAGCGAATGGTGACGAATGCGGCGCGGGCGGACAGTCTTCATGCCCAGGCTTATGCCGATCCGCAGGGTGAACATGGCCTTCGCGCCCAGATCGCCAGCCATCTGGCGGTAAGCCGACAAATCCAATGCCACCCAGACCAGATCGTTGTCACCAGTGGCTACCGCCAGGGTCTGACGCTGGCATTGTCGGCTCTTCAAGTCGCAAGTGGCAATGCCTGGGTTGAAGATCCGGGCTATCCACTCGGGCGGAAGGCGCTGGAACTCGCAGGTCTCTCGGTCACGCCCGTGCCGGTGGATCACGAAGGCATTCGGGTCGCCAATGGCATTGCGAAATTACCCGACGCGAAGATCGCTCTCGTCACACCGGGACAGCAGGCCCCGCTTGGCATGTCCCTATCACCCGATCGCCGACTGGCGCTGCTAGACTGGGCGACAGCAAGGAATGCCTGGATCATCGAAGACGACTACCTCAGCGAATTGCAGCTTGATGGCCGGGCGACTCCGGCTCTGGCATCTGGCGATGGGGCTGACCGCGTCATCCACATTGGATCTTTCAGCAAGACCATGAGCCCAAGCCTGGGAATGGGCTTTCTGGTCTGCCCACCGTCGCTGGCCGGTCGGTTCATCGAGATGGCTTCGACACTAAGCCCTGCCCCAACCTCATTGATACAGAGGGCGATGACGGAGTTCCTCGGCGGCGGGCACTATCTCCGACATTTGCGAAAGATGAAGGTTCTTTACGCCAAGCAACGCGCCTTGGCTTTGGAGGCTTTGACAGATCTGGACATAACCACAGAAACGTCGGGGCTCGCACTGAAAATTCAGGTGCCGCCGCACATCGACGACAGGGGGTTGGCCGCAGTTGCTCGAAACCTCGGTATCGCTCCAGTCCCCCTTTCCATTTGGTATGCGTCGCAGGACGATGCCAAGCCAGGCCTACTTGCGAGCATCACTAACATTCGGAGGGAAAACTGTGGGGCGGCGTGCGGAGCAATCTCGGTTCTATTGAAAAATATTCGTTAGCTCGTGAAACAGTCCCAATGCTTGTCCGATGCCTTCGCGCCAGGAGCGGAAGTCGAACCGGTCTGGTGGCGGTTCGCAATTATTTGCCCGAAAGCGGAAGTGCTATCTGCGTTTCATCAAAAATCCGGACTTGCACGTAAGAGAGGCGGTACTCAAATCTCCGACAGGCTGTTCCATGAAAATGCTCTCGAAAACGCTCGCATCGGTATCCGTCGCCGGTGTCATTGCCCTGCCCTGCGTGGCGACGGCGCAAGAATGGTCCGGACTTTATGCCGGCGCCAGTTTCGGCAGTTCCCAGTCGGGCGAGGATAGCGAGACGCTATTGTTCGACACCAATCTGGATGGCGAATATGACGATACTGTCCGGACGGCAGGCGGTGCGGATGCGTTTTCGCCCGGTTTCTGTGCCGGTGCGGCGATCGGTCGGACGCCCGGCGACGGCTGTTCAGGTGACAAGGAAGACGGCGGGTTTGGCGTCCGCGTGGGTTATGACTGGCAGAGCAGCAATGTTGTCTATGGCCTGGTCGCCGATGTCTCGGGCGTCGATGTCCGCGACAGCGTCAGCGGCTTTTCAACGACACCGGCCGCCTACACATTCACGCGTCAGGTCGACACGCTGGCCTCGATTCGCGCGCGCCTCGGCTATGTGGTCAATGACTGGCTGATCTACGGCACGGCGGGCTATGCCTGGGCTGAAATCGACCGTACTTTTGCCACGACCAATGCGCTGAACAGTTTTGCGGCCACCGACGGCGACGACGGCAGCGGCGCGCAATATGGTCTCGGATTTGAAAAGCGCATCAATGACCGCTGGAAGGTCGGCGTCGAATATCTCCACACCATGCTGGATGACGAGGCCCCGATCGTCCGCGCCGGGCCCAGCGCCAATACTTTTGCTTCGAATCCCTTCCTGATCGCCAACACCTCCGGGACGGATATCCGCCGCAGCGAGGACGAGGTCAGTATCGACACCATCCACCTGACCGTCACCTACCGCTTCTGGGGCATGTAATCTGTGGATGAGCGCGCGGTCAGGGCATGACCACGCGGCATCCTCGACGTCAAAATCCCTTCTCTTCACGGAAGACGCGGCGGGATGCGCACAGAGGGCGGGCAACCAGCATGACAAAGACTAAGTTAACGGGGATGGTTGCGGCCGCAGCCCTCCTGTGTGGCACTGCGTGTCAGGTTGCCGCAGCGGAGACTGCTCCCGATCCCGAAGCCACCCAGGATATCTATGTGTTCGGGAAGCGTCGCAACGATATCGGCATCGCGACATCCGCCAGCGAAGGCACCGTGTCGTTTGCCAAGTTTGCCGATCGACCCTTAACCCGCCCGGGCGAACTGGTCGAAGTGATACCCGGCATGGCGGCCATCCAGCATTCGGGAAACACCAAGGCCAACCAGTACTTCCTGCGCGGCTTCAACCTGGATCACGGCACGGACTTCACCGTGTCGCTGGACGGTGTGCCGCTCAACCTGCGCAGCCACGGCCATGGCCAGGGCTATCTCGATCTCAACGGCATTATCCCCGAGGTCGTCGAGACTATAAAATATCGCAAGGGCCCCTACTATGCCGACCTGGGCGACTTTTCAAATGCCGGCGGCGCGGCTTTTGAAACCTTCCGCAACGGCACACCGTCTTATGTTCAGACGACGATCGGCGAAAATGGCTATGGGCGCCTGCTGGGCGTCAAGGGGTTGGGCGACCGCAGCTTTATCGCCGTCGAGCTCGGCAGCTATCGCGGGCCTTACGATAACGCCGACAACCAGCGCAAGATCAGTGTGATTGGCCGTTTCGCGCTTGATGGCCTGGGCCTGAACCACTGGTCATTGACCGGAATGGCCTATGACGCCCACACCAATGCCAACGACCAAATTCCTCAGCGCGCCGTCGACCAGAGCCTGATCACGCGCCTGGGCGCCATCGACACCAGCGATTATGGCGAAACCTCCCGCTATATCGCCGCGCTTCAACGGCATGGCGAAGATGGACTGGACGCCACCCTGTATGCCCAGCGCTATACACTCGCTCTCTTTTCCAACTTTACCTATTTCCTCCGCGACCCCATCCATGGCGACCAGTTCGAACAGGCTGACGAGCGTTGGATCTATGGCGGATCGCTGCTTAAGGCCTGGGATACGCTAATACTGGGTTGGAAAATCCGCACCGGAGCAGAAGTGCGCTACGACGACGCCGGCAAGGTCGGGCTCTATTTCACCGAAAAACGGCAAATTCTGTCGACCGTGCGCGAAGACCAGGTGAAGCAGTATTCAGCCGCCGTCTATGCCGACGCGACGCGCGCCTTTGGTCCAGTTCGTGTTACCGGCGGGCTCCGGCTTGACACGATTGGCGGCAAGGTTCGGTCGAATGATCCCAGGAACAGCGGCGCGGCCAGCGACACTTTGCTGAGCCCCAAATTCACCGCGGCCTGGCGTGTCTCCCAGGCTTTGGAACTTTACGCCGATGCCGGCTCGGGCTTCCATTCCAATGATCTTCGCGGCGGCACGATTTCGGTTATTCCCGGTACGGACGACCCGGCCGATAAGGTCGTCCTGTTCGCGCCGTCTTCGGGGGCCGAGCTTGGCGCACGCTGGTCGCGCAACGGCCTGACAGCGACGGCGGCATTGTGGGCCCTGCACCTCGATTCCGAGTTGGTTTACATCGGCGATGGCGGCGACACCGCAAGTACCGACGGCACGAACCGCGCGGGTATTGAATTCCTGCTCGACTACAATCCCCGGCCCGGCCTCGACTTCAATGTCTCAGCCGCGGTGTCTCACGCACGTTACGAGGGCAGTCCTCCAGACGGCGATCGCATTCCAAACGCGCTTGAATACGTGCTGACGGGAGGCATGACAGCACGTCTTACTTCGCGCCTGGGCATGACGCTGACAGGTCGCCTCTTGGGACCGGCGCCGCTGATCGAAGACAATTCGGCGCGATCGGACACGACGGTATTGGTCAACGGTCTGCTCGACTATGAGTTCGACCGGTTCCAAGTGAAGTTCGAAATCCTCAACCTGTTCGACAGCAAGGGAGATGAGATCCGCTACTACTATACCTCGCGCCTGCCCGGCGAACCGGCAGAAGGGGTGGATGACTACCACTTCCATGCCTTTGAGCCGCGAACGGTCCGCCTCTCGCTCCGCATTCCGTTGACGTAAACGTCGTAGAATTTCGCAACGAAAGTGATCCTGCGCATAACAGCCTGCGTATCTGTTACGCCTATTCCTCTGGAGTGGCGATACGGACAATAATGCAGTCGTCTACCCTGATCGACCCCAGGGGCATTCGTCGGCTCAGTCCGTGTCATTACCAGCACAGAGATGCAAACACAGGGTTTGCCTCCTTCCGTGTCGGCGACAGTACAGCGTTGATAAGTCGGTATGTTTGCCGAGAGCGGAAGGCCAGTCAGTGTTGCAGCGAACGTCTTTCACACCTGACACATTGAAACCTTACGCACCGGCAACAGAGATGGCGTTGGGAATTCGGGAGCTCGGGCATGGTCAGTGTATTGCAGAAGGTTCCGGCGCCGCCGCAAAGGGCGAGACCGATCGTGAATGAACCGGTCAATCTGAACTTTCTGCTGGAGCGGATCGCCGAAGGCGACAAGGCGTCGTTAAAAGCACTGTACAATCTGACAATGCCGCGTCTGTCCGCCATGCTGGTACGTATGGTAAGACGGCAAGAGGTGGCCGACGAATTGCTGCAAGACGTCTTTGTGACGGTATGGAGCAAGGCAGACCAGTTCGACGTCCGGCGGGGTAGCGCTGAAGTCTGGCTTTTCTCGGTGGCACGGCGCAAGGCGATCGATCGTCTAAGGATCAGCCGACGCGAAGTTTTGGGGCTCGAAGAGGATATCGCGACGCTTGAGCCGCAGTCGGACATCCACTTCAATGGCACCGATATTGAAACGACACTTGCGGTTAAGCACTGCATTGCCGGTTTGACACCGGAAGTCAAAAAGGCGATGCAATTGTGTTATACTTTCGGTCTTACGCATGAGGAATTGGCCGAAGTCATGAACGTGCCGGTGGGCACGGCTAAGAGTTGGGTGCGCAAGGGCGTGCTGCATCTGAAGGATTGCTTACAGAGTTATGGACGAGTCTGACGATATTCTGGCGGCACAGTACGCCCTCGGCGTATTAGACATCGCCGGCATCGTCGATTGCGAGGACCGCATCCTGGCCGATCCCGGTTTTGCCGCTAAAGTCGCCTGGTTCGACCAGATCTTTTACGCCGCCCACGGAAGCTCTGAATCCAACGATCGTGCCGATCAACTGTGGGACCGTATCGAACGCGCCGTCGACGACAGGATTAAATCACCGGAAACCCGCACTGTACGCGTCGACGAAATGGGCTGGGAGCCCTACGCGCCGCTCATTACGCGCAAAGTCGTCCATCTCGATCGGCAAGCTGAGGTTCTTACGGCCTTCTATCGGCTCGAGCCTGGCGCCGAGGTGATCAGCCACACGCACCTGCTGACCGAGGAGTGCCTGGTCGTTGAAGGTGAGATTGAATGCGATGGCATTGTCGTTCGGGCCGGCGAAGTGCATCTGGCCCCACCAGGCTCTCGCCATGTCTTGAAGTGCCCGAAGGGCGCGATGGTTTACCTGCGCGGCGACCTCAACATCCAGCTTTAGGCCTGGCCTAGGCTATTCCATATGGTCAGGCACATAGCCCGGTGTCGGCACGAACAACAAACCGATTTCCAGTGCGGCAATCGCGATTAGCCAGCTGCATACGACCTTAATGCCTATCCCCCAGCCGCGCGCCACGATAAGCCGGCCGGCGATGAACAGCAGTACCAGGGCCAGCGCCAAAAGCCCCTCTGTGTTGCCCGAAACATGCGTTACAGCTCCGGCCCACAGACCGGCATAGGCTGCAAGAACGAGATATACCCAAGGCCGCTGGACAACCGGAATGTGAACAGTTGCAGCCAGTGCGATGACGCCCAGGCAGATCATTGTAAAAGCAAAGGTTTCGGGAACCGTGCCAAAAGGCACCAGGGTCACCAGGACGGCTATCCCGAGTGCTGTTAGGCAGGCGTTCCTGGCCACCTTCTCGCTGGCGTAGCTTAGCGCCAGTCCAAGGGCGATGGCCAGCAGTGCAACAGGCAGGACCGTGTCACGCAAAGGAAAAAGCCTGACTGACGAAGAAACAGCCGGCGATCGCAATTGCGCCGCCAATGCCGCGCACGATCCATCGCCCTTTTTCAGAGTCGTTCAGCAGACCGATGACGATCCCGCCGACATGAAGCAAGCCCGTACTCAGCACGAAGCCGGTGCTGTAACCCATCGGGTCGGCCGCTGACGGCAGTTCTTTTCCGTGGGCGTAACCGTGAAAGACGGCAAAGATTGCGACGACTGCGCACGCCAGCCACACCGGCGCCTTGTAAGCAGCGGCAATGACGCCGCCCAGAACCAGGACCGACAAGGCGATCCCCAGCTCTACGGGTGGCAGTGGCGCGTTCAGAATGCCGAGAAACGCCCCCACCACCATCAGAACCGGAAAGATCACCGGCAGGGCGACGATCAGCGGCCGGCCGAGCACGGCGCCCCACAATCCGACAGAGACCATGGCCAGAAGGTGATCCCATCCGGTCAGGGGATGTAGAAATCCGGATATGAGACCTCCGACCAACCCCGTCCCGCTGTGTGCCGCGGCCGGGGTAGCAAAGGCAGCGAGGGACGACAGCATGGCTAAGGCGGTCAACAGGTGGCGCGGCTGAATATATTGCGGCGAGACCCGCCCGAAAGTCCGATTGCGACGTATATGGTCTGTGACACTTTGAAAGCGCGGCAATGACATCCGGAGGTTCCTGTTGACGATCATAACTCTTACGAAGAAGGCCGGTTAAGTGATGACAGCCCGAACGCTTTTTTCGGCTGCCGCTGCCATGGCGGTCATGGTCTGGGCGCCGTTCGCATCGGCCCACGACTTCTGGATTCAACCGCAGAGCTTTCACCTCAAACCCTTCGGCACGACGCCCATGAGCCTTCAGGTCGGCCACGGCAAGGACCGGCAGAAATCGATGATGAAACGCGATCGCGTGGTGCGCTTCGAGTCCATTACGGCCGCCGGACGGGTCGATCGCAAAAACGAACTGCGATTGGGGGACAAAGACGTCGACTCGACGCTTTCCTTCAAAACGGCGGGCTTGCACGTGCTGTCTTTTGAAACCAACGGCACTTACAGCGAACTGCCGGCGATCCGTTTCAATGACTACCTGAAGGCTGAAGGCCTGACACCCGCTATCGACCAGCGGACCCGGACGAACGCCACCGGCAAGCCTGGGCGCGAAACCTACAGCCGGCGTGCTAAGGCCCTGGTGCAGGTCGGCGGATACACCCCGGCTGATGATGCACTGGTCACAAAGCCGGTTGGCCTGACGCTGGAAATCGTTCCAGAGGCAAACCCATACGCGCCTACTTATAAGGACAGGCTACCCGTGCGCATCTACTATATGGGCAGGCCGCTGGCTGGAGCGACCGTCATGCTGAACAATCTCGACTTCGATGGTCGGCCCATCAAGCGCGTGCTCAGTGATGCCAATGGGCGTGTGGCTTTCGACATCCCGCGCAATGGAACCTGGCAGCTGAATGTCATCTGGACGCGTCCGGTAAGCCAGCCCAAGGCAGATTTTGAAACCGTCTTTTCCAGCCTGACGCTCGGGTTTTGAATACAGAATAGAAAAGCAAAATGCCCGGTCGCATGCTCTGCGGCCGGGCATTTTCACGCGGCGGGCACTCTAATTGAGCGGCGTCGGTTCCGCTGTCGCATCAACGGCGACGACGTCACTCGCCGAGACCGAAGCCGGTTCCGAATTGGCATCCGCCTTAGCCGCGGCGGCGAAACCCGCGCCGTATTTGGCATTGGCTTCAGGCGCCGGCGGCGTGACGACGACGGTCTTGCCACCACCGTCGCCGCCACCGCAGGCCGTTAGACCCAGAACCATGGCGCCCAAGGCCGAAACGATGATTACTCTTTTCATGTTTGGCGCTCCTTACCGGTGTTCGCTGAGCGGCGCACCGGCCAGCGGAGCGTTGAGGTAGGGGAAGCTGCCTTGCAAATCCGTTGCCTTGATCGGCGCACCGTCGGTGAACGGCACGTTCCCGACCGGAGCCTGAGCCGGCGTACAGACGCCGAGATTGGTCGGGACGGAGTTGATTGGAATGGGATGGCAGAGCGCGCCCATTGCGACCCGCAAAGCAATATCCACCGTGTCATCACCCGGACGGCGCCCGTTCGGGAAACCCGCCAGATCGTCGCCGGCAACGCCCAGATTGCTCTGCGAGGAACGCGCGGTCACTGCGACCGCGGTGTTGAGGCGTATCATCTCGGACGGCGTCACCGTCTTGAGCTGGTTGAGCGACGGCACACCAGTCAGGAAGGCAGCCACCAGGTCATTGCGCGGGAAATTCGTCGGCGCCAGGTTCGGAATGTTGGTGCCCAAGGTGGCATTGACGGCATCCTTGAACAGCAGGTTGAGAATGGCCGGCAGGGTCGGATTGGTTACGTAAGACCCGAATTGAGCATCTTCCGAGGGCTTGGACGCGTTGAACTTGTCCTTATCGGGCAGGCCTATAACCACTTCGTTCACCAGCGGCATGCCAAGGCGCGACACCTGGGTATAGGCGCCGCCGGAGACCGACGCCTTGGCGTAGGTGGCGTTCGGCGCCAGCAGACGCGCTTGCGGCAGGCTGGCCGTCTGCCAGCCACCGATAACACCATTGCCGCTGCCTGTCAGGCATGAGATCGGCACTTCGATAGCGATCGAGGTGACATTCTTCTTGCCGACCAGTTCGTCGTTCGCGCGGTTCTGCTTGATGCCGCCGGGGAAGCCCCCGCCGTCACCGGCGCCGGGCGCGCTGTCGCCTTCGACCGGCACAAAGTTGACCAGGTCGAAGATGGAGCCGAGATTGACCGCGAAGGCTTCGGCGCGCTGGCCGACGAACACCTTGCCGGCCGTCGAACAGCCCGGGAGGTTCACGTTGTAGATATGCTGATTGGCATAGGCGTTATAGTCGGCAAACGTCTTCTTGCCCGCATTGTCAAACGGCTTGGTGAAGCTCGTTCCGCCGCCGCTGGCGTTAGTCGCCATGGCCTTTGTGCCGGAGCGACGGTCACCGCTGATGACCGTCAGGGTGTAGCTCTCGGTCTCGCCGAGCGCTGCGTTGTTACCGGCGGAGATGGCGCCAGCGTGGCGCAGCGGGATGGCGTTCGTCGTACCCCCCACATTCAGCGTGACGCCCGTATTACCCACCAGGGCATTGCTAAACTTGAACTGGAAGGTCAGGTCTTCCTTGGCGTCGCCGGTGTTATCGACATGGATTTCATAGACCGCGTCCGGGTCCATGGTGAAATAGTTCGGACCGCCGCCTGGATCCTGCAGAGGCATGTAGTTGGCGATGAAGGTCACAAACCCGTCCCTGCCGGGTTCGTAGCTGCGGAACATGTAGAAGTCGGTCGAATCGACCTTTGGTGATTTCGTAATGCCGGGCGCTTCGCGGTGGCTTGATGCGATCGCTGCCGGTGCAAGAGCCGTAAGGCTCAGGACGCTGACTGTGGTGAGTATGGCAAGATTGCCGCGCTTCAATTTCCTCACGAAACCCTCCTGGACGTGACACGACCGCCGATCCGATCGACCTGTCACTCCTACGGGGAGGTCCGGGATTTTGATGTTGGGATTCAAAAATAAATGCGCAGTTAGAAGATCGCGGCAATCACATCAGGTTGCGGTGATGGCGCCAGAATGTCGGCCCAACGCCATTGGCCAGAACCTACCGCCAGCACCACAATCGTCTTGCGGTCAGGTATCAGGAACAGCACAGGTCCCTGGTTTTGCATCCGTAGACATTCGGGCCGGGATGACACCACAGCCTTTACCAACAGGGCGCGTAACAGCGCCATACCGCCTGACTGGGTTCCCTCTGCCCACTGTCCATCCCATAACATGACGGCATTGGCGACCGAGCGCCCTGATGCTGGAATGGCGGCAATACCCTGCTGGACTTCCGGGCTTTGTGAAAAGGCTTCGGCCAACTGCTGCGTCAGGTTACAGGCCGCCCCCGGCTCTCCCGCCGATGTGAATTGGAAGCTGCCAACGAGTTCCAAATCGGCTTCGCTCAAAGACGGGGAAGCAGCTTCGTCCGGCGTGATCGCAGGTTCCAGACCATCGGTGGCCACCGGCGACGGCTTATACTCTGTGGCCACAGGCTTAGGGCGGCCCTGTGCGACATGCCCGGCCGGCTCCAGGGTTGAAACGAGTGAAACGGTGACCATCGCGCCCTGGCCGCCGGCAAACTTTTCGCCCGGACCACTCAGTTGCAGACAAAGCGCAAGGCCAACAAGGATATGTCCCGTCACCACAACGGCCCAAACGCCCGCGCGTCGCTTGAATTCGGGTGATAGGATGTTAGAAGGATCAAATCTCATTAGGGAGCCAAACAAACGGAGCGGTCATTTGTTTACGGCTAACATGGGAAAATCGATGCTGTTGTCCGGTAAAGGAAAGTCTCAGCCACTATCACCTGGAGCGGTATTCTGTAGCTAGTACTGGGCGGTGCCAAATCGGATACTGTAGCTCGGGCCTCGCAGTCTAAGATTTTTGGCCGGAAGGGGACGTCGGATTGCAGGGTTAGACGGACGAACGCCGTCAGTGGCAATCAAGTTCTGCAGATCCCCGATAATTCTCCACGCAGAGACCTGCGCGTGGCCGACGACAAAAAATTGCGTTAGAGTCGCCATCGGAGTCGATTCACTTCCGCTTTTACTAAGAGCGTAAATGGCCACGCGTCCGCAAAGGGCCAAAGGCGGCCATTGATACCGGCGCTCAGGCTGATGCGTCGTGGAGGCCAAGGTCGAACGAGACCTGCCTGTTGGGTGAAAGCTGAGAGGCCGTGCGTGCGCAGGCGCCGAGGTCGTCGAATATTCTGACATCGCTAGGCGGCTCGCTTGTGCCAAGGAGCAGGTCTGCTTGCGTGTCAGGCTGGCGGAGGGCGATGACAAACCCTCCGGTGTCGGACGGCAGAACGGTAACGGCCGCAGAGGCGTCCGATAGCGCGGCGCGCCTGAAGGTATCCTCCGAACATGGATTTGGCGTCTCTGGCCTGTCTGGTGTCATCGGCTTGTCCAAAGGTGCTGGGACGTCGGGCATCTTGGGAAGCCAGGTTATGGAAGCGGCGAAACCAGGGCGATTATAATCGGATTATAATCCAGTTATGATCTAGGGATTTTGGACGGCGCTGTCGGCTGCTTACTTTTGGCTATTGTGCCCTCACCGTGTCCGCTCTTGTCCTGGCGATCTGGCCGGCGCCTTAGGGGCCGGGCGCGGCTGAGGAGGTGCTGCGCGGTCGAACGTTTTGAGGACGGGTACGGTTGCCTGTCTTTGGGCTTGTTTCAGCAGGGCATCCCGCGCGTCCTCGCGCAGCTTGTCGATCTGAACCACCCGCCAGTTATTGCGGTCGACCGTCTGCCGCTCGGTGCGGATTGTCTGGCCTGCCCCGTCCTTGACGGTCACATCGACTTCGACGGGCTTACGGCCGTCGAGGGCCACGGCGACGCGCTGGCCGGGCTTCGCGCCGGATTCTTGCAGCGCGCGCGGCAGATCGGCGCCCCAGACCTTCGAGCGCACGCCTTTGTCGTTTTCGAGCGTTACAAAAGGGCTGTCTCTTTCACCCTGACGGTCCTGGTAGGGGGCCGATCCGACCTCGACCAGTTTGCCGACATGGATCCGGTTGTTGGTTAGCCGGTCGCTGGCCACTTCACGCGCCTTGGCAATCGTTTCCGGCCTGTCGCCGCGCTTTTGCATCGTGGCTTCCATCACCGCAACGAACTGTGCCTCAGCCGTGGTCAGTGGCGGGCGCGGTTCGGAGAATGGCGGGTTTGCCAGCCTTGCTGTGTCATTGGCGCGGTCTCTCTCCTGCGCCATCGTGTTTGGCAGCGATGCTGACCTGCGTTCGGCTCGGAGTTCGTCAAGCCTCGTTTTATCGAGCTTGCCGGGCTTGTAGCCCGTCACTTCGACACCCCTGAGGGACGCCTGAAGCCAGGCTTCGCGTTTGAAGCTGGCCGTGCCGTTGAGCTTTAAGGAGGACCAGCCGCGCGCTTCGGCCAGATCGATCATGGAGGTGACGACCGCAGGCGTGTCGAACTGCGTCACCAGCTTCTTGTCCTGGGCCTCGAAGGCCACTTCGCGGCCGCGGTCGCGGAAGTGGTAACGGTCGTCGGCCCTCAGGTACTGCTTTTCCAGACCTTCCAAGAGACGTTTGGCCTTTTCGGCGCTGGGATCGTCAATCGATGGGAGTGCGGCCTGCGGTTGGGCGGAGGATTGAGCGTTTTCTGTTGCACCTTGGTTGCGGGATCTGGTGATGTCAGGGGCGGATATGTCGTGCTTTGCTTGCACCGGCTGATCGAGGTAGGCCTCGGCCGGCGCGCGACGACGCCGGCTGCGGCCGGGTTCTATCGAGTTTACCGGCGCGGGTTCCTTTTCGGACGGCGGCAGCTCAGCCGGCCTTAGGACAAAGCCCGGCACATGCGTGTCCCAGATGCGGCCAGCCAAGGCCTTGTCCTTGTCCGCGACCTTCATCAGGTCATTCTGAATGCGCGAGACCATGTAGCGGGTCTCTCCGCTGGCGCCGAGGTCTTTCGAGTCGAACAGCTCCCAGGGCACGTCCTTGAAACGCTCAGCGACGTCCCGGCTCAAGGTTTCGAGCTCGTTGGGTAGTGATTTCGGGCGTCTGGCCATGGGAATATCACTTCGTCTGGTGCTGCGCGCCGCCGGTGGCAGGAGGCACATTGACAGGCTGTTTGTGAAGGCCGATCGGCGCACGAGGCGCTCCGGCCGCGCAGGCCGTCAAGGCCGTGCCTAGAAGGACAAGGCAAATAAGGGAGCAGGGTTTCATCTAGGTCTCCAGCACAAGGACGTCGGTGACGTTTTGGGTTTTGGGCGGTGCGGCGTCTTCGGCGTCAACCCGGCCCAGCGCGAAGAACCGGTCGACGAACGCGTTGATTTCGGCGTCGGACGGATTTTCGGCGTCGCTGAATGCCGGCAAGGTCGAGACGTCGATATCGAGCCGCGACAGATCGATCGCCTCGTCGGGTTTGAGCGGCCGGAGACGGCGCTCGACGCGCGCGACATGGCCGTCGATGTCAAGGCGCGGCACCTCGACGGCCAGTTCCCGGTGTCCGAAGGCCGCCGCATCGATCTCGGCCTTTCCGGGCAGGCCCTGGATGTCACGCAAGGTCTCGCTGACGGACTTCAACCGGTCCATAAATCCGCTCTCCCAGTAATAACTGGCCTTTTGGCTTTTGATCGGGCGCGTGTGCTCCAGGATGATGATCTGCTCGTCATCGGGCATCTCCTTCAGTTCCTGCGGCAGTAGCAAGGCCCGTTTCTGCTCCGACACCGTCTCGCTATCAGATCCGCCGGCGCCGAAGCCGCGGCTGGTCGATCGCCCCTTGGACGTGCTTTTTGCCGTGTAGGTGCCCAGCATCTCGCTGAACGCATTGGCGTCCTTCTGCTCGCGCGGCGTGAACAGCACCTGCATGGCATGGTTGGTGATCAGCGTGCGGGCATCGTTAGGACCATAGACGGCCTCCAGCTGCGCGACGCTCTGGATGACGGTCAAAAGGCGCAAGCCGTAGCCGGCGATAAAGGCGTTGGCGCGCGCGATGACGCCGATCTTGCCGAGCGCCGGAAATTCATCGAGGATCAGAAGGCATGAGAGGCTGTGACGGGTCGCGGACGGCAGTTCCTTGGTATTGGCATGGATCAGCTGGCTGAAGAGCACATTGATCAAGAGCGACGCGTCCGCCAGGCGGTTCGGCTGGATACCGATATAGAGCGTCATCCGTTCATCGCGAACCCGGGCGATATCGAAGTCGCTGGCGGCTGTCGCCGCATCGACCAGCGGATTGGCGAACATCACCAGGGGCGCTGTGAAGGAACTGATGATATTGGCCAGCGTATTGTCCGATGCGCCGAGGAACCGGCCGAGCGCATCCAGACAGTCGGCAGAGTACGGCGCATCGCTTACGCTGCGCGCGCTGATGCGATCCGTCAGGTGCTCTTTCAGCCCCCTGCCCTTCCCGCTCGATTGGCGCAGGATCTCGCCCATGGTCTTCGGCAGCTCAGGCGATTCCAGGACCATCAGCGCAAGACCCAGGAACAGGTTCTTGGCGCTGTCGGCCCAGAAGGCATCCTTGTCGCCAGGATGCGCCGGATAGAGGCTGCCGCCCAACGCCAGGAGGTCGCCGACCCTAAGGTTCGGATCACGGCTGATGCCGTCGAGCGGATTCCAGCGATGGGTGCGGCCATCCTCGGCATAAGGGTTGAACAGGAACACCTTCTGGCCGTGCCGTGCCCGGTAGCCGGACGTCAGCAGGAAATTCTCGAGCTTGATGTCGAGCACGACGCAGCTGTCCGGCCAGTTCAACAGGTTCGGAATAACGAACGACACGCCCTTGCCCGAGCGCGTCGGCGCGGCCAGAAGGCAAAACTGCTGTCCCGGGAACTGCAGGAAGCGGTTGCCGAGCTTGCCCACGATGATGCCGCTATTGCCAAGCAAGCCAGCTTTCTCGATATCGGCGGTCGTGGCAAAGCGCGCCGATCCGTGCAGTGCGGGCTCCTTGCCGCCAAGCCACTCCACAACGAAGCCGAGCGGAAACAATGCCAGCGCCGCAGGGACGAGTATGGAGACGAGCAGCAGCCGGCGTTCCTCATCATCGCTCCAGTAGTGCCAGGCGTAGGCAAGCCAGGCGATGGGAGAGGCCAAGGGCGGGGCGTGGTGCATCAGGAAATAGAGGTTCCCGGCCGCCCAGAGCGTCACGATGCCGGCGACCACGAGGTAGGCGGCAGCGACGCTGATTGCGACCGCGGGCCTCTGCGCCCCGCTCATGCCACGCCCCTCAGGATTTGCTGGTCATTGAAACGGTCCCGGCGCCGCGCCACGGGATCGAAATGCACCTCACTGACATATCGCCGCTTACTCTGTCCGTCGCCGCGCTCGGCGCGGATATGGACGATGACGTCGAGCGTCAGCCGCACCAAGCGCTTCAGCCCCTCGGCGTCGAAGATGGCGGCGTCCGCATGCTCCTTGGCCATCAGCACATAGCGCTCGAACGCCAGGGCGCAGCTTTCGGCGTGAAACGAGGTGATCGAGCCGCTATGGCCCGTCGTCAGCAGCTTTAGGAAATCGAAGGCTTCCGAGCCGCGAAGTTCCGCCAGCAGGACGCGGTCCGGCCGCATGCGCATGCACGCCGCGATCAGATCGGCCGGCGTTACCTGTGCCACGCCCTGCCCGCCCCTGCTGTAGAGCAGATGCACCAGGTTCTGGTGTGTGGGCAGGGACAATTCGCGGACATCCTCGATGGTTATGATGCGTTCTTCCCACGGGATGTGCTGGCACAAGCTCTTCATAAAAGTCGTCTTGCCGGAGCCAGTGTCACCGACGACGGCGATGTTGCGTCTGTAGCTTACGGCCCTGGCGAGGAAACCCGCGAGGTCCCGCGCGGCAAGCGCATCGATAAGATCGACATCGTCAGGGTCAAGTTCGGGCCGGAGCCGCGCCAGATCCCGAGACGCAGGCCATAGGAAACGACCAAACGCGCCTTCTCCCTGATAATCGGCAAGCCCCCGGATCGCCTGGCCCGGCAGCCGGATACTGAACGACAGGGTATCCTGGGGCACCGCAGGGGGCGCCACGATCTGGACCCGCTGGCCGTCAGGCAGGATCGCCGACAGGATGGGTGTCCTGGGCCCAATCTCCTGGTCCGAATAGGTGGCGATGGCCCGAGCAAGCCCCATCAGCCGCGCCTGGGTCAGATCCGGCGCCTCTTCGTGTATCCAGGCAGTGCCGCGCTCGTAAAGCACCTCACCGGGACGGTTGATCACGATCTCGGTCACGCCCTCGATCGCGAAAAAGCGCTCAAGCGGCCGCAGGAGCTCCCGCACGGCCGTATCCCGCCCGAGACTAGGGCCGGCTGCGGAGCGCATAGACATTGCTAAAATCCAGATCGCGGGCGACGTAGATAACCGCGCGGTCACCCTGGGCCTTATAAAGGGTCGGCGGAATGTTTATCGTCGTCTCAAGCACGCGCTCCGCCATCTGGCTGGAGGCCTGCGCCGTATTGCCGAGAACAAAGGTCGAGCCCCCGGAACGCGCCTGCGCCTCGGTGATCTTGTACTGTAGGACGTCCTGGATCGTCGACAACAGGAAGGCCGAGCCGATGCGCTCGAACCAGTGATCGTCGACCCTGCCGGTCAGGCCGGTGGCGCCAAGTTCGTCGGCGCCAGGGCTATCAAGCGCGATCACCACGCCGTCCGGCGTCAGAATCCGCGTCCACAGGACAAACAGACGCTTCTGGCCGATCGATACGCCAGAGCGATATTCCCCGACAGCCTCGCTGCCCCGTTCGATCAGCACCACCTTGCCGTTGGCCGAATAGACGTTGTGCGTAACCACACAGCTTGCCTGGCCCGCCAGGCTTGAGATAATCCGCATCGACAGGCCGCAATCGATCGTCCGGCCCTTTGGGAGAAGCAGGCTCAGGTCCTTCATGCGCGCGGCCTGGACGAGAGGCGTGCGTGACGGGATCAAGTCCGCTTCCAGCGATCCCGACCGTTGGGTGGCTAGCAGACTGTCCGCCGCGGCCCCAGGGAAGCCGCCTGACGCGGCGGGGGCAGGAAAGCCGACTGATGAGGCTCCACCGCCAGAAACGCCGCCAGTGAGCATCATAGGGGCATCTGGACGCCTTCTCTCCGGCATGGCTGGCCCCGCTTCCGGCGCCTGGGGTGAAAAAGCCGCGTCCTGCCTCCGCACAACCGGGATTGGACGGGCTGCCGGCGGATCAGGGGGTGTGACGCCGGCGACCTGACCATCGGCGCACACCCGCACCGCGTGGCCCGAGGCATTGCGCACGACAACGCCATCCTGGCCGCGCAACATGTTGCCGGAAGATCCGTCCGCACAGGATGCGCCATTCCGCGCCGCCATGGACGACGATGCCTGAGCGCCAGGCAAGGGTGGCGGCGTTTCGGTGTCGAAGGTACGGACAAGTCCGGTCGAAGCCGCCGTCCGAGTTGCCTCCGCCTTGGGCTTCGGCGCGGACAGCTTTGCCTTCAGCACATTAAAGGTCGCAAGGCCGCCTATAAGGACGACGAGCGCGATTCCGCCCATGGCGAAGAATGGGGCAAGTTGACCGCCGCGCCGGCGCCCCCTTTCGTTGACGCTCGGAATACGGTCTGCAGCAGAGTCATCTACGGGTGCGTGGTTTGACGGGGCGGCGTTGGGATCGTCAGCCTGCATCCTTGCCTCCTGCCGTCACGCGTGCAACGCCCGGCACAGTTGTTCCTTCAACAGGTGCGACACCGTCGGCATCGAAGGCTTCGTTCCAGACAGACACCACCGATTTGCCGAGCCGCAACACGAATTTGCGGCCAAGACGCTGCACGACGACGTAGTCGCCGGCCATATTGAAGTTCGTCCGTGCCTCAGCGCCATCGGAGCCGATCACGAAGATGGTCGGCACCTCACGATTTCCGGGAAACCGGAAGTAAGTGAAGGTGCCGTCATCGAAGACAGCAACGGGCCGGATGTCGGCGCCCTTGCGGTTGCCTTCGAGGGTATAGGCCGTATTGCGCGCGATGGGCGCGGCCGTGTCCATCTGAGCGTTGACGCGCGTTTGCCCGGCCGGGGGCGCGGCTTGCTTGGTGGCGGCCGGGGCCGGATAGCGCAGCGCAATGCGGTAGGTCGTCGTGGCGCCGACCATCATTTCGAAGCTGTAGTCGCGCCGGTCCGTCTTCAGTTCGAGATTATTGCGGCGCGCACCCGCCTTCGGCTTGATCCAGAGTTCATTGGCGTCCGCATTGGCGACGATGCACCAAAGGTGATCGTCGCTCTCGCACGTCGCGGGAACGCCTGTCGCCGCGGCGACAATTTTCTCGCCGCGTTCGAGCACGACGCGGGTCACGACACCTGTGGATACGGGGACTGGGATGACACCATCGGCGACATAGTCCGCAGTCCGGACCCGCGCGTCGGCCCGGTAGGGTACGGGTTCAGCCGATGCCATGGCGGGCGCCAGCAGCAGAAGCAAGCTGAGGCAACGTGTCATGGCTGTGCCCCCTGCCCTTCCGAACCCGCCAGCGCGCCTGGCACGCCGCCGATCTCGGGATCAGCGCGGAAACCAGTGACCGTGTAGCCGAGCGGATTGCGTATCAGGTCCTGTTCCTTGCCGGTGCGTTCCGGATGATACTCGTAGGCGATCGTCGCAATGTAGTGTTCGAGCGGTTGCAGCGTATTGCTCTGCAGGTCTCGCTGCTGGACGTTATAGCGGACGACGGCCTTCTTGCCGACGGCGTCAGGCGCCAGTTGGATCGACGTGACCCGGACGCGGCGCTCTATGTTCGGCCCCCAGACCTTGTTGACGGCGCTGGCCCCATCGAAGCGCGCGGCGTAAGCCCGCGCCACAGCCGGGGCCGAAAAGGCGACCGTATCGTCATAGTCGGTCTGAAGCAGCTTCCAGTCGTAGCTCTCGCGCGAGATCACGTAGTTCTGGGCGAAATGCTTGTCGAGCAGGTCCTGGTTGCCGATCACCTGCCGCTGATTGGCGGCGTCCATCACGGTCAGCTGGCCGGTCTGGCGGTCGATCGCATAGACGAACGGCACCACGCGTTTCAACGGCATCATGGCGATAACCGCGGCCACAGCGATTGCGGTGACGAGACAGGAGCATCCCGCCACGTACCACGCGCGCCTTTCGCTTTTCTCGATCCGCGAAAGCCGGTCCGCTTCCCAGTCCTGGGCGCCGGCAAAATAGCCAGGCAACTCAGCCGTCGACACAACGTCCTTTGCCATTGTCTACTCTTCCATCCCCGTGGCCGGGTATTCAAGCGAAGCGAACGAAAAGCCATCGAGCACCGATGCCTTGTCCGTCGCCATCAGGGCGTTGACGCGTTCCTGCTCGGCCTGGGCGGCGGCTTGCGCATTGGCGACGAGCATGGCCTGCGCGACGGCGATCTTGTTCTGGTCGTTGGCGACCTGGGCCTGTTCCGCCTGCAGGCGCGCCTGGAGCTCGGCGATCGCCTTCGGATCCTGGGTCAAATTGATCTCGGCCCGCAGCGCATCGATCTGCGTCGTACGCTGGTTCAAGAGCGCCAGGGTATCTTGCTGGAAGGCCCTTGCCTGGGCGTTCTGGCTCAGCAGCGCCTGACAGATGACCCTGGCGTCGCTTTCATCGACGTCGCCACAGTCATAAACCATCGAGGCGTTGCGCAGGGTCAGGGCCTTACCCGACAGGACGCCGGACGCGTTGAGTTCGGACAGGTTTGCTGCGAGGTCGTTCGGGACAATGCTGCGCAGCATGGGATTGTTCAGGATGTCGCCCAGGCCCCGTACTCCGGTGACGGCATCGACCTGCGACTTGAGTTTGTCGAAGGTCGCCTTGGCCTGGGACAGGCTCTGGGTCATCTGCTGGTACTGCTGCTGCCAGGCCTGCACCTGCTTCACGGCCTGGACGTAGCTGACGGGATCATGGACGATATCACCGAGCCCGCCGATGGCGTTGGCTGTTGCGGCCGGCAGCGCCAGGATGAAGGCCGCCATGGCGGCTACGGCGTATTTATGCGAAACTTTGATCGGCTTGGGCATGGCGATCTCTTATCTACGGCTGAGGTTGCGGATGACGTTCTGGCGGTAGGCCGGAACGGATGTGTGGGACTGGGCATTGCGGCCGCGCGCGATCTGGCCGCCCGATGCCGGGGCGCCGGCTTGGCTCTGCTGTGGACCTGACGCGCCGCCACGGGACATGCGCGGCATTGTCACATGCGGCATCGGCGCACCGCCCACCAACTGGGCCGAAAGCATAGGCAGGTAACAGAAGATCGCGCCGAACGAGACCGACAGCAGCAGGATCTTCAGGCAGTCCATAAGGATGGCGGTTTCATCGAATGAGCCGGATACCGATTGGACGATATTGGTTAGAAACAGCGTGCTAATCGCCAGAATAATGCCCGCCAGAACCTTGATGATGACGGTATTGAGCGCGGCACTCAGCCAGGCATCCGCGAAACGCTGGATAGGCGGAAAGATCAAGGTCGCGATGAAGGCCGGACCCAGCGCGATGACCAGCACCTGAGCGACCTTCGCCAGCATGAACACGCACACGGCCAGGCCGAAGAAGACGAGCGACGCTATGGCGATGAGGAGGATGGCGAAGCAGATGGCGACGTTCGGGAAGACACCCAAACCGTCTGCCTTCGTGTTCTGAACAAGTTTATTGAACAGGTCGACATACTGGGCGAGGCAGTCGTCGAGGAGTTCGCCCCCGCCTGTTGTCCCGGTCGTCGCTATAAACAGGGCTGCTTCCATGCCATTCAGGCTGCCGACGATGTAGGTGTTGAAGCCGCCGGCACTAAGCGCCACGGCGGCGACCAGCGACCATTTGACCGCCTTCCACATCGCCGAATGCAGCGAGTCACTCGCCTCCCCGCGGATGACCGCATAGCCGATCAGAATGACATAGATAACGACGCCTGCCGCGACCGCGGGTGCTATAATTGCGCAAAGGGCCGAGGCGGTTCCGCTCAGGTAGTCCGACAATTTGGCATCCATGCCGAGTTCGAAAGAGTGAAAGAAATCCATCTAACGTCTCTTCGGCTTGTCGGTCTGACTACGGGGCCTTGGGTCCTCATCAGTGCGCTTGATTAACGCCGCCTTGGCGCGAATGTTGGCGTACCAGCTTGAGTCACACGGTTTGCCCTTGCAGTCCCAGGCCGCCCAATATTCCCTCGCTTCGACAGGATGCTTATCCAGCCAATCTCGTCGGGTGCGTCCCGCGGTTCTCAAGGCTGCGTCAGAGGTGACGCCGTCGAATTGGTGACCGTCCAGCGCCGACTTCTGCGCGATGACCGGCGCCGGTTGCGCGACTGCAAGCGCCGCCCATGCGAAGACACAAAGTATGGGTCTCATATGCCAGGTCTCCTTATGGCCGTTTGCTTGAGAAAGGCCGGCATCCACTGCTCGGGGTCATCACCGACCTCGGCGCGGATGGCATCGAGCGCGGCGACGTTTTCCGTGGTGCCGGAAATGATGGACAGCACCTCGTCCATGCCGGTTAGGTCGAAGCGGCAGATGGCGCTTGTGCGGCCTTGCTTGACGAGGAAGGTGCGCGACGTTTCGCCGAGATTGCGGATCACCTCGAACTCGGCCTCCGTCAGCTTGAAGCCGCCGACATAGTCGTCGCGGTCCGCGCGCGGGTTGGGCAGATAGATCTGCGTCACGCTCTGTTCGACCATGGTGCGGCCGATGGCATGGGTCAGGACATCCGACGGCGACTGGGTCACGAAAATCCCCAAACCGTTCTGCTTGCGGATCGTCTTCTGCTTGTTGAGCGCGAACTCGCTGAAGTGCGGATCCATCAACGGCTTCCAGAACTCCTCCATCACATAGACGAAAGGCCGGCCGTCGATGAGCGCCTCGGTGACATGGAGGAGGTAAGCCATAACCGGAGTGCGGATCTCCGGATCATCCAGGAAATCGGTATAGTCGAAACCGAAGATTCTGCTTTTTTGGAAATCCAGCGTGTCCTCGGCGTTGTCGAACACCCAGCCCAAAGTCTGGCCGCGCTGCCATTTACGCAGGCGCTCCGCCACCGTATTGTCGCCAACACCCGACAGGTTCTGAAGGACCAGCGACAGGCACCGGACATCGTGTCCGATATGATGGCTCATCACGGTCCTGACCGCGTGCGAGATTTCGGCCTCGTCGCGCGCGCTGATCTCTCCGCCGGCCAGAAGCCTGACCAGGCGTTCGCAGAACTGGATGTTGTCTTCGCTAGGCTCAAGCCTGAACGGATTGAAGCCCGTAGGCCGGCCGCGTTCGAGCGCCCGGTACTGGCCGCCCAGCGCCCTAATGCCGATTTCCATGCCGCGGTCCTTGTCGAAACAGACCGCCCGCAGGCCCGGATACTTGGTTGCAAACGCCAAGAGGGCCGTCTGCAGCACCGTCTTGCCCGATCCCGTCGTGCCGCAGATGAATGTGTTGCCCGGCAGGGCTTCCCCCGTTGCATCGCGGTGCGCGGGCGAGACGTGGAAGTTGAAATAGAACGGCTGGCCCGAGGGCGTGCGAAACAGCGCCACCGCCTCCCCCCACGGATTGCCATCGCGCTTGCCGCTTTCGAAATTATGCAGCGGCGACAGCCCGGCGAAATTACGGCTGGTGAGCTTCGCCTCGCGAGGCCGCAGGTGCCAGTTGCCCGGCAACTGGGCAAACCAAGCGGCTTCCGGCACGACGTCGACGACCGACATCTTGAAGCCCGCCTGGTCTTGCAGCACGGCCCGGGCGTCGGAGATCGCCCGGCCCAGCGCCTCGTGGCTCTCGGTCAGGATGGCCAGCGAATAATGATACTCGCCAACCTCGATCTGGCCCGCGACGAGGTCGTCCAAAGCTTCCGTGATTTCGGAAATTTCCGTTTCCGAGGCATCTTCGGCGGCGTGCATCTGCCCGCGCTGCTGCTCGAGCGCGCCTTGCGCATCGCGCCGGTTGAGCATGGAAAAGCTCTGGGTTTCAATATATTCATAGTCGGCATAGAGGATCGTGTTGCCGATGCCGCTCTCGGTCCATTTCGGGTAATCCTGAATATCCAGAAACCCCACGAAACGCGTGCCGCTTGCGTGGACGATCTGCAGCCGGCCGTTGTTGTCGCCGAAATGCAGGCGGCTGGTGGGCAGATACTGGTCTATGCCAGCCCGCCTGAGCGGCACCTCCTCCCAAACTCCGTTCACCAGATAGCCGTAAAGACCCAGCATTTCCGAATAGGCGATATCGCCCCGGCAATAGGTCGCAAGCCGTCGCGGCCGGTAAGACTCAAGGGCCCGCTCGACCATCTTCGCGGCGTCAGAAAGCGCGTCCAGCCCTTCCAGATCGTCCGCCTTGATCTCTTCCAGGCTCCGCCGTTTCAAACCGAACAGGTTGCCGAAAAGGTTCGGCACCTTCCCGGCGCCCGGCCGGTGGACCAGGGTCAGATAAAGCTCGGTTCGCATCTGCCGGTGCCGGTCGAAGGAGGCGCTATATTCGGCGTCTACACGTGCAGCGAACGCATTGCCGTAGTAGCCGGTCAGCCGTTCCTTCACCTGGCGCCGTATCTTGTGCGACCAGAGCGAAAACTGCCCTCCCCCCAGACTGCGCAGGAGATTGACCAGCCCTTCCTTGGCCGCGGCGATCTCCACCGCGTCCTGCGTCTCGAAGCTGATGCCGGCCAGCGCCCAGGTTGCGACGAAGTCCCCGGACCGCTTGAGCTTGATCACGTCCGGCAGGATATGGACGCCGAACGGTACGTATTCGCCCAGAGCCACCTGCGCGGCCGCAGCCTCTTTCAATTGCGCCTGCGACTTCATGACGATCTCTTCTTGAGCGCGAACGGGATATAGGTGAAAGCGCCCCAGTAGCGCCGGCTGGCGTGCTGGCGAATGCGCAAGCGCAGGCGCAGCATCAGCTGGTTCAGGCGCTGATCGTCGGCCTTGGTCACGGTGCGCATCCATAGGAATACCGGCACGAATACGGTGACGACGCCGATCGAAATATAGGCGCTGACGAACAGGCCTAGCATGGCGATGAGCACCGCGATCCCCGTCACCAGGATCACCGGCACCATCGGCGCTCCGAAAAACATCGGAGGCCGGGTGCAGCCGCGGAAAACGGGATCGCGGTACCTTGTCATGCTCAGCTTCCCCCGCCCCCGCCAAACAGTTGCGGGCCGATCGCCGCCGCCCCACCCACCAGAATGCCGCCGAAGAAGATATGCGCCACCTGGCTCCACTTGGCGTGCTGGAACATCATCTGGATGCCCGTCCACATGATGGCGATGACGATGACGACCACGCCGATCCCGGTGATGGTGGTCTTTATCCAGTCGAGGCCGCTGGTCAGTTGGGCGACCTGCGCGAAACTCGGGCCCGCGAGCGTTAGCCCGTAAGCACATACCGTACCGGCGATAGCCAGCCGCTGTCTTGTCGTAAGAATCATGAGAGTTCTCCTAAAAAAGAAGGGCCGTGTCCTGGGCCTTCGGGGGTTGGGACTCGTTGCCGCTCGAAGCGGCGCTATTGACCGGCGGCATGGCCACCGAGACAAACAAGGGTTCGGGCACATGCTCGCGGTCTTGGCCGGACTTGACTGACACGGGTGCGTGCCCGGAACCGCCTTGGACGGGGATAGGCCAGACGTGGCCGGCGCCGGCATTCAGGACCTTGGCGACATATCCATGCCGGTAGCCGGTTTTGAAGTTGCCGGAATAGTAGCAGCTCAACGCATCGCCCAAGGCCGACGGCCGGTCCCCTGCCCTTTCCAGGCAATCCCGCAAAATCGCCGCGCCCGTGCGCAGGTTGTTGCAAATATCGAACGCAGTCCGCAGCGTCAGGCCGTACCTGGCGAAGTTCTTGCGATTGATCTGGATCAGTCCGACCGAATAATCGAGGCCTTCCGTCTCAAGCATATTGGCCGTCGCCACGGCTTCCGCGAGACTGCGCGGCTGACGTTGCAACTGCCCGCGCACCACGCCTATGGCGAACGGATTGAAGCTCGATTCGACCGCCGCGATGCTGCGCATGGTCTGCACGTGTATGTCGGGAGCGCAAAGCTCCGCCATCGCTGCGAAATCCATCTCGCCGCCTTAGAATTGCAAGTGTTGAACCTTGAGTTGTGTTGCCATACAGGCGTAACGCGTGAAGCGAAGCATGGCAAGCCATAAAATGCGCGTTTTATATGTTTTGCGCATTTCGTTCTGTTGATTTTGCGATCCGCGATTTGCCTTTATCGCATTATGGCAGGCGGTCAGGCTGCGTCGTGGAGCCTAAAATGGATGGACGTGACGCCGAGATTGAGTGCGAACTGCACGCAGCGGCCGAGGTCGGCGAACTCGCGCGGCTGTTTTCGGTCGCGGTAGGAACTCAGGACGTATTCCACATCCTGGTGAGGATGCGGAAACGTCAGGATGAAGCTCTTGGGCCCAGTCTGATGCAGGAACAGCGCCTTCAGGCCTAAAAGGCCCAACACTTCCTTGAAGTGCTTTTCCTGATGATAGGTTCTCTTTTCGTGCAAAACGGCGTCCCCATCCACGGTGTCAGTGCGCTCTTAGGCCAGCTGGCGTCTCAAAACCAGTGCGTTCCCCTCGCCTTCTATCCGGCTTCAGCGCAAGGGAGAACGCTGGCTGCGGTGGCGGCAAAAGCCGACAAAGGCCTTGGCCGGGTCCTTCAGCGGCTCGCAGCCCCCTTCCCGCCACCAGTCGATCCATTCCTCATGCAGCGCATAGACGTCATAGCCCGGCGCCACACGCTTGGCCTCCTCGAACGTGCTGGCGTCGAGCAAGGGCGGCTTCGGCTGCGGCAAGGCGGCGGCGGCCAGCGCGGCCCTTGAAAAGAAGGTCACCACGTCGTCGGCGAACGCGACGACGTAGTCCGGCAGGTGATTGGTTTCGACGATCCGTCGGATTTCCTCGCGGAAGTGACGAATGGTGCCGCCGGCACCCGTCTTTTTCTTCAGGATTTCCGCCGAAATCGACCATTTGGCCTGGCTGCCGCAATGCTTGCGCGCCAGCTCGTAAATCCGGCGATCGAGGGGTTTGCGCAACAGGAAATAGTCGCGATGCAACGTCAGCACGTTGGCGCCTTCGACCATCTTGAACAGCCACGGCGACAGGGTGATCTGCACGTCAATGATCTGCCCGGTGCGGCTCGAGCGCCTGGCGGAATATTCGGTGATCAGGCCCACACCGTTCGTAAACTCAATGCCGTCCATCGTCTTGATGTTGGTCTTGATGCGCGTCCCGCTCAGGCGGTCGAGCGCCGCCACCAGGCGCCGGTAACCGTCGCCCGAGGTCTGCCGGCGCGCCCAGGTCAGAAGCTGGTGCGGCTGCAGCTTCAGCGTACGGCCAAGCGGCTCCCCCTTGTTTTTCTTGGCGATCAGCTGCGAAATGCAATAGATCAGGATGTCCTTGTCGTGGATCGTCGCCAGCCCCAGGCGGCTCGGCCAGATGTCGACGACCGTGCCGTTGTGCTCGTAATGGATTTCACGCATGTCCGGCTGGGTCGCCAGTGTGAAGATCGGGTGCTCCATACTGGGGATGTCGTCCTTCGGGATGGCATCCAGCACGTCGCAGATGAACAGCTCATCGTCGAGATTGTAGTCCGGGTTAAGCGGCGCGGCCTTGGCGCGGCTGCGCCGTGGCGGCGGATTGGTGACGTCAGATTCGTCGTTTCGCCGACGCAGTGGCGCACTTCGGCGTTTCGCCGACGCCTCGTCAGGATTCGTCGTTTCGCCGACGCTTTGCACATCTTCGTCGTTTCGCCGACGCTCCGGCACGGTTCGGTGTTTCGCCGACGCTTTGGGCGACGCTGCCGTCGTTCGCGCCCCTTTTGCCGACACCATTGCGGCTTCAGGCGCCGATGCGGCGCCCTCCCCTGCTGCGTAAGCGGGGAAACCCATCGGATCAGCGCCGAAAAGGTCGCCGGATTCGTCGTTTCGCCGACGCTCGGAGACCTCGTCGCGAGCGTCAGATGCGTTTCCTGGATTCGTCGTTTCGCCGACGCCTGTCGAGTCTTCGTCGTTTCGCCGACGTTTGGGGTCAGTTCGATGTTTCGGCGACGCTTTTTGCGATCCCTGGTGGCGGGTTGCCGATTCGGCCGGAATCACCTCACCTATGAGGACGTTTGCCGCCTGTGATCCCTGCTCGGCGGGCGTATTCAGACCTTCCGGCGTCGTGGATTCGTCGTTTCGCCGACGGTTGGGCCCGGTTCGGCGTTTCGCCGACGCCTGCAAGGCATTGGGCGTTTCGCCGACGCGTTCGAACGCCGCGGGTTCAGGCTCTGTTATTCGTCGTTTCGGGGACGCTTTGGCCATGATATTCGTCGTTTCGAGGACGGTTTGCCGACAGGTCTTGCCAGCTTGCCGTCCCAGCGGGCGCCGTACCGGTGTCAGATCCGCGCCTCGCCGTGTGTTGAGCACGCCTCGGTCCCGCTGATCCGCGCGCCATTACGACTCGGGATGCGAAACGCTATGCGAGTCCTGTGGGTAACGTCAATCGGTTTTCGACGTTTCGCCGACAGTTACTCGTCGTTTCGAGGACGGAGCATTCGGTGTTTCTCCGACGTTCCAGCCGGATTCAAGGTCAAAAAGCGCTTTCGCGTCAATCGCTTGGACGAAACAGCAATCGCCTTAACACTCCCTCTTAACTACAATACCTAACACAAAGGGCGCCACCTGTGGATAAACCGGTATTCGCGGCATCCTGAGCTGGCTTGGCGGGATGAGCGAATCGCACCATCGTGCCCCGGTTAAGATTTCAGTAAGTGTTGTCAGCACCTCGTCATCGAATTGTTCGACGATCGTCATCGAAACCGTGACAGAACGATATGCCATCACCAGCAAAGCCCTGTCATAACGTATGGACATCGATTGGACACTGAAATGAATGCGCATCGCCATCGCAACGCAGTCGAACGTCTTGCGACAGCCTGTCGTCTTGTTTGCGAGCCGATATCACGATGAAGACGATGCGCCTGCGCAAGTCTGACGCGGCGCTAACACTTCGCTAACCATTTTCTGACGAAATGCGAGCACAACGCTTTTGGAGTGCAGACATGGGAATCGTCGTTACCTTAGCCACCAGCAAGGGCGGATGCGGGAAATCCACGATCGCCATCATGCTTGCCGGCGCCTATGCGCAGGAAAAAGCCCGCGTCCTGGTGATCGACGTCGACCCTAAACAGCGTGTCGTAAAGTGGGCCAAATCGGATTTTATCCCGAATAACCTGCGCGTCGAAAGCGGGAACCAGGATACGGTCGCCCAGCAGATTGTCGAAAATCGTTCGAAATACGACGTCATCATCGTCGACGTCGAAGGGTCCGGTAACCTGGCGGCAGGTCTTGCCGCGTCGCTTTCGAATATTGTCCTGATCCCCGCCAATCCGTCGATACCGGACGTCGAGGACGCTTATGCGACTGTCAACATGATCAAGAACCAGGAGCTGGCGCGCGACCGCAAGATTCCTTACGCCCTCATTTGGAACCGTGTGCCGCCAGCTATCTCGACCAAGGAAATGCGCGCGCTTTATGCCGACGTGGAAGCCGCCGGCCTCAAGCAGCTCTTCTGGATCAACGAACTGTCGGCCTATCGCGCGATCTTCTCCTATTCGACGACCCTGCCGAACCTTGACGCCAGCACGCCCAACAAGGCCAAAGCCGTTAACCAGGCCCTGCAACTGGCCCTTGCCGTCGGCGAATATCTCACCGGACTTACCCAGAAAGAGGCTGCATGATGCTCAACAAGCTTCTTCCCGAACTGCCTGTGATCGAAGAAAGTGCTCCGAAGCCGGTCCGCCGGAGCCTTGCGGCCTTGCCTGACCCTGAACCCCTGCCACCGGAACTCGTCGACATCGAAAAGGCGAGGGCGGTCGCCGAGCACAGCGGATTTGGCCAGAGCCACAGTACTCCCAAAAGCCGCACACCGGCCGCGAAGCCAGCGCCGGCGCCTGCGGTGGCGGAGCGGGTCGTTCCGGACACCGGCCGGATGATGCGTCGCTCCAAGCAGACCGAACTGATGTCGACGCGGGTTCAACCGGAAACCTTGAAGTTCCTGCGCGACTACGCCAACGAAAATGACATTACGTTTTCAGCCGCCGTTGAGACAATCGTTCGGGATTTCCGGAAATCCAGAGGCCTCTAGGGCGGCGGGCGCGCCACAATCATTGCGAAACGCGGGGAGGGGGGCGTAATGCCTCCCTTCTCGCGTTCCGTCATCCGGTTGCGTGACCGATTAGCTGGCAAAAGACCAGTCGCCTGGTATCTAACGCATATCGATATGATGACAAATTGTCAGCACTTTGCAATCTGGCGGGTAAGGCCAGACGAGAGGAAGAGGGGGCTTCGAGGCGATCGACGGGTTGGAGGTCGAAAGAGAGGCTTTCGGCCGCCCGTCCGGAGACCCTCGAATGTCCAAGTCCCTTACCACGGTGCCGCTCAGCCGCTCCCAGGACATCCCCTTCAATAAGCTCGTCCTGTCCCAGGCCAATGTCCGCCAGGTCAATGCCGGCCAGTCGCTCGACGACCTCAGAGAAGACATCGCCTTGCGCGGTCTGCTGCAAAGTCTCAACGTCCGGCCCATTGTCGATGGCGAAGACAGGGAAACGGGAACCTATGAGGTTCCAGCCGGCGGGCGCCGCTACCGTGCCCTTGAGCAATTGGTCAAGGCCAAACGCCTGGCAAAAACGGCCCTGATCCCTTGTGTCATCCGCAGCGACGCAGCCGACACCTCGCTGGAAGACGACAGCCTGGCGGAAAACACCCATCGCGTCGCCCTGCACCCGCTCGACCAGTATCGGGCATTCGTGGCGCTGCGCCGGCAGAATATGAGCGAAGAGGATATCGCCGCGCGGTACTTCGTCAGTGTTTCCGTTGTGAAACAACGTCTTCGCCTGGCAGCGGTCTCGCCGGTGCTGCTCGACCTGTACGCCAAAGACGCGCTCACACTCGAACAGCTGATGGCGTTCTCGGTGACCAGCGATCACCAGAGCCAGGAGGCCGTCTGGGAACGGCTGAAGGACGGGCCGTCCTATATACGCGAGGCCTATCATATCCGCCGTCAGCTGACCGAAAGCGCTGTCGCCGCCACAGACCGGCGCGCGGTGTTTATCGGCGCCGAAGCCTACGAGGCCGCCGGCGGCGCAATCTTGCGCGACCTGTTCAGCGGCGACAACGGCGGCTGGCTGCAGGACGCGGTCCTGCTCGATCGCCTCGTCGCCGAAAAGCTCCAGATCCTGGCGGAAGGCCTTCGGTCGGAGAACTGGAAGTGGATCGAGGTCCTGCCGAGCATCCCCTTCGACCACTTCAATGACTTGCGGAAACTGCCATCGACGCGAACGGCATTGCGCCCCGATGACCAGAGCGTCCTTGATGGCCTGAAGGTGGAATACGACGGGTTGAACGAAGAGTATGCGGCGTGGGAGGACGATCTGCCCGAAACCGTCGATCGGCGGCTGAGCGAGCTTGAAGCGGCGATCGAGGCGCTGGAAGGCAGCGTTGCGGAAAGCTTCGACCCTGCGGACATGGGCCGGGCAGGGGCCGTCGTCTCAATCGACCGCGACGGCAGTCCCCTGATTTTACGTGGGTTCGTGCGGCGGGAAGACGAAGCGTCCACACCAGCCGATCCGGTCGGCGCGGAAATGACCGGTGATAGGGAAGGGCAAGCGGAACGGTCCACGCCCATCATCAGTCTCGCGGCGGCAGCCACCTCGCCCGTGGAGGCGGGGGATGACGAAACCGACATTTTGCGGCCTCTGCCTGAAAAGCTGATACTCGAGCTGACGGCATTTCGGACGATTGCCTTGCGCGAGGCGGTCGCCCGAAACCCCCGCGTCGCCATGACGCTGCTCCTTCACAAGCTGGTCAGCGACACTTTTGGGCTTCCTCGGGGCGGATCTTGCCTGCAGGCATGGGTGTCGCCGCCCCAGCTCTTCAACATTGCCCCAAAAGACATCAATGAGACCGATCCGGCCACTGCGATGGCCCGCCGACGCGAGCTTTGGGCCGACATCGTTCCGCACGACGACCAGGCCCTTTGGGATTGGCTGGAGGCGGAAAGCGATGCGGTCCGGACCGAACTCCTGGCTTTCTGCATCAGCCATGGCGTGAACGCCGTGATGGAAAGGCCTAACCCCAATGGTTCGACGACGCAGCATGGCATCGACTGGCGCCTCAGACAGGCGATGCAGATCGCGGAAGCGACGCACCTCGACCTGGTCGCGTCGGGCTGGCGTCCGACCGCCGACACCTATCTGAACCGTGTCCCGCGCCCGCGCATCCTTGAAGCCGTGCGTGAAGGCTGCGGCGAGCGGGCCGCCCAGATGATCGACCACCTGAAGAAGGCGGACATGGTCGTCGAAGCCGAACGGCTGCTGGCCGATGCCGGCTGGTTACCGGAAGTGCTGCGCTCGGACGAAAAGCGCAGGCACCCAGTCGCCGCAACGGGCGAGGACGCCCTGCCAGCCTTCCTTTCCGATGAGGCCGAGGATCAGGAAATGCCGGCAACGACCGGCGTGGCGGCAGAATAGGGTCAAGCGCCCGTCCGAAGTGACCGGCCATCTACTCGGCAGGTTGGCGCAGGGCGTTGATATCCTGACAAACGGGCATTTCCCTTCAGGCGCTCCTCCGGCAGGCGGGGCGCCTTTTTTCGTTACGGTCGCTGAGAGGAAGAGGGGGCGTGGGGGAGGGCGAGTTCGCGGTCCGAAAGAGAGGACGCGGCTCGTGCCTTTTGCAATCACGAAGGATACTCCCTATGACCGCACTTGCTTCAACCGCCAACCGGGCCGTTGCCACATCCACAGATACCACGACACGCCAGGCCGCGGCTGCGGCCTTGATCGATGCCGCCACGGCTTTGCTGCCCACCATGGAGGCGGGTGCCCCCATAAGCGCGGCCGTGCTCCGGACGGCCATGATGGACGCTTTCCAGGGCAACGACAGCGAAGGGGCATGGGATTGGAAAGCCGCTTACGATGCCTGCGAGATCGCCAGCGTGCTTGTCATCCGCAAGTACGGATCGGCCCTGAAGCGTAAAGGGCCACAGGCGCCGGCGCTCCTTCCTACCCTGCACAGGATCGCAGCCCTTCTGCCAACCCATACCCGGCGTTCCCTGGACAGCCAGGCGTTTCAGCAGTTCTCGACACCCCTGCCGCTCGGCTGGGTCGCCGCATCCGCGGCAATGATCGGGATAACGGACACCGTGCTCGAGCCTTCAGCCGGCACGGGCATGCTGGCGATCCTCGCCGAAATGATGGGGGCCAGCGTCGCATTGAATGAATTGGAGCCGGGCCGCGCAGACGTTCTGGACCGGCTGTTTCCGCAGTTCCGGCGCAGCCGGTTCGACGCCGCGCAGATCGATGATTACTTGCCCGAAGGGATCGTGCCGTCCGTCATCCTGATGAACCCGCCATTCTCCGTACTCAGAGGTGTTTCCGGGGCCGTGCCGGGCGCGGCTCTGAAGCATATGCGTTCGGCTCTGAACCGCCTCCTGCCCGGCGGCCGTCTGGTCGCCATTACCGGCGCTTGCCTGTCGCCGGATGCTCCTGATTGGCGCGAGGCCTTTAGCGATCTTCAGGCGCAGGGCCGGGTGGTGTTCTCCGCAGCCATCAACGGTCAGGTCTACGCCAAACATGGAACGACCGTCGAAACGCGCCTGACCGTCATCGACAAACTAACCGCTGATACTCAGGGCGATGTGTTGCCGTCCTTCGGTGTCGCCCCAAATGTCGAGACGCTGATGGACTGGGTCGTGACACACGTGCCGCCGCGCCTGCCTTTCGCGAATATGGGGCTGGGGGCACCGATGCGCCCAAGTCTGTACAGTGTCAGGGCGACGGCACAACGGTCCCCCACGGCCAGGGCCCGTGCGGAGGCCCCAGAGGCCACGGGCGTCGAATTGGGCTACACGTGGGCCGAACGGCCACCGGAGGCCACCACAAGGCTTTCTGACGCGATTTATGAGCCCTATTCCCTGCAGAGCCTCTTGATCCCGGGCGCCAAGGCGCATCCAACGCAACTGGTCCAGTCCGCGGCCATGGCCTCGGTCGCTCCGCCCCGGCCGAGCTATCGCCCGCATCTCCCGGCCGGCGCGGTCGAGGCGGGTCTGCTTTCCGACGCGCAATTGGAATCCGTGATTTATGCGGGTGAGGCGCATTCAGGCCATTTGGCTGGCTGGTGGACGGTAGATAACACCTTCGATGTGGTCGCGGCGGCGACCGAAGGCGGCGAGGGCGCGTTCCAGTTCCGCCGCGGCTGGTTTCTGGGCGATGGGACCGGCGCCGGGAAGGGGCGCCAGTCGGCGGCCATCATCCTCGACAACTGGCTGAAGGGCCGGCGCCGGGCGTTATGGATCTCCAAGTCCGACAAGTTGCTGGAAGACGCCCAACGCGACTGGTCCGCGCTCGGGCGCGAACGCCTGGAAGTCACGCCGCTATCGCGTTTCAAGCCGGGCGCCACCATTCCGCTCGATGAGGCCGTCCTGTTCACGACCTATGCCACGCTCCGCTCGGAGGAGCGCGACACGAAAAAGTCCCGCATCCAGCAGATCGTCGACTGGCTCGGCCGCGATTTCGACGGCGTCATCATCTTCGATGAAGCCCATGCGATGCAAAACGCCTCCGGTGGATCATCCGAGTGGGGCGAGCAGGAGGCGTCACAGCAGGGCAGGGCGGGGCTTCGCCTCCAGCACGCCCTGCCGGACGCGCGTGTCGTCTATGTTTCGGCGACCGGCGCCACCAATGTCCATAACCTGGCCTACGCGCAGCGTCTTGGCCTGTGGGGCGGCAAGGACTTCCCGTTCGCCAGCCGCGCGGACTTTATCGCAGCCATCGAAAACGGCGGCGTCGCGGCCATGGAGGTTCTGGCGCGGGACCTTCGCGCGATGGGCCTCTACACTGCGCGCTCGTTGTCGCTCGACGGCGTAGAATACGACATGCTGGTGCACGCGCTGACGCCAGAGCAGGTGCGCATCTACGATGCCTATGCCGAAGCGTTCGCGGTCATTCACAACAATCTCGACAGCGCCATGAAGGCGGCCAACGTCACAGGCGACAGCGGCACGATGAACCGCCAGGCCAGATCGGCCGCCAGGAGTGCGTTCGAAAGTACGAAGCAGCGCTTCTTCAGCCATCTGTTGACGAGCATGAAGACGCCGAGCCTTTTGCGCGCCATTCAGCAAAACCTCGATGACGGTCATGCCGCCGTGATCCAGATCGTGTCGACCGGGGAGGCCTTGACCGAGCGCCGTCTGTCGGACATCCCGACCTCGGAATGGAACGACGTCCGGATCGACATCACCCCACGGGAATACGTCCTCGATTACCTTCGCCATTCGTTTCCGGTCCAGCTTTACGAACCTTACTCGACTGACGACGGCAAGGTGTTGTCGCGTGCGGTCTATGCGGACGGCCAGCCTGTGCAGTGCCGGGAGGCCGTCGCGCGGCGCGACCGGCTGATCGAGCACCTGGCGAGCCTTGCCGCCGTTCCTGGCGCGCTCGATCAGATCGTCCAGCACTTTGGCATCGACAAGGTGGCCGAGGTCACCGGCCGGTCACGCCGCATCGTCCGAAAAGACGACCGTTTCGTCGTCGAGAACAGGCCGGGCGCGGCCAACCTGGCCGAGACACAAGCTTTCATGGATGACCGAAAGCCCATCCTGATCTTTTCGGAAGCCGGCGGCACCGGCCGCAGCTATCACGCGGAGCTGTCGGCGAAAAACCGGCGCCTGCGCGTGCATTACCTTCTGGAGTTCGGCTGGAAAGCGGATGCCGCCGTGCAGGGGCTGGGCCGCACCAACCGGACCAACCAGGCCCAGCCGCCATTGTTCCGGCCCGTTGCCACCAATGTCAAAGCCGAGCGTCGCTTCCTTGCCACCATTGCCCGCCGCCTGGACAGTCTGGGCGCCTTGACGCGCGGTCAGCGCCAGACCGGCGGACAGGGCCTGTTCCGCGCCGAGGACAATCTCGAAAGCGTCTACGGCCGCGATGCCCTGCGCCAGCTCTATCGCTTGATCTGCCAGGGCAAGGTCGAGGGCTGCTCCCTGCAAAAGTTCGAGGAAAGCACCGGTCTCAGGCTGATGGACGAGACTGGACTGCGCGACGACCTGCCGCCCATCAATACCTTTCTCAACCGGCTCCTGGCCCTGACCATTTCCATGCAAGAGATCCTGTTCACGGCGTTCGAGGACCTGCTGGCGGCGCGCATAGAGGGTGCAATCAACGCCGGCGCCTACGAGATCGGGCTGGAAACCCTGCAGGCGATCAGCTTCGAGGTTACCGACCGGCGCGTCATCCACCAGCACGCGGCGACGGGCGCCGAGACGACGCTGATCAGTATCCGCCGGCGGCAACGGACAGAGGTTTTGTCTGTCGCCGACGTCCTCGAAAGGGCCGACAGTCGCGCGGGCACCTTCCTCATCAGCGCGAAAACAGGCCATGCGTGCCTTCAGCACCGTGTCCGTGGCGCAATGCTGGACGATGGGTGCATCGAGGAGCGTGTGGTGTTGATTGGACCAAAACATGAACGCTTTACATCGCTGCGGTCGATGGAGGATAGTGTCTGGCGCGAAGTCGATCGCACTGCCTTCATCGAGGCCTGGGACGCAGAAGTGACCGCCATACCCGACTATAGCGACGATACGATCCACCTCGTTTCCGGCCTCCTGCTGCCGGTCTGGAACCGTTTGCCCTCGGAATCGGCTCGCGTTTATCGCTTGCAGACCAATGCCGGCGAGCGCATCGTCGGACGCTGGGTGTCGCCGGCCTGGGTTGCAACCGCAAGCGCCGTCGGCGGCGTTTGCCTCGAACCCGCGGATGCGCACGCGGCACTCCTGGACGGCCGAACAGTCCTCTCACTCGCGGAAGGGCTTCAGTTGCGCCGTGTGCGGGTGATGGGTGTCAATCGCATCGAGCTTTCGGGGTTTGGCGACGGCATGCGGGACCGGCTGAAAGCTTACGGCCTCTTTTCCGAGATCATTAGCTGGAAGCTGCGCATGTTCGTGCCGACATCGGCCGAAGGGATCGGCGTGCTTGCCAAAGTGCTCGAGGCCTATCCGATCGCGGGCGTTAGCGAACGGGACGCCGCATGAGCCGGTATCCGGACGCACAGGACGTCGCCGAACAACTGGCAGGCCGCGCGGAGGCGGTCTGCCGGACCTATTTGCCGAAGGGCCAAAAGGCCGGAAACTACTGGATGGTCGGTGACGCCACAGGGGCTCCGGGCCGGTCGATGTACGTTCGTCTGCGGGGCCCTCTCGCGGGCAAGGGCGCCGCCGGGAAATGGAGCGACGCGGCCACCGGCGATCACGGCAACCTCCTTGACCTCATCCGCCATGCCCGCGGCCTTACGGAGTTTCGCGATGTCATGGCCGAAGCGTGTCGGTTCCTGAGCCTGCCCGACCCTTGTCCGCGGGTTAAGGACGTCAGACACTTCGCCAAGAGTACTGCCGCCGCAGGCCGCGACTATGCCAGCCGGCTATTTACTTCCAGCCGGGCACTTATGGGTTCCGTAGCTGAGGTTTATCTGCGGAGGAGGGGGATCGAACCGCAGACGGATTTCGGGGCCTTGCGCTTTCATCCCCGTGGCTTTCATTCGACGGGTGACGATGGCAGGCCCATCTTGCTGCCTACGCTCGTTGCCGCGGTCACCGACCTGGATGGCGCGCTGACGGGTGTGTCGCGCACCTTTCTTGCCCGTGACGGCGCCGGCAAGGCCGATGTCGATCCGCCGCGCCGCGCCAAGGGGTATATTCTTGGCAATGGAGTTCGTTTCGGAGTGGCATCGGATGTTCTGGCGGTCGGCGAGGGGATCGAGACGACCCTTTCGCTACGCGCCGCCATGCCGGGCGTGCCGCTCGCCGCCGCGACGGGTTCCGGCCATCTGTCCGCCCTGGCATTTCCGTTGAGCTTACGCACACTCCTGGTCATTCGCGACAACGACCACGCCGGAGATGCGGCCGCGGACGCACTTTTCACGCGCGGCCGGGCAGCCGGGATCGACGTGCACCTGATCGAGCCCGAATGCGATGACCTCAACACAGACCTGACGCGGTTGGGCAGAGGCCGGATGATCCACCGTGTGCGCCAGCAAGTGCCGCCTGCTCTGGTCGAGCGGTTTATGACCGCCGGCTGAAGGCCCGCCCAAACCTGGCGTGCCACGTGTGGCTTATTCACGCCCCTTGGCCGCGCCACGGCCTTCTTAAAGCGGGCGACAGGAACCCGCGTCCGATCAGCCTGCAATGCCTGAAGGCATCCTCCACTGACGTTACGGCCGGGCCTTCGGCCCGGTTCCGGCTGCTCCGGCGCGGGTTTTCCGGTCGCCGTGAAGGCCGCGAAGGCGCGGTCCATTGGATGAGGAACAGACCCATGTTTGATCACGACGCCGAGTGCGAGCCCGCCCACCAGGGCAGTGCCACCGACCATTACCTGACGCAGTTGGAGCTCTATGGCTATCGCCCATCATACGACGAACCCGACCCACGCCCCTTGCCGGATGACGTCCAGGTCCAAGGTGCCGTCATGGAAATCATGGATGCCCTTGTCGGAACCTTCGACGACACGGCTATGGAGCCGGACCTCGAGGACCTGCTGTGGGGCGCGGTCAACCTCTTCCACCGCGCGGCCGACCGCCTCAATCGCGAGCTTGACAGCAATGAGGTGGCGCAGCGCAATGGCCAGAACAGCCAGGACGGCTCCGAGGTGCGCGCGGTCGAACTGGAGCGGCTGATCGTTGCGGGCAGGGGGCTCATCGACCGTCGCGACACCCTGGAAGCCATGCGTGACCAGGCCTGCGACCTTTATCAAGCCTACATGCGCACGCCCTGGCGCCCGAAGTACGGCTCCCAGGTCAATCACAAGACCCAGACCTCGGCCATGGTCGAGAGCCGGGATTTTCTGGCGGCCAAACGCAAGGCCTCGACCGAGGTCCTCGTGCCAGCCGGTCCCAAGGTGGTTTTTACCGGCGGGCTCGATTGCCAGGACCATCACCTGATCTGGGCGAAGCTCGACCGTGTTCTTGAGCAGCAGCCCGAGATGGTTCTGGTCCACGGCGGCGCACCCAAGGGCGCCGAGCTAATCGCTTCCAGATGGGCGGGTGCGCGTAAGGTCTCGCAGATTGCCTTCAAGCCGGACTGGACGCGGCACGGCAAGGCCGCGCCGTTCAAGCGCAACGACGAAATGCTCGACGTCCTGCCTATCGGTGTCATCGTGGTCAGCGGCGGCACCGGGATCCAGGAAAACCTCGCCGACAAGGCGCGCGCAAAGGGCATCCGCGTCTATCGCATCGGCGGGACAGGCTGAGGGCGGGCATTCGGGCCGGCCGCCACACGTGACCGGCCCTTGTGCACATCAAGCCTGGTAGGCTTTCGCGAACAGGCGCGCCAGGCGTTCGGCGAAAGCGCGCGGGTTGGTGGGGCGATCGCCGTCCAGGACCAGCGCCTCGTCGAGCAACAGCCAGGCCGCGTCCTCGCGGGCAGAGGCATCCGCGAGCTTCGACACCATGCCGACAAGCGGGCTTTCCGCATTGATTTCCAGGATGGGTTTCGACGCCGTCTTCAGCCGCCCCGCGCCCTGCAGGATTTTCTCGAGCTGGCGGTCCGGGCCATGATCGGACGCGACCAGGCAAACGGCGCTTTCCGTCAGGCGGGTCGAGCTGCGGACGTCGGATATCTGGTCTTTCAGGGTTTCCTTCATGAAATCAATCAGGGCGGAGATGTCGGCCGAAAGCTCGGGCTTCGGCGTCTCTGCATTGTCGGCGCCCCCGACCTTGTCGAGATCCGAAAGCCCTTGCGTCACCGACTTGAACGTCTTGCCTTCGTAGGCATCGACATTCGACGTCCAGAAACTGTCGACGGGATCGGTCAGCAACAGGACCTCGATACCCTTGGACCGGAACCCCTCGAGTTGCGGCGAGGCCTTCAGTTGCTCGAGGCTTGGTCCGGTGATGTAGTAGATATCGTTCTGGCCGTCCTTCATGGCCTTGATATAGTCATCGAGGCTGCGCGTAGCGTCGTCCGACGCCGTCGTCCGGAACCGCGCCAGTTTCAGCAGCTGAGTACGGCGCTCGAAGTCCTCATAAATACCTTCCTTAAGGATAGGTCCGAACAGGTCCCAGACCTTGCGAGAGGCCTCACCGTCGCTTTCGGGCAGCTTCTCGAGCGCAGTCAGGATCCGGCCGGTGACGCCCTTGCGGATCGCCGACAGGACCGGACTTTCCTGGATCATTTCCCGCGAAATGTTGAGCGGAAGGTCGGCCGTGTCGACGATCCCCCGGACGAAGCGCAGGTAGCGCGGCAACAGTTCGGCTTCGTCCGTGATAAAGACGCGCCGGACGTAGAGCTTCATGCGCCCATGGCGCTCGGGATCGAAAAGATCGAAGGGCTGGGACCCTGGGACAAAGGCCAGAGCCGTATACTCATGCAGACCCTCGGCACGAAAATGGACATTGAGCAAGGGTTCGTCGTATTGACCCGACACATGGCGATAGAAGTCGGTGTATTCGTCCTTGGAGATTTCCGACTTTGGCTTGGTCCAGAGGGCGGCGCCGTCCGTGACCTGCGTGGCTTCGGCCCCTTCCTTCTCGACCAGGTCGATGGGAACCGGCACATGGCCGGACTGTTCACGAATGATCCGCTCGACCGTCCATTTGCTGGTGTAGGTTTTCGCGTCTTCGTTCAGATGCAGGACGACGCGCGTGCCACGTACGGGCGCCTGGGCCGGTTCGGCTGGTGCGATGCTGTAAGTCCCCTGGCCGTCCGAAGACCAGGTCCACGCCTCGCTTTGGGCGGCACGGCGGGAGACGACATCGACGCGATCGGCGACCATGAAGGCGGAGTAGAATCCAACGCCGAACTGGCCGATCAGTTCGGCCTTTTCACCACCCTTGGCGGCCTCGAGTCGTTCCATGAAGGCGCGGGTGCCCGACCGGGCAATGGTACCCAAAGCATCGACCATTTCGTCCCGGCTCATGCCGATCCCGTTGTCCTCGACGACCAGGGTGCGCTTGTCTTCGTCGAGACGGACCAGAATGCGCGACTGGACGCCATCGGGCGCCAGCTCCGGATGCGAAATGGACTCGTAGCGCAGCTTCTCGCAGGCATCCGCCGCGTTGGAAATCAGCTCGCGCAGGAACACGTCCTTGTCCGAATAGACCGAGTGCACCATCATGTGCAAAAGGCGGCTGACATCCGCCTCGAACGCATGCTGTTCCACGGGCTTCTCATCTAGCGTTGTCGTCGTCATGGTCATCCTCTTGATGGAAAACGGCGGTGAGATGGTTTTTGCCACGTCCGTTGTCAAGCGCGTCCTTGCAACTATTCTGGCGGCGGACCTTCAACGGAAGCAAACGGTTGTCTGCCCTCTGTCCTGGGGCGTCACGCCTGCGGCCCGCCGATCATCGTGCGCGGTGCCGCTTCAAGAGCCCCGGCCATCGCGGATGTGGTCATCAGGCTTTGAGGACATTCCCGGCCGGCGATGTTAGCGTGGCAGGTGGCGGAATCCGGGCGGGTTTTGCTTGCGGCGCTGTTTGATGCCTCCCTTCATCCTCCCGGCGCATCCCAAGGGGCGCGCGCCATTTACCCCGATCAATCATGCGAACGTAAGCCGGTCTGCGTCCGCCCCAAGGGCTTCGCCCTGCTCCACGCTGTTTCGCCCCTGCGGGTGTGGCGCGCCGCCTCGACCGGCCCTTCAGGTCGCATGATCGCGGTGAAGCCGCGGCCCGATGGGGATGGGCCCCAAGGGTGAACATCATGGAGACTACAATGAACAACATCGTCAACCTCATCGGCCGCCTGGGCGACACGCCGACCTGCCGCACCCTCAACGATGGCGCCCGCCTCGCCAACCTCAGCATCGCCACAGATGACGGTTTCAAAGGCGCGAACGGCGAATGGGTCAAGCGCACAACCTGGCACCGCGTGACCGTCTTTGGCGACAAGCGCGTCGACTATATCGAACAGAACTACGGCAAGGGCGACCTCGTCCACTTCACCGGCCGCATTAGCTATAGCCAGTGGGAGAAGGACGGCGTCAAGCAGTACGGTGTCGAACTGATCGGCAGCACGTCGCTGCTTTCCCCCTTCAAACGCGATGAGGCGCAGACCTCTGCGTCACAGACCAAGCGTAAGGGAAAGACCGCGCCGCCACCAGAGTACGATCTCGATGAAGAAATCCCCTTCTGAAGGCGCTTTTTGCCCTCCGGCAAAGCCGGAGGGCATTCTTCTGCCATTCTGCAAAGTATTTATTTTGAATGCTCACAATGTATAAAATGCGTGACGCGAAACATATAAAATGCCAAACGTGTGCTGTCGTCGGTCATCGTGAGGCAGCAGATGAAAATCCTCGTCCTGGCAAACCAGAAGGGTGGTGTCGGCAAAAGCGCGGTTGCGACCCAGCTGGCCCACTACATGCATCGGCAGGGCCGCAGCGTCCTCGTCATCGACCTTGACCATCAGCAGAATACGTCCCGTCCGCTCTTGGCGAGCCCCAGTGTCACCGCAGCTGACTTCAGCGCCAGCGACATTTTCACCGAGGCCACCGTGCGGGCGTTGCCGGCGGCGCCATTTGTTCTGATCGCTGGCGATGATCGCCTCTCGACGCTTGAAAGGCACGCAGACCAGCACAATGCGTTCGCGTCACGCTACCGGGCCGCGCTCGATGGATGGAACACCTTCGACGTCTGCATCGTCGATACAAATCCGAACCCCGACATCCGGTATGCTGCGGCTTTGATCTGCGCCGGTTTTGTCCTTGCCCCCATTCAGCTCAATCAGGAAGCGATCGGCGGGATTTCGGCGGTGCTGGGCCATCCGCGGTACGGCATCAGCAAGATACGAACAGCCTTGAACCCGGACCTCAGGTTCCTCGGCATTCTTCCCAACCAGGTCGAGGCAACGCCGTTTCAACGTGCGAACCTGCAGCAACTGGTCGCTGGGTACGGCGCGCACCTGTTGTCCGGAACGCATAACGGGGATCTCCGCTACGGCTACCTGCACAAGCGCACCGCCGTGGCCGAAGCGCAGGCTGCGGGTGCGTTCATCGCGGATATGACGAAGACCAGCGCCCGGGATGCTTGGAAGGAAATCCGGCCGGTGTTCGACATGATCCTCAATCGGATGGACCTCATGCCTGTAGGAGGGCCGCTGGCATGAGCGTGTCGCCAATCGATCTGAGCGGCCTGGAGGCTTTGAACGCAAGCGTCTCAGGCAAGGACGCGGGGAAACCATTATCGCTTGAGCTGGATCGGGTGCACGAGGACCCTAACCAGCCGCGCAAGACCTTCGACGATGTGCTCGAACTGGCCGCCAGTATAGCCGAGGTCGGCGTGAAGGTGCCGATCACCGTTGTGCTGCATCCGTCGATTGCCGATCACTACATGGTCAAGTTCGGAGCAAGACGGCGCCGGGCCGCTGTCGCCGCCGGCCTGACCCACATACCCGCTTGGCTGGAAGAGGCGCCAAACGATTTCGAGCAGGTGATAGAGAACCTCCAGCGCTCCGATCTGACGGCGATGGAGCTCGCGCTTTTCATGGCTGGCAAGATCGGCGCGGGCATGAAGCAGACGGAAGTGGCCAAGAAGCTCGGGATTCGGCCGTCTGCCGTCACGAAGCATCTGGCACTTGTGAACGCCCCGGCGGAAATCGAGGCGGTTTACCGCAGCGGTAAAAATACGTCGCCGGAGACCATCTTCGAATTGCGCTCGGTGTTTCAGAGGTTTCCCGACGAGACGCGCGCCTGGCTGGCACAGGATATCGACATATCGCGCCGGTCGGTGGAACAGCTGAAACAGGCCTTGGCAGGCGTAGTCGCGACCGGTGCTGAGCCGTCGGAAGGCGAACGACGTGGCAGGAAGCCCAGGAAACTCGATCCGTCCGAGATCAAACGGCCCGTTGTCGCCGTGACCGTGGCGGGCCGGTTCGGGATTATCGTGCTGAGCCGCAGAGCGAAGGCTGAAGATCATCTGCTCGTTAAATGGGATGACACGGCCGAGGTCGTATCCGTCCCGTGCCGCGATGTTCGCGTGCTACGCCTTGACGACGCTAGACGCTACGAGCCGATCAACCGGGGGCTTGACCGTACCGATGCGTAAGACACGCTTTCCCCCGCCGAGCCCAATTCGCCCATTTCAGCTGCGCGGCGGCGTGAGCCGCGCACGTGGCCACCCTTGCAGGGGGGAAGCGGCGCATGGCGCCGCGAGGGGGCGGCAAAGCCCCCCGGTCGGCCGGGCAGCTGCCAAGACCAAGTGCTTTCTCATGAGAAATGTCGTGCTTTTGCTATTGGGTAGGCAGGATAGGCTATTCGCCGAAAAGGTATCGCCTTTTGGGGTGAGGGTTTGGTCGCATGGTTGATCAGCCGAAAAAACGGGTCCGCCCGACAACCCTGGTCGTCGTCCTCAAGGACTTGAAAAAGCCGTGGGAAGCATGGTGCCGGGCACGGCAGGTGACACCCAGCGAAGCCGTCCGGCAAGTCTTGCGCCGCGTCATCGAGGGCGCCCCGGCGTCCGATACTCTACCCCATCCGGCGGATTTTGGCGGCAGCAAGACGGGGGGATCCAAGAAACGCCTGGAAATCCGCCTGACTGATGTAGAGCTCGCGGCGCTGAAGGCCGTAGCGGATCGCGAAGGCATGAGCGTTCCGCGTTGGCTCACGGGCCTGGTGCGCCTTCATTTGACGGGAGAGCCACAGTTCGGCGAAGACGAGGTGCGCGCGTTGACGCGTTCGAATCAGCTCCTGTTAGCCCTCGGGCGCAACGTCAACCAGATCGCGCGCAACATGAATGCGCGGGCCGAAAGCGACGAATTGACCTTGGCCCAGATAGAATATCTTGCCGACCTGATCAGGAGCCATACCGAAGCCGTGTCGGCGCTTCTCACTGCCAACAGCCGGCGGTGGCGTCGATGACGCTTCCGAAAAGCTATGTAGACGGCTTCCTGGTTGAGTGGGAGGCGGGGGAGTATGAGGCCCAGGTCAAGTCCATGCGGCAAAAATCGGAGCCGATTGAAACAGGTATTCGAACGCCCCGCGCCGGCAGAGGAGGCGCCGCGGCCAGGTCGGAGGCGGTTCGTGCTCAGGCTGTCCGCGAACGACTTGCTAGGACCGTGCGGAAGGTGCCTGAGGTCATGGTCAAGATCACCTCGGCTTGCAAAGGCATGAGGCAGATCAGCCGCCATATCGATTACATCAGCCGCAAAGGTGATATCGCGCTCGAGGACCAGGACGGGCTGATTGCTACGGGCAAGGACCAGGTGAGGGATCTGAAGGAGGAGTGGCGCCTCAGCGGAGCGGAGGCGCTCACCATGGAAAGTGGCCGCAGGGATACGCTCAACATTGTGTTTTCGATGCCGGCCGAGACGGACGAGGTCAGCATGAAGCGCGCTGTCCGGGCCTTTGCCGCCATCGCATTCGACGATCACCAATATGTATTCGCCTACCATACCCAGGCCACCGATCCTGACCCCAACCCTCCCGCACATCCCCACATCCATTTGGTCGTCAAAACAATGGGACTGGACGGGCGCCGCCTGAATCCGCGCAAGGCCGACCTGCAAAAGTGGCGCGAAGGCTTCGCGGCGCAGTTACGCGCCCACGGTATCGAGGCCAACGCCACAAGCCGCCTCGCCCGGCTCAAGCGGGAGCGCGGCACAAGACGCTCAGTCCTTGCGATGGCCGAGCGGGGCCAGACTTCGCTGCACGGGGGAGACCCCGGGGTTATATCGGCAGACGAAGTGTCGGGGCTGGAAGCCGATCGACGGGCATACTATTCTTTGCTTAGTGCGGTGCTGGCTCGATCGGAATTGCCTGAGGATCGCGTGCTCGCATTCGAGATCTCGCGTCAATTTGTGGAACCGGACCGGGAACGTCCAATGCCGGAGGCCACGCGCGATGAGAGGTGAGTGCATGGGCATGGAAATCTTGGCCCCGCCACCGGATAGACGCTACGCTTTGCAAGCATCTGATTTCCATAAGGAATGCGGGCTTGTGGTGGCACGACGCAGTTGTTTCGTCGCTTCTAGTCTAGAGCATTTGGGCGTCAGAGATGAACGAATGTGATTGTTCGGGAGATTCCATTTTTGTCGTTTCATGAGTCCATGATGCTTTCGACATCGGGCCGACGTTGCAGAAGCTCCCGACTGCTGGAAGGCAGCTCAGTCAAAGCTTGATCCCCAAAAGCTCGTATTCATTGATGAAACAGGTGCTAACACGACGATGACGCGGGCATATGGCCGATGCCCGATCGGCCAGCGGTTAGTCTGCAAAACGCCCTGGGGCCATTGGAAAACCACGACCTTCATCTGCGGCCTGCGCTGCGACGGCCTCATGGCGCCTTGGGTTCTCGATGGGCCGATGAATGGAGACGCCTTCCGAGTCTATATCGAACAGGAATTGGCGCCCACGCTCTCGGCGGGTGACATCGTCGTGATGGACAACCTACCCAGCCATAAGGTCAGCGGAATCCGCGAAGCCATCGAAGATCAAGGGCGCCGTCCTATTCTATCTACCGCCTATTCACCTGACCTGAACCTCCTTACCCGATACGATAAGCTCGTAGCCAACTTTGCTGCCGCCGTCGCTATTGCTATCGCAATTACCGGGTGGGCTGATTGAGTCTCGAACCTAAGTTATGCGTAAGCCTTTTGCGGTTGATGACCTGTGGCTAGCTCTGGAGCCGGGCGAGACCAGTCAGCGATCCAGAACTTCGCGCACACGTACGGCGAGTTCGTCGATCGAAAACGGTTTGGTGATTAGGTTCAATTGCGAGTCAAGCGCACGTCCCCTGACGACCGAGTTTCGCGTATAACCGCTGGAATGCAGAATTTTCAGATCCGGCCGGATCTGCAGGCTCTGTTCGACCAGTTCGAAGCCATTGGTTTCCGGCATGACGATATCGGAAAACAACAAGGCTATGTCGGCGCGTTCCTTCAACATCTGCACGGCGGCGGACGGCGTGGCCACCTCGATCACACCATAGCCAAGTTCGATGAGCGCTTCACAGGTAAATCGCCGCACCGACGGTTCGTCGTCGACCACCATGATCAGCTCGCTCGCCTCGCCGCGAATTTCGCCCGGCCGCGTCTCCGTCGTCACTTCGACCGCTGGCTGCTCGTCGCGTGGCAAATATACCTTCACCGTCGTGCCCTGCCCGGGTTCGGAATAGATCCGCACATGGCCGCCGGACTGTTTGACGAAACCATAGACCTGGCTAAGCCCAAGACCTGTGCCCTTGCCGACCTCCTTGGTCGTGAAGAACGGATCGAACGCCTTTTCGATGACGTCGGGCGGCATGCCGGTGCCCGTATCCGTCACAGCAATCATGACATACTGCCCGGCTTTGATCCCCAGTTCGCTGGCGGCATAATGGCTGTCAAGGTAGGCGTTCTGGGTTTCGATGGTCAGGTGGCCACCTTCGGGCATCGCATCGCGCGCATTGACGGCCAGGTTCAGCAGGACGTTCTCAAGCTGGTTCGGGTCAACATGGGTGCGCCAGACACCGCCCGACAGTACGGTTTCAAGCTGGACGTCGGCGCCGATGGAATGGCGCAGCAATTCCGACATGTTGGACACCAGCTTGTTGATCTCAACCGTCTTTGGCGAAAGGGTTTGCTGACGGGAGAAGGCCAGGAGGCGCTGCGTCAGATTGGCCGATCGCCGACAGCCTTCAAGGGCTGACTCGATATAGCGGTGCATACGGGTGTCCTCGGGCGGGACGCGGCGCTTCATAAGGTCGAGCGAGCCCATGGTGACGGCCAGCATGTTGTTGAAGTCGTGCGCGATACCCCCTGTCAGCTGACCGACGGCTTCCATCTTCTGAGCCTGGCGCAACGTCTGTTCGATCTCCTCGCGCTCGGCGATGGTCGCGGCGACCCTTTCCTCAAGCCGCTCGTTCAACTCCCTCAGGATTTGTTCGGCTCGCCGCCGTTCGGTCAGATCCAGCATGGCGCCGATCATACGGGTCGCTTTGCCCTGCGCGTCGCGAATGACGTAGCCGCGGTCCAGCACAGGGACCGGCTGGCCTTCGGAATTGAGAAAACAATATTCCTCGCTCCAGTGGTCCCCTTCGCCGTCAATGACGGCATGGATGCTCGCTTTGACGCGGTCGCGGTCGGCGGGTGCGATATTCGCCAGCCACCATTCGCCGGTCGCACGCACATCCGCACGCGCGAAGCCGAACACGTCGTACAAGGCATCGTTCCACAGCACGTGATTGGATTGAAGGTCCCAGTCCCAGATAGGGTCATTGGTCGCCTTGGACGCCAGACGATAGCGTTCGGCCGTGCCGCGAATGGCGGCGTCGGCTTCCGCCCTTTCGATCAGCTGGCGCGTCCGTTCCGCCACGGCCTCCATAAAAATGATTTCGCCCGCGGTCCATTTGCGGGGCTGGCGCGCATTCAGGTAAACAATCGTGCGCAGCCGCCCGCCACGCAGGAACGGTACAACCAGTATGGCGCGGGTATCGACTTCGGACGCCGTCTGGAGCGTTTCGGTCTCGCTGCTAATCGCGGCGGCGAACAGGTCGTCGACCACTACAGTCTCGCCGGTTCGGAGGCGTGCAACGATCTGTGGTCCGAAGGCCTGGGCCGGGTATTCCCCGAGCAGCGGCGGCACCGTGCCGTCGGTCCAGCACACCGTATAGCTGAAGGTATCCGCCACGGCGTCGAGCAGACCATAGCCAACGCGCTGGACACCGAAATGCTGGCCCATCAGCTCGCAGGCCGAATGCAGCGCTGCATCGGCGTCGTCGCTGCCGAGCAGCTTGGTCAGTTCGGCCAGCAGGACCTGCCGCCCCCGTTCCAGCTTTGCGCTGCTGATATCGATGGCCGTGCCGATGGCGCGGATACAAAACCCGGAGGAATCGAATAGCCCCTTGCCCTTGGCGGCGACCCAGCGGACGATGCCGTCTTCCTTGCCCACTGTCCGGTATTCGACATCATAGGTGGCGCGGACCTGAGGGTCGAGCGCGCTGGCGAAGGCCTGGCTTGTCGTTTCCAAGTCGTCGGGGTGCAGGCCGGCATAGAAATCCTGTAGGCTGACCGACGCGTCCGGTGACATGCCGAAGGCTGCCTTGGTGCGCTCCGACCAAGTCAGCACGCCGGTCGGAATGTCCAGGTCCCACGTGCCGATCTCACCCGCTTCTGTTGCCAGGCGCAGTTGCTCCTCGCGGCGCTCAAGCGTCTCGATGGTGCGCGACAGCGACTGGTTGCTGCGCTCCAGCAGTCCCTCGGCTATTCGCCGCGCTTCGCGTTCGCCAACCTCATTCAGGGCCCGCTGCACCGCGTCGGGCAGGCGCGTCAGGCGCTGCTTAACGACGAAGTCGCTGGCGCCGTTGCGCATGGCCTCGATTGCGGCTTCCTCTGTCAAAGTGCCGCTGACCAGTATAAACGGCGTCTGGGGCGCCGTCTTTGCCGCGATCTTCAATGCCGACAGGCCATCGAAGCCAGGAAGGTTATAGTCGGCAAGGATGAGCTGGAACTTTTGTTCATTGATGGCCCTGACAAAGTCGTCCTTCGTCGCCACCCGATACACCCGAGACAGGATACCGCCGCGCTGCAAATGCTCTTCGATCAGTTCCGCGTCGAGCGGACTGTCCTCAAGCATCAGCACATTTAGACGCGGCCTGTCCTTCATGCTTCCGTGACCTTCATGGGCTGGGTGCGGGGCCGCGGCGGATGCGGTTCGTTGACGACCGCCCAGAAGATGCCGAGGTCGCGTATAGCCTTGAAGAAGTCCTGGAACCCGACCGGCTTAACGACAAAGGCATTGACGCCCAGCTGGTAGCTTTTCACCAGATCGCTTTCTTCGCGCGAAGCTGTCAACATGACGACCGGCAAATGCCTCATTTCCTCGTCGCTTTTGATTTGCTCCAGTACCTGCAAGCCGTCGACGCGCGGCAGCTTCAGATCCAACAGGATGACAGCCGGATCACTGCTTTCGCGGTGCGCATGCGCATTGCGCCGGAACAGCCAGTCAAGCGCCTCCACGCCGTCGCGGGCGGTTACGACCTCGTTGGCAAGCTGGCTGCGTTCGAGCGCTTCCAGCGTGAGCTCGAGGTCCTTTGGATTGTCCTCGACAAGAAGGATCGGTCTCAAGCCCTTCATAGTTTCGCCCCTTGCTCCTTCGGCAGTGCAAAATGAAATGCCGCGCCCTTGTCTAACTCACCTTCCGCCCAGGTTCTACCACCATGCCGCTCAATAATGCGCCGGACGTTGGCCAGGCCTATGCCGGTGCCTTCGTAATCCTCTACTCGGTGCAGGCGCTGGAAAACACCGAACAGCTTTCCGACATAGGCCATGTCGAACCCGACGCCATTATCGCGGACTGTAACTATGGTTTCGCTGTCCGTCTCGTGGCTCTCTATGCCGATATGCGCAATGTCGCGCTTGCGCGTGTACTTTATGGCGTTCGACACCAGGTTCTGCATGACCTGGCGCATCATGCCGGGATCGCCGTTGACGGGGGGGAGGGGTTTGATGTCCCATTCGATCCTGCGACCTTCGGTGTCCGCGCCTAGGACGTCGCGGACCTCGTCGACCAGCCGGTTCATATCGACACGAATGGGCACGACGGTCATCCGCCCCATCTGCGAGAAGCCCAAAAGATCGTCCACCAGTTTGCCGGCGGATTCGGCCGATTCGATGATGACGTTAATGTAGCGGCCCGCCTTGGTATCCAGCTTGTCGCCGTACTTCTCCCGCAGCATTTCTGCATAGCCGACGATATGACGAAAGGGGGCGCGCAGGTCATGGCTGACCGAATAGGAAAAAGCCTCCAGCTCCCTGTTGCTGCGCGTCAGCTCCTGATTCAATGCCGCCAGTTCCTCCGCCTTGCGCATGACGATTCCGACAATGGTGCCGCGGAAGAGGCGGGCGACATCGATCTGCACGGTGGTCCACGGCAGCGAACGTTGCCGCACGGTTTCCTTCCATTGCTCGAATGACGTACGTGGATGCAGCCGTGCTGGATCACCACCATGACGCATCTTGGTGGTTGGATCGCCGCCCCAGCTGACCGTACGGATCACTTCGGGGCGGAACCAAAGGATATAGCTGGCGTGAAGCTGCGAGATGGAGATGGCCATCAGACCGCTGGCCACGTCGGCGAAACGTTCGGCCCCGGGAATGACTTCGGCCAAGTGGTCGGTGGCGAACAGTTCAGGGCTGTCCTTTTTCGAGGCCAGCCAGGCGACGATTCGCTGGATGTCGTCCTGGGCGGGACAGGCGCCCACGGTCGAGATGGTGTCACCGAAGACGATGGCTGCCCCCGAGGCTTCGGCCAGCCGCAGAAGGTTGTCGGGGCTTTTCCTGAGACCGTCGATGAAGAAGGGTTCGCCCGCCATCGAGCCCAGCAGATCGCTCTGAATGGCCTGATAGGCGACGCGCTGGACGGCTTCGGCATTGCGCGACTTGGCCTGCAATTGCATGGCAAGCATCTGGCCAACAAAATCGCAGGCGGTGCGCACGTGGGCTGGGACGTGACGAGGCGCGCTGTGGTGACAGGAAATAAGGCCCCACAGCCTGCCGTCGCTGATGATGGAGATCGACATGGACGAGGGCGTGCCCATGTTGCGCATGTATTCGAGATGGACAGGTGATACGCTGCGCAGGACGGACTGACTGAGATCTGTCGGCGCGTTCGTGGCCGGGTTCAGGGACGGCAGAATTGGGACCGGCTGATAAGTCGCGTCGGGAATGAGGCGCAGACGGTTCAGCCGGTAAAGCTCGCGCGCCTGGGCCGGGATGTCCGAGGCTGGAAAACGCAGGTCGAGATAGGATGGCAAGGCGTCGTTACGGTCCTCAGCCACGACCGTACCGTTCCACTGATCGTCGAACTGATAGATCATCACACGGTCAAAGCCCGTGATATCGCGGACGTGGGTGGCGGCGCGCGTATTCAGCTCCTCGGTGGTGGCACTGGCCTGCAAGCTGCTTAAAAAGGCACGGACCTGTGGGTAGAGATGATCGAGCGAGCCGGCATCGTGGGGACCGAGCTGCTCGAACTCGACGATCAGCGACCCGCCTGCCATATGCGCCAGGGTATTGTAGCGCATGGTTTCTGTTACAACGGCACCAAGGACCACGGGGCCGTCACCCAGTTCAGCGCGATCGATCCGGTTGAGCAGTCCTGCGGCCTCAGTGATTATGACATCATTAAAGTGTTGGCCTTGGGTTTCATCTATGGTGCAACTCAGCAGAGGCCCGGCGTTAGCGCTGACCTGCTGAACCTTCAAGCTTCGCGCATCAAGCACCAGAAGGATGCCATGAGGCTGAATATTACCCGGGATGTGAATAGGTTCACGTTCACAGGCGGTAATATCAATGGATAACGAGACTGTGGCTTGATCAGGTGACATCCGAAAACTTAGCAAAATTCGTATAAGCATAGCGCTGCTAGTCGACCGCCGTAATTTAACGACTGCGACATAAACGCGAAGTTCGAACTAATAAAAATATAGTAAGGGATCAATTCGGTTCGGTCAGCATTTACCGAGACGCGGCGAAGCCGGACATGGACGGCTGCCTTGAGATGTCGTGCATCGAGCGGCACTATGGCAGGTTCATTTCCGGATATGGCGCAGGCAACCGGCCGCAGTCTCTGGCATCCAATTACACAAATTGCTCGTGAGCGTGCTATTCCACCTCCAGGCGGTAACCTATACCCGGCTCATTGATAATGAAGTGATCGCGCGTTGGGTCAAGTTCCAGTTTTTGGCGGAGCTGGGAGATATAGATCCGCAGATACTGGTTATCATCGCTATAGGCCTGGCCCCAGACTTCCTGCATCAGGAAACGGTGCGTCAGTAGCTTGCCGGCGTGTGTAGCCATGACTTTAAGCAGCGCAAATTCCTTTGGCGACAGCTTCACGCGCTCACCGCGCACGGTTACAACGTGACGGACGAGATCGATTACCAGGTCGCCGACAGTCACCATCGGATCCTCGGCCTGAGCCGTAACAGCATCCCTCAATGAAACCCTGAGCCGCGCCATGAGCTCCCCCGTACCAAACGGCTTCGTCACGTAGTCGTTCGCGCCAAGATCAAAGGCCTTGATTTTGTCGTCTTCCTGGGACCGCACAGATAAAACGAGTATCGGCATTTTCGACCAGCTACGGATAGATGTTATGACCTCTGTGCCGTCGATGTCCGGAAGGCCGAGGTCAAGCAGCACGGCATCCGGCTTCACGGAGGTGGCCAGCCTGGTCCCTTCGCGGCCTGTTTCCGCCGGGATGACGCTGTAGTCATGCGAGGTTAGGGTGATCGTCAGGAACTTGCGGATCTGCGGGTCGTCCTCGACGACCAGGATTTTCGGTTGCAGGGTTCTCATCCCTCTAATTCCTCAAGCAACGGCGCCAATGGCGTCGTAATATCGATGGGTAAGGTGATGCGCATACAGGCTCCGGTGCCGTCCGGTGGATCGATGGCGCACACCGTCCCGCCCCAGGACTCCACGATCTCCTTGCAGATATATAATCCCAGGCCAGTGCCCGAAACCTTTCGATCTCCGACCTCGGCCCGGTAGAATTTTTGAAAGACGGTGCCGCGCAGGTCATGGGGAATCCCCGCGCCGTCGTCGTCGACATCGATCGTAACCCGCTGTTCCCCGGCTTCCGCAACGACGCTGACCACGCCGTCGTCCGGCCCGTACTTCAGTGCGTTCTCGATGAGATTGATCAAAACCAGCTCCAGGAGCGCGGGACTGACGTTCAAAAGGGGAAAACCCGGACCGATATCGACGCGGAACGACTGTTTGTCGATAATCGGACGCAACGCCCGAAGGGCGCTCGAAATAGCATCGTGCAAAAGAAGCGGCGGTCCTACCCCTTCGCTGAGGCCTGCCTCGAACCGGCTGATCTCAACGAGGTTGTTGACATAGCGGTTAAGCCGCTGGGCTTCCTCAAGCCCGCTGCTTATCAGTTCTGCGTCCTTGGGAGCGGCATCTTTGAGGGTCAGGGCACTGAATGCCCCGATGATGGTGACAAGGGGCGTCTTGAAATCGTGGGAGACGGAAGACAGCAGTGCGCTCATGAAGCGTTCACGGTCGGCCTTTTGAAGTTCCGCCGCGTGCGCTTCGGCAAGACAGGCTTTGTCCAGCGCAATCGCCGTTTGCGCTGTCAGTGTGGCCAGTACCTTTGAAGAAAACCGGTGACTGGGAAACTGGCTACCATCCACGCCTGAAAACCTTAGCACCCCAAATGCTAAGTCACGGGCGATCAACGGCATGACCAGGTCGCTGGCATGGGGCAGATTTGCGGTGCCGGCGCCCACCGGCATGCGAAGCGCGAGACAGGATCGTGCCGCCTCGTCCTCCGCCGAAATTTCGCGCCTCAGAAGGATGCTGCAGTTGGCACGCGTCAGTTCATTCAGCCGGATGCTTGCGGCTGCACGCACCTCCTGCACGCTGGTCAGTCCGAGCAGCCCGTGGCTAAGGGCATAAAGTCCGGACAATATAGCTTCCCGGTCCTGACTTTCCCTGTTCATCCGCTTCAGGCGCGTCGCCATGGCTCCGACAAACAAGGTGACAAAAAGCAGGACCAGAGCCTTGGGCGTCGCCTGAGACCATGTGTCGTTGCCCGTCGGAAGCAGGATGATCATGTAGGCCGCGACACTCAGCGCAACGGTGATGAGCGCCATTCTGAAGTCCAGAAAGATGGCTGCACAAAGAACCGGAAGCACGAACACGATGCCCAGGGCCCCAGGAGAGGGAAACCCCAGACTCGCCAAAATGAACACAAAAAGCCCGGTACCCACCACAAGCATGGCGGATAAAAGCGCGTCCTGCCAAAGCGGGTGGGTCCTGCCTCGCTCAGCGCTGGCCTTTTTCAGCAACGGATCGAACGGGCTGTCAAGGAGGTGTGAGAATGGCATCGAAAGGAGCCTACATAAGATCAGTCATTCAGCAAGCGATAACGCGAAAAAGAAGCCATCCGCCAGGGGGAGCGGATGGCTTGCGGCCAATCACAAACAGGGACACTTGTGACGGCTGGTCCTGCGGCCGGACAATCGCCGCAGGTCCGGAAGCTCACGCGCCATATGGGGGCGAAGGCGCATGCGCTTCATGGTGGTTACCGCATCATCCGCACCTTGCGCCGGGAACTCTTTCTTCTCGACTGTCGGCGATGCGCCTTCAGTTCGGGTTCATCCTCCGGGTCCGCGAGGCGTGGCAGCTTCACGTGTCTGCGCCGCTCAAAATAGGCGTTGCCGTCACGATCGATGTACAGGTCTTCTGAGTCCAAGGTTTCCTCCTGTTAGCGCCGTTCGCCGATGAGGTGCATCAGGCTGGTGAAGATGTTGATGAAGTTGATGTATAGAGACAGTGCTCCGACGATCATGACCTTCTGCATGGCTTCTCCATTGGCGGCGAGTTCTGCATAGAGAATTTTGAGCCGCTGGGTTTCAAAGGCGGTGAGACCTGTGAACACCAGGACGCCCAGGCCTGACAGGGCGAACTGCAAGATCGAATTCTGCAGAAACAGGTTGACCAGGGCGGCGACCACAAGACCAATGACCGCCATCATCAGAAAGCCGCCCAGGCGTGCCAGATTGCGGTGCGTCGTGTACCCGTAAAGGCTGACCACACCGAAAGTGGCCGCCGCAACGAAGAAGACCTGAGCGATGGAGGTTGCGGTATATGCCAGCGCGATTGTCGTCAGGGACAACCCCATCAAGACGGCGAATGTCCAGTAAGCGGCCTGGGCCGCCGCAAGGCTCATACGCTGCAGGCCGAAGCCCAGCAGAAGCGCCAGCCCAAGTGGGCTAAGCGCAACCACCCACCCCGCCGGCTGCAGGCCCGCTATCCGGTCTCCGTTCATAATATAGACGGCATCGATGAAAGGCTGGGATTGCGCGGCAAGAAAGGCGACCGCGCCGCTGACCATGAGCGCCAGCGCCATATAGGAGTAAATGCCCAGCATATACTGGCGCAGGCCGACATCGATGGGGACAGATATAGCCTTGGCACGCGGGGGTCGATGCGTAGCCCCGGGCGAAGAACTTCGACGAAGCATTGCTCACTCTCCATGACTAACGAAGCAATGCGGCCAGGATAGGTCAATGCCGCGCCAAAAAGCTGTTGCGTTTGGTCGACGCGGCCGCTGCCTTTCCGCTGCGTAGGTGTAAAAAACCTGTTGGTGAACCCCTTCGCAATTCCTACGACAAGCGCCCTAACCCGAAACGGAAATCCAGCATCGCATTCGGTTAGATAAGGTTCGGCCCCCGCACAGCCGCGCGGCGGTGATCACACCATGGAGCGAACCTATGAAGACCAGCCCGCTTATCATAACTGGCACGGAACGGACCTTGGACACACCTGTCACATTGGCCGGTGGCGGGAGGCAATCCTGCCGGGCCGACGTCCTGCAGCCCGGGACAGCTTCGCGTAGCTGATAACGCCGCCTCGCCGACGCCCGGAACAGAACGCCAGATCGCGTCCAACTGATGTCATATCCGGCGGGAGACCAGGACGGCTTCCGTCGAACCACAGCGAATCCGTCATGTCCAACCGCACCTGCCCTGACTGCCACACATTACTCAGCCGCTCTTTTCACGGCGCCGTCGAAATCGATACCTGCGCCACCTGTGGGGGCGTCTGGCTCGACAGCGGCGAACTTGACCGGATCGTAGAGCAGGGGCTGTTCGGCCTCCTGCCCAGATCGCGATACCAAACCGCAGCGCCACGCCGCCGGCGGCCAATATGCGAATTTGACTAGGGCGGACCTCGGCCCGGGTGGCCGCGCCTGCGCGCATGCTTTGTTTTAACGCACATCTTATTCAAAACCCGTTTCGGGATGTGCTTGTTTTCAGGACACTCCGATGGAACTGCTTTTCGAGCCTGTTATGGGAAAGCCCGCCTGGATGTGGGCGGCCTTCCTTTCTATTGTCATCCTCCTGCTGGCGTTCGACCTGGGCGTGCTTCACCGCAAGTCCCACACGGTCGGCATTGCCGAAAGCCTTTGGATGAGCGCCTTCTACATTGCCATCGCCCTGGGCTTCGGCGCGTGGATCTGGTTTGAACTGGGGGATCAGGCCGGCAAGGAATATCTGACAGGGTTTATCGTCGAAAAAACCCTGGCAATGGACAATGTCTTTGTTATTTCGCTGATATTCACCTATTTCGCCGTCCCCCGCGAATACCAGCACCGGGTATTGTTCTGGGGCATCCTCGGCGTCATCGTTCTGCGGGGCATAATGATCGGGCTAGGGGCCACTCTGGTGGCCCAGTACAGCTGGATACTCTACCTTTTTGCGGTCTTCCTGATTTTCACGGGCGTCAAGATGCTCGTGTCCGGCAACGAAGAGCCCGACATTGAAAAGAACGGTATGTTGAAGCTCTTGCGTAAAATCATACCGGTATCACAGGCGCTTGATGGCAATAAGTTCGTGACACGGCAGCGGGACGAGCGCACCGGAAAATGGCGTACCCTTGCCACGCCGCTGCTCATCACATTGCTTATGGTCGAGTTTGTCGACCTTGTGTTCGCGGTCGACAGTGTGCCCGCCATATTCACGATCACCCTTGACCCCTACATCGTCTACACCAGCAACATCTTTGCAATCCTTGGCCTGCGCGCACTCTACTTTGCCCTGGCAGCGGTCATACATCGTTTCAAATACTTGAAACCCGCCTTGGCCATGGTGCTCATCTTCATCGGCGCCAAGCCGTTCGTGGCCGACTGGATGGGACTTGAAAAGTTTCCGCCGAACGTCTCTCTGGGCGTAACCCTGGCACTGATCCTGGGCGGGATTATCTGTTCGCTTGTTCTCACCAGCCATAAGCCGAAAGCGGAAAGCAAATAGCGCTTGCGCCATTACGCACCAGGCTGCTGGCTCTGACCGAGAACTCCCTGTTCTACTAGACCATCACCGCGTTGATCCTGGTCAACGCGGTGATGGTATTGATGCCTACCGCAGGTTAGGGCTTTGAGTGGGCGCCTGCTTAAACGGGTGGATCAGATCATCTTACAATTTGCATATTGGCAAAGCGGGCTAACGCCTAATTCTTGAGCTGCTCGACAGTGCGATCGCCGATTGCGCTTGTTTCCGGCGTAACGCTTTTTCGTCGCGGACTTCGTGGTGGTTGCTGGAGGTGCAATCCGGCGGACTAGCGGCGCTTGCGAAATTTGCCGCCTTGCTTGGCCGCAACCAGACAATTCAGTGTGCCATTTTCGCGTCACCGAACTGCAAACAAACTTTATGTTCGGTTTCGTTACGTTTCGATTTGACAGCTTTTCGAAGCTAATGTTACGTTTTCATTAGGTCTCATTGGAAAGCGAAACGTTTGTTTGCGATTTTTGTTTCCAAACGAAGGCTGATTTGGTCGTTCAAACATGAAAATGGGATATTTCAAATGTACCGTCGTCAGTCTTTCCGCGCCGTCGCGCTCACCGGCGTAGCTTTTGCTGCCCTCCTGACCGCCAGTTCCGCCTTTGCGCAGGACTCGGCGCCGGCACCGGTCGAGAGTGAAGAGGTCGTCATCGTCGGCGTCCGCGGCAGCTCCGCGCGCGCCATCCGTACCAAGCGCAATGCCACGACGGTGACGGATTCGATAAGCGCACTGGAACTCGGTACCTTCCCGGATGACAACGTCGCGGACTCGTTGGCGCACATCACCGGGGTTTCGATTTCGCGCGGCGCCGGCGGTGAAGGCCGCACGGTCAGTGTCCGCGGTCTGGGGCCGGAATATACACTATCGACCTTTAACGGCCGGATCCTGGCGACCGACGGGGCGGGGCGCGACTTTGCCTATGACGTCCTGCCGTCCGACGTCATCAGCGGCGCCGACGTTGTCAAGGGCGCGGAGGCCTCGCTAACCGAAGGCGCCATCGGCGGCCTGGTCAACCTGCGCTCGGCCAGCCCGTTCGACAAGCGCGGCCAGCACGGCAGCGTGCGGTTCGAGGCCGATCGCAATCTGATGTCCGAACTGGACGGCAAGAAGATTTCCGGTGTCTACAGCAACACCTTTGCCGACGACACCTGGGGCATCCTGTTGGGCGTGGTGCTGGAACAGCGCGACGACCGCAGCGATATCGCAGGCAATGACGGCGGTTGGAGCCGCAATGCCGACCCCACTGACGAAAGCTGGTTATGGGGCAATACCTGGGGCGGTGCTATAGATCCGAACGGTAATGGCGTGCTCGATGAAGAGGAATACGGCCTGATCGGACCTGGCCAATTCCGCGTCGGTTCGATCCTCGAAAAGAAGGAGCGCACGGCCTTTACCGGTAAACTGGAATGGCGTCCCTCCGACACCTTCCGCCTGGTCTTCGACGGCCTGTCGACCAAGCTCGACTCGCCGGAAGTGGGTTACCAGCAGTCCTTCTATCCGCTGTTCGCGCCCGACCGCTGGTCGAACATGGTCATCCAGGACGGCATCGTCACCAGCTTTGACATGACCAATCCCGACCCGGAGCTGCGGATGAACCCGGAGCTGCTCAACCAGACCTCTTACCGCGTGGTGGAAACCCAGCTGTTCGGCGTCAACGCCCAATGGCAGGTATCGGACACGCTGAGCCTGACCGGCGACCTCTACAGCTCGACCTCCAAGCGTCATTCCGGCGGGCAGGACAGCTATGTCGTCCTGCGTATGAATCAGCCGAACTCCGCGCACATATCGCTGACTGGCGATCGCGTACCCAATGTCACCGTCGATTTCGACGACGGCCGCGACCTGGCGTCGGGCCTCGCCAATGGTGATTTTGGCGATGCCGATTTCAACACGCACTACTTCTCGCTGGCCGGCGACAATATAGATGACGAAATCATTGGCGCCACGGTTGCCGGCAAATGGGCGACCAGCCGTGGCTGGTTGGAAAGCGTGCAGTTCGGCACCAGCTATACCGACCGGAAGAAGTCACGTGACCTGGTCAACAACGCCCTAACCGGTGGCGCCGACTACTATTCCGGCAACTACGCCATCAATGTCGAAGACCTGGGCGGCAATGTTATTTCGCACAGCTTCTCCTTGCCGAACTTCATGAGCGAGGTCGGCGGCGACTTCCCGCGCACTTTCCTGGCCTTCGACATCGAAGCCTATCAGCAGGCCCTGGCCGCCTACAACGGCACGGCGCGTCCAGGCGGCGGCACGTACGATTACTCAAAGGCCGCGCCCGTATGGAATCCGCTGCAAAGCTACCGGGTCGGCGAAAAGACCTGGGCGGCCTACGTCCAGGCCAACCTGACAGGCAGCAACTGGACCGGGAATGTCGGTTTGCGCGTCGTCAATACCAAGACAAATGCCCAGGCCTGGGATGCGAAGATCCTTGAGATCATTGAGAACGGCGCTTTCAACTATACCGCCGTCTATGACGATCCGAGCGAGGTGACGCAGGATGCGGAAGAGACCTACCTCCTGCCGTCGTTCAACCTGAACTACCGCTTCACCGAAGAACTGCGCCTGCGACTGGGCGCCGCCCGCACCATGGCTCGTCCGTCGGTCAACATGCTGGCGCCCACCAACACGACCGAAAGCGTGTCGTGGGGCGAGTTTACTCAGATCTATGGTGGCAATGCCGAGCTGAAGCCCTACCAGGCCGACCAGTTCGATGCCTCGCTGGAGTGGTATTTCAGCCGCAACTCGATCTTCAACGTCGCGGTCTTCACCAAGAAAATCAAGGACCAGATCACGACCAGCTGGGAACCGGGGCAGGACATCGGCGTACCCGGCTATTTGTTCAATGTCAGCCGCCCAATCAATGGCGACCATGCCAAGGTCGATGGCGTCGAAGTGGGCTTCCAGCATTTCCTGGAAAACGGCTTCGGCATCCAGGCGCAGTACACGCGCAATTGGGCCAAGAGCTGGGTCGGCGAGCAGGAGCGTCCGCTGGAAGGCATCGCGCCATCCGTCTACTCGCTCAGCGCCGTCTATGAAAAAGGGCCGATCTCGCTGCGCCTGACCGGCGACCACACCGATGGTTTCGTCACCGCCATCAATGTCCTGGGCGAAGGCTATAATGAAGTCGCCGATCCGATCACCTGGGTCACGGCGCACGCTTCGTACAAGATCAATGACCGGCTCGAACTCTCGCTCGAAGGCCAGAACCTGCTCGACGAAGCCCAGACCTACAGCATCAATGGCAATCCGTTCCTGCCGCAGGGCTATTACCGCTACGGCGCTTCGGTGAAGCTGGGTGTGAGCTATCGGTTCTAAAAGTAAGATCCCCTTCCGTCATTTGCTCCGCAAATGCCCATGGCTCGCGAAAGCTATACTTTTGCTGGCGCCAAACCCACGTAAACGGGGTAGGTGGCAGCGAGCGAAAGCGAAGCTGACGGAAGGGGGATTTCCATACAAAGGCCAGGGGGCAATAAGAAAACAGGAGGGGGCATGACGGCTTCCGTGTCCATCGCAAAACCGCGCCTTGTGGCGCTTTCAACCGTGCTGGGCCTGAGCCTTGTTGCCTGTGGCGGCGGTTCAGGCGCAGCGCACTCGGCGGCGCCTGCGCCCGGTACATTCCCCCCGTCCCCGGGGCAGGTGGTCGCCGTTTTCAAGTCTACGGATGCCGACTTTCCCAATCCGGAGCGCGGTTTCTATCGCGCGGCGTCGTCCGACTTCGATCAACTGACCGCCGCCAATGTCTCGGAGGCCTATGCCGCTGGTTTCCGGCTGATGTACGTCCGGATCAATCTGGAAACCTATCGCGAGGCGGATATTCCGTCGGCCTATCTGACGCGGCTGGAAAACGCCTTTGCGACGGCGCGGGCGGGCGGGGTCAAGCTGATCTTGCGCGCGACCTATAACTATCCACGCGGCGAGACTGAATATCGCGACGCTAAGGACGCCTCGCTCGCTCGCGTTAAAAGTCATCTGCTCCAGCTCAAGCCGCTGCTGGCACGCAATGCCGACATCGTCGCCTTTGTGCAGGCCGGCTTTATTGGCGCCTGGGGGGAGTGGCATACTTCATCGAATGGCCTGACTTCGCCGGAAAACCGCACGGCGATCAAGGATGCGCTTCTGGACGCCGTACCGGCGACGCGATTTATCCAGTTCCGTTATCCGCCCTATCTCCAAGACTGGACGCCGACCTTGCCAAGCCTCGATACAGCGGTCAGCGGCGCGTTTCGCTTAGGGTTTCACAATGACTGCTTCCTGGCCAGCCAGACCGACGTCGGCACCTTCGATGAAGACGCCACGAAGCGCGCCGCCCAGCAGGCCTACCTCGATGGGCTAGGCGACCTTGCGCCGTTCGGTGGCGAAACCTGCAATCCAGCTGACGATCCCGGCGCAGTGCCGTGCTCAGCCTGCGCAGACATCCTGTCCGAAGGCGCGCGTTATAACCTGACCTATCTCAATGACGGCTATTACCGCCGTTTGTTCCACGACAACTGGACGAAGCAAGGCTGCATGGCGGATGTGCGCCGCAGCATGGGCTATCGCTTCGGTTTGGTCAGTCTCAGTCATCCGGCATCGGCCTCGCGCGGCAGCGATGTGAGCGTGCAAGTCGTGGTGCGCAATTCCGGCTGGGCGCGGCTCTACAATCCACGGCCGGTCCAGATCGTCCTGCGCGACCCCGTCTCCGGAGCTTTGCGCCGCATCGACGCGCGCGGCGGAGATGCCCGGCGCTGGTTGCCCGGCGCTGGAACGGCCGAGACCTTGACCATTACCCTGCCGGCTGATCTGCCTGTTGGCACACAGGACGTTTGGCTGGCCTTGCCTGATGGCGATAATCGGCTGGGAAGCGATGGCCGCTATGCCATTCGTCTGGCCAACGCCGACGATGCCGCCGCGGGCCAGAGGTGGGATGCCAGCTTCGGCGCTTTCGCGCTTGGAACAAAGATCGACATACGCTGAGACCAAGCTACTATTTGTAAACAGTGAGGGTTCCATGACCAT
>CBFGPQ010000001.1:0-88551 GCA_965650705.1 uncultured Asticcacaulis sp. | reverse complement strand
TTGCCGGCCCCGCCCTTCTCATTGCCGAAAACCAGGATACGCGCGTTGGACATTCCGGACTCCTGTCCCTGTCATACACGACTCACGGGACAGATGCTAATTAGGCGCTCACGCCCCCCTTCACCAGATGCGCGGCGACATCTCCGTGGGTAAGTCCGGCACCAAATATTCCTCACACTCTGGCGCTGAGCCGGCTGCACGGCTATATTGTCGCACATGACCGTAGATTCCGATTTCCTCGTCCGCACCGAATCCATCCGCATCCATACGGAAGAGGACTTCGAAGGCATGCGCAAGGCCGGCCGTATCGCCGCCGGCTGCCTCGACATGTTGATCCCCCACGTCGTCCCGGGCGTGCGTACCTCGCACCTCGACGACCTGGCGCGCGAATATATCTACGACCACGGCGCCCTGCCCGCCTGCCTGTACTATCGCGGCTACCAGCACACGGTGTGCATCTCGCCGAACCACATCGTCTGCCACGGCATTCCGTCGGACAAGACCTTGCGCGAAGGCGACATCGTCAATATCGACGTCACCGCCATTATCGATGGCTGGCACGGCGATACCTCGCGTATGTACGAGGTGGGCCAGGTTGCCCCCAAGGCTAAGCGCCTGGTCGAGATCACCTACGAATCGCTGCGTCTCGGCCTTGAGCAGGTCAAGCCTGGCAACACCTTCGGCGACATCGCCCACGCCATCCAGAAATACGCCGAGGCCCAGCGCTGCTCGGTTGTGCGTGAATTCTGCGGCCATGGCCTGGGACGCGTCTTCCACGACAATCCCAATGTCCTGCACTTCGGCAAGCCCGGCACCGGCCCGCGGCTGGAAAAAGGCATGTTCTTCACCATTGAGCCGATGATCAATCTCGGCAAGCCCGAGGTGAAGGTGCTCAATGATGGCTGGACCGCGGTGACCCGCGACAAGAGCCTGACGGCGCAGTGTGAACACAGCGTCGGCGTCACCGATACGGGTGTTGAAATCTTCACCGCTTCTCTGATCGACCGTTTCCGTCCCTAAGACGTCAACAACCGCGACGAAGCGCTGGCTTTCCGCACAGGCTCACGTTAGGCTCCGGGCATGGGGGAGACGACCTTGGCCGAAGACAGCGCACCAATCCTGCCCAACCATGGCGGGCACCGCCAGAGGCTGCGCGACCGGGCGCGCAAGGGCGGCGTATCGGCGCTGCCCGAATACGAACTTCTGGAACTCTTCCTGTTTCGGTCGATCCCGCAACGCGACGTCAAGCCACTGGCCAAGGCCCTGCTGGCCCGCTTCGGCTCGCTGGCCGCGGCCCTGTCGGCGCCGCTCGAAGACATGCTCCAGGTTTCGGCGCGCGACAACAAGGGCCGCGCCCTCAGGATGACACCTGATATCGCGCTCGATCTGCAACTGATGTTCGAAGCGACGCGGCGGCTGGTCGCCGAGCCATTGAAACGCACCACCGTCATCGCCTCATGGTCGGCACTCGTGTCCTATCTCAGGGTAACGCTGGCCCATGAACCGCGCGAACAGTTCCGCGTCCTGTTCCTCGACAAGAAGAACCAGCTGATCGCCGACGAGGTCATGGGCGTCGGCACGGTCGACCACGCCCCGGCCTATCCGCGCGAAATCATGCGCCGCGCGCTGGAACTGTCAGCCAGCAACATTATTTTGGTGCATAATCTACTGAGGGCATGCATCACATACGCTCTCTTACCCTTTGATAATACAGAATTTCTCGCTTGTCGTAGCTAAGGGCATTTTGGGATAGTGGCTTCGGCCAGAGGGCGATTGACCGGCCTTCTGTTACCGTTAAGCTTTATTCGATCGCAACCGATCCCCAATTAGCCGAGGCACACGACATGCCATTTCTTACCAACCTCGAGATAATGCATGCGATCAAGCGGGTCGCAGAGTCGCGCAAACAACAGAACCTCAAAGATGGCGAAGGCCATGGAACAGGGCGGTTGGTGCTTGTCCTTAAACCCACCAAGACGCGGGTAACCTGCTCGTGGATGGCCGTACAGCACCGTGAAGGGAAGCGCCTGTCTCGGAAAATTGGCGCATACCCTGCCATGACCTTAGCAGAAGCCCGTAACATCTATCAGCGGGACTATGCCAGCCTTGTTCAAAAAAAGAGGAGTATCAAGACTGCCTTCGATACTCGTCCGGGCAGCGTGGGGGACCTCTTTTCTGGATACGTTCAATACCTCAAGGACAACGGAAAGGTATCATGGTTTGAAACAGAAAAGGGCTTGGCCAAAATAGCCGAGACTTTGGGCCGCAAACGTCTTGCCCGTGATATCGAACCTGAGGACATCCTCGAAGTGATCCGTCCAATATATCTCCGAGGAGCGAAGTCGATGGCCGATCATGTGCGGTCGTATCTTCGGGCAGCATTCAGTTGGGGCTTAAGATCTGAACATGACTACAGATCAGCTGCGCCGCGCCGGTTTCATCTGAAAATAAATCCGGCCGAGAGCATTCCGACTGAGCCCAAGACAGTTGGCACTCGCTGGCTGACTGAACAAGAGTTCGCAGCACTATACAGGTGGCTCGAACGTCCTGGCCGACGGGTGCACCGACCGTACACTTTGGCCATTCGGCTCCTAATGCTCACGGGCCAGCGCGTTGACGAGATTGCAAAATTGCATATTTCACAGTGGGACGCGGAGGATAAGATCATTGACTGGTCGGTTACGAAAAACAAAAGGCCTCATTCCATTCCGGTTCCAGAGATGGCGGCAAACCTCATAGAGAGCCTCACACCAAACAGTTACGGATGGTTTTTCCCATCACTGCATGACCCAACGCGGCCGGTAAGGGCAGAAACGCTCTACGCATTCTTGTTCCGGCACCGGCAACAGGGCACAATTCCCACTGCCACAAACCGGGATCTTCGGAGAACCTGGAAGACCTTGGCTGGGAAGGCTGGACTGTCAAAGGACATCCGGGATAGGCTCCAAAATCACTCAATGCAGGATGTCTCCTCCCGGCACTACGACCGATGGGACTACATGCCTGAAAAGCGCGCGGCGATGAAACTGTGGAATGAATTTCTCACAAAATTGCTGCCACCTCCCGAAGCACCGGTGAAACTCCTGCCACGTGCTGCAAATGACGCCTCCGCGAGGGTTTCACTTTTCGCTGTTACTCGGCGAGAGGGCTAATCCTGCAGCTCTGATGAAGGATTGCTTTAAACGTTCTTGCCTTTAGCCGCCTTGACCAGAGCTTTACGCTCCTTGCGGGCATCAAGGATCTTCCCCTGCTTCTTCTCCGACAGCTTCCTCCACTGCTTGTCTTCCGACTTTGTTCGGAAGCAAGCAATGCACAGCCCAGTTGTCTTTTCGAATTTGCAAATATCGACACAGGGGGACTTCATGAGCAACTCTAAGCAATTTACCACTACCGTCCAATTCAAATGGGGCTTCCAAGTTGCCATGGAAGCCCATGGATACCAGGTTAAGCTGCTTCCCAGACTCTATTCAATATCTGGGCGGCGAGAGCCGCCTTATCTTGCGGCAGGAATCTACCGTAGTGCTGTGAGACCATTTCAGGCGTGTCCTGAATGGCATAGCTTGCCTGCTCGTATGACCCCGTCTGTTTCAGGATGTGGGTGGCCAGAACATCTCGAACATTGTGTGGCCCATGCGGCAGCAGTCCCCTTATCGCGCCCCGTTGGGTATAGGGGTTGAATATGCCATATCGTTGGATCGTCAGGCGCCAAGCCTCGTAGAAGGTAGCCTGCTCATACGCTGCCGACGCACTACTCCTTTTCGCGGTCTTGACGAAAAAGGTTCCTGGATCGGCTGCAGGCCCCAACAGCACCAATCTGTGCCTTTCTATCCAAGCATCAATCATTTCGTACAGGCCTCCAAGATCGGGCAGCAGTAGCCGGAACGGTTTCGATCCAAAAAACGACGAAGTCGCATTCTTAAACGCGACAGACGGAATGAGAACTTCCCAGCCGTTATCGCGATGGCTCCAGCGAAGTTCGCCTCGCTTTTGATCTTCAAGGTGCCGCTCGATAGTCGGCACTCTATCTTTGGGACACAACAATAGTTGCCGCATGTTTTTTTGCCGAAGGCCAAGGTGCAGCCCCATACGCAATAGAAGGAAGGACCTGACCGCTTCTGCGGCAGCGCGGGGGTATCGCTGCTCGTTCGGCATCAGCCTGAGGATCTCGTCGGTAATGCGCCGGTACTCACCGACAGGGCTGTCTGCCTCCAAGATCGGCAGGATTGGCTCGAAAGGGTCGCGATGCACGCGGGCGACCCGAACGATCTCCTTTTCACGTTGCCGGCCGTGCTTGAAGACGACATCGCACTGGCCAGCCCAGTTCGATCGCGCCGTTAGAATTTCACTTTCGCTGATCAAACCTGGGACTGGACGAAGCCGGTCTGCGAGTTGGGGCATCTGCCTCAGCCACCCCGTTTCTTCTCGAGCCAGCGATTGGCCGATAACGAGCATATCGCTTTCCCAAACGGTGTAGAAGCCACGTCTCTGTTCACGCCATTGCAAATACCAGTCCCATACAGAGGGGAAGGCGAGAATGCCGAAGGTCAATGCGCCTGGCGTCATGCCGTACCCTCGAATGGGTCCGTCAGGTGCGGCGACCAAAGCTCCAAACATCAGTCCAAGATGTTCGACCTTCTGGTCAGCGGTCTCGTCGTTCCAGACTCCATGCCGCTGGAAGCCGAAGGCCGTGAGTGTTGAGGTTTTGAACCTGATCAAATCGGCCATCTCTTGCTCGAGTAACCGAGGGGCTAGAACCTGAGCCGATCTGAGCTCAGCCGATATTTCATCGTCGCAAGATGGACCGCCTACCCCGCCAACGATGCGACCGTTTCGGATGCTTTTGAACCTCAGGCCATAGCGCTGTTTGACAGCCGCCGCCTGATAGCGCCGATAGTCCGTGGTTCCAGCGATAATGTTTTTCATCACCCATTGGAGAATATCTTCCTGCTCTTGCCCAGGGCGTTGAATGAAATCGTCCGGCAGATGCCAAGCCAATCTCCTGCGCATGGGCGGAGCTATCCCTTCCAAAGCCGAACCGCGGACAGCCCGGCTGGGGTGTGGCAGACGCACCCTGAAATAATCCTTGGGCAATCGGTATCGATGCTCGATCCGATTCAAGATGATTAGGCTGTGTGCAGATTGAGGGGATGAAACGTCCTTGATCCAGTGTCGAAGCGCATGAAAATCGAGCGTAATTCCCTCGTCGGAAACGGCCCTACACAGGTGCCGCGCGCTGTCGCCATGGCGGCGCATATGCATCGCCAGGTTCTGGCCGAAATCCGGCAGTTCTTTCCATTCGGTCCATTTGGGTTCGGGATTCTCGATGATTTCCTTCGGCTTCGGACCAGTCTTCCGACGAACTGTTGGCGGGCTTATGCCCGCTTCTATTTTCCGGGGGCGCCCCCGCTTCCGCTTCATAGGCAACTCTGCAGGCGTTCGTTTTGGCTTGGCCGCTTTTTCGTCACCTATTGGCTTGTAGGCGGGATCGGCCTTGAGCAGGACCATTCGGGATTTTGGCCGTACCGTACCTGAGTCAGCTAAGGCGCGGCACATTGCGTCGAATACCGGTTGAATGTCAGCTCTGGCATTACGCAGCCGTTCCTCGTCAACACCGCTTGCTTGTGCGATTGCCCAGCAATCAATGCGATGCTTGTCGTATGGCGGAAAAACGCGCTCGTGCAGCAGGTTGAGCAAGTAGGTCCGAAGGCTTTCCGTTTCGCGCGGCGTCAACACTGGGGCGATCCGTACTCCGCAAAAATTGGAAATCATACGGGGGGTAAGTTTTGAAATTGATCTCATTGCACTTTCTAGGATTTGAAAACTGAAACGCCGCCGCGGGTGACCGCGACGGCGTATCTGCTATGAGACTTTGGAGGCTCCAAACCACAGGGTGGCCTGTTCGATTCCTGTTGATTGATGGATATACCTAAGGCCGCAGCCAAGACTGCCCAGCTATGAGTTAAGAGCCCTCGGACGCCAGGCAGGAACATGGCAGCCGGCGTGATGGAAGGGTCATGTCATCGCCGTTTCGAAGGATCAGCAAAACGCTAAGAGGGCCACGGCACCTCGACCGTTGTGTTGCTGGATGCCGCAGGCCAATCAAGCTTCGAACCCTGTGACGCAGTTGCCAGTTCCCTCAACGAACGGGAAATGCAATTCCAGGGCATCACTCATTGTCTCCCCTCGGTAGTTCGCATGTACTTCTACGGACGTATAACGAGCCAAATCCCTGAGATACGAGTATCTCAAGTCAAATTTTGCATCCGCTAACGCGTGCTCACCGAAGAAACGGGGCTGACGCACCTGACTTTTTCGACCGATCAGAATGATCAGGGAGTTGTCCCGCACCATTGGGTGGATAACCAAGTGGTTTATGGTTGCACCTCGGGCCTGCATCAGCAAAGCGTTACCAAGCACGGCCCAAGCTGATGCGTCTAGCGCACACTCTCCGAGCATATCAGGCCAGTCAATGATGGAGAAATCTGTTTTAGTCGTCAGCGCGTTGACCGCGCTGACCGTTTCCTCAAGCAGGTTTCGAGACTGCCAGAGACGCGCGTCAGGTAGCCGGTCGACCTCCCCGGACGGCACGACAAGGAAATAGCGCAAGGCCGTCTGAACCGCGGAAATCTGCGAGCGCATGGCATCGAATTGAGTATGCCAGTGAGTCAGCTCAGCCTCCAGACGGAGAGAGTGGAGCGTGGACTTCACGTGCGCCGTGTTAGGAATAATTTCCTGGCTAAGCGCCTCCACCGCTTTCCGGGCGGACAGCAGCCGCCGCTGGTCTTCTGAGGCTCTCGCTTCAGCTTGCCCCGCCAGAAGTTTGGATGCAACAAGCTCCCTTTCCAGCCGCTTGACCTCCGAAATGAGGCCCGCACGTTCCTCCTTGCTGGACAGAGCTTCCTCGCGAAGGCGATCAATGATGCTGAACTCCCGTGAAACGTCTGCGAGCACGGCCAGGGAGCGACCGTCCGGCAACTGAGCATCGAGATATTTGACGCACACATCATTCGTCAGACGGACGATACGTCCGTTGAGCTGATCTCCTACGGCCGACTCAACTAGGCCATTCGCGATCCAGTCGGACCAGACCTGACGGGTCGGGGTGCCAGCCTGCTTGAACCCTGCGCTCCTGATGAGCCGAAGAAAATCACTTGTTGTTCCTTTCGGACGTCCTTCGACATCCCACCAGATCGCCGGCATTTTGAAAGACTTGGCAAGCGCCGGAAGTGCGTCATCCGCGTCAATAGTCGCGAGTTGTTTGCCTGCGACACGCCGACCACTGTCCGTGAGGGTAATGATTGCTTCTTTGCCTAACCGGCTTCGTTCGATCAGACCCTTGACTGATAGAACGTTGAGCAAACGCGAAAGGTTGGCCTGCCGCAATCCGGTTATCTGCATGATGGTGGCCTTATCGGCCCGCCCTTTATGTTTCACTAAGACGGCGAGAATCGCGTCGGTGTGTTGCCTTCGAACAACAGAGTCGACAGATTGAAGCTTGGCAAACCGGCTGGTTTGCCCGAGCAACTCGGCGAGCGTTTCCATTCGCGCGGAATTCTCGACATCGTTCCGGCGCCGCATCGCCGCCCCGACATGCGTACACAGGTCATACCATTGTGCAATGTCCTCGGAGGGCGAAGGCGATCGCACCATGCGCCATGTTATGGATCTGAACGCGTTGTAGAAGGCTGCGAAAATATCGCCGCCGGCTTCCAAAACGGGGGCGACCAGACGCCTCGCGTCCTTAATAGCCAGTTCCCCTGCGCCTAATTCTTCAAGCGCGACCCGGAGATCCACGTTAGCTTTTGACATTTGCACGTCTCGGTTTCATTTCATAACGTTTTACATCGTGCAGCATGAACGATCTGTCAACAGTTCGCTGCATTTTTCTCTCAGGCCACGATCAGTGACCAGGCAGATGATCGCTTGAGAGGCTCAATATCCATCTTGACGGCCTTCGGCGCCCCCAAGACATATCCAATAAAATCGATATTGTCCCGAACCTCTTGCTGGACAACGAAGGCTCTCGTCAGCTGGCTTACGCCCACCTTCTTAGCATTCGCCAGATGGCTGTCCATCGTGCCCTCGTCGCCCATGGATGGCACAAGAACCAAATCAGCACTCATCTTGCTGTAGGGGATATCTTCATCCAAGTCACAGAAATCCAAGCATATTCCCACTGCGACAATGGCATCGTCAAATACGAGAAGCGGAAGTTCGCCGCCAGATTCGATACCTTCCGCGCCGAGGATCTCATCCTGGTAATCTAGCCGTTTGGCGTATCTCAATATCTCTTGTCCGTCTCCCGAATAGACGGTCGCGACATTTTCCACGACGCCTTCCATGGCTTCGTGCCAAGTTCCAGCTAGCACCATGGCTGGCGTTCGAAAGTCCCTGCCCGGATCTTCAGCCTCTACGCCGTACATCCACAATTTATCCTGAAGACTGGCCTGCAGGTAAGAGCGCGTGGCAGGCGGCACGGTGAGTTCGGGAAAAACCGTGGCGGTGCATCCATTGAGAAAACTCTGCTCCAAGACCATATCGACGACCTCTTTCGCTTTATCACATTTTACATCTGTGATTATAAAGGCGTGCTCCGTCTTGTAGGGTGGGTCTGTACGGAAATCTGGAAAGAGCGCGCCGCCCAGGCGCAGAGTTCCATCGTTCAACGCTATACCCGGAAACGACTTAGGCCGCACTATGAGGCCGTCGATTTGAGCAGGGATGAGGCGATGATGGGAGAGGCAGCGCAACGCGAACGTGCGATCGAATCGCCGGTCTGGCCGTGATGGTGCCCAAACCCGGCCGGGGATAGGTATCAAGAAAGCCTCCCCGGCGGAGGTCGACATCCGCCACCGCTCGACATCAGATACCGGCTCGCATTCACACTGTTCGATCAAAAGCGCCTCAAGGCCTCTAATAAATGCAGCAAGTGTGCACAACAGGCTTGAGAGACTGGAATAGTCGGCCTCGAGGCGCTGCGAAGCCACCGCCGCTGGACGCAGTTCGCCCACCGCGCACAAAATTTCCGCTTCGGTCACTTTCTTGAACTCGCGGCGCGCACGAGGGTCCGCGCCGGCAACGCTCAGGCAGGCTATAACGATTGCCTTCTCGACGCGCCTTGGGTCAGTTGCGCCCATTTGGGCAAGGTCGTTTTCGATGTTTCGAACAACCTGATCAAAGTTGAAAAATTTCGACATTCGCCTAATAAGTCCGGTAGCCGAGCTTACAGTCGAAAGCCGTCCGTATGCCCCCCAAATTCCGCAATTTTAGGTTTAAAGGTGGCGAAAAATCAACGAAAAAGTTATAGGTTTAGCTATGCCGTTGACAGACCGAGACTTCGTCACGTGCGCGACAGTTGGTACTCGTGGTTGACGTCACGACGGTCAACCTCTGATCCGGCTTATCTAGAAATGCTGTATGATGGGAATGAGCTGATCCGGCTCTGAGTGCACGGTTCCATAAACGGCGTCCGAACAATCACGAGTTCAGTTCCAAGAATCACCGCGTGTATGGCTATTACAGACTCAAGGCGCGGCATATTTCATTCCGAATCGGTTGGATCTTAGCGCAGCCCTAACCGCAAGGTGGACGGTTCGTTTTCTTCAACTATCAACAATTTATTGCGATGAGGGAGTTCATCTCTTCGCACCTTTGACGAACCCCTTGTCGCTGCTGACAAAGGCTTCCAGCATGAACGGGATAAGGTCCACCACCTGTTCGGAAACGCCGTAAGTCGCCTGATACAGGTCTGCGTACTCCTTCAGTGTTTGATGGAGTTCGGCGCCCAGTGTGACCGTGAGCTTTATCGGCGTGCGGTCCGGTAATTTCGCCAGCTTCAATTCGGCCATCGCTCTACGTTCCCGAATACGGCTGAAGGACCAAATCTTTGTGGACAATTACGCGGACCGGCCATCCTGGCCGCACCGCGATCGACGGTGCAATGCCGATGCTCTTCTCAACGATACGCTGGCCGGCCTGATTGGCGGTGTCTCGGGTGGCTTCGCGGAACGCGCGCACGAGGTCGCTGTCGTCGTCTCGCCCGCTGTCCTGGGCGGCGATCCCCAGCAAGGTCGACAAACCCACGCCTTTCAGCAGCTGGAAGGTGTGATAGTCGATGCGGTCTGTTAGCCCGGCATAACCCTGACTGTCCGTCGCCGGCAAATTGTCGATTTCGAGCGAAGTGCCATTTGGCAGGATCAGACGCGTCCACACCACGAGCGCCCGCGATTGGCCGAAAGCGAGGCGATCCTCATATTTTCCGAGGACACGTGTTCCCTGGGGTATCAGGAGGTATCTGCCTGATACAGTGTCGAATACCGGCTGTGTGACCTGGGCAATGACGAACCCCGGCAGATCGGACTTCAGCCCTGTGACGAGACTGGCGCTGATGATCGTGCCAGCCATGACCTGATAGGGCGAACGCGGGCTTTCCAGCTTACGGTTGTTGTAGATCGCGGTGGACACGGGAAGGACATCAAGCGGCAGCGGCGGCACGGTCGGAGTGAGCTCGCTGATCTGCTGCGGCCGCGGTGTCACCTGGAAGAAGACTCCGCTCACGGCGAGGCTCGGCTGAGGCACCGCTCCCTCTCCGCCTGCAGTCACTTGGGTCTGTTGATGCTCAAGAATCGGCCCGCCGAGATCCCCTGGCAAGGGTGGTCCCAACTGCGGTACCCCCTCGGGTAATTCCGCGTAGGTGCTGGGAAGTTGCGCAAGGTGTTCGGGCTTTGCCTTTTGCGTGTTGACCGGAGCATCTGGATTAAACACCGTCTGGGTGGGAACAATTTTCGGCGGCGACAAGCCAAGCCCAAGCCAGGCCACGGCGGCTATCGCTGCGCAGCCTGCCGCGGCCGCAGCTACCAGGACGTGACGCTTGAACCGGACGACGCGACGCGGTTGGGCGCGCAGCACGAGGGTTTCGGGATCGACCTTAGGCGGGGTGACGGGCTCAGTCATGGCGACGAGCCTCGTCTTGCCGCGTGATCCGGACGACTGACGGCCGTTTGGCGCCCAGCCGCAGCTCAGCCTCATGGAATAGGGTATCCACGACATAGAAGCGGCCCTGGACACGGTAGTTCAATAGGTCGGCCTTGCCGCCCTTACCGACCAGAAACAGTGGCGGCGCTTCGGTCTGCGGCAGATGGCGAGGAAATTCGATAAAGACCTTGTGCCCGTCGTCGAATGCTCGAAGCGGCCGCCACGGCGGACGGTCGCCCCTAATTGTATAGCCGAAGCTCAAGACCTCCGGTGACAGGCCTACTGTCGACGGCATGGGGCTGGCGGCCTCTGGCGGCGTTTCTGCTTTCCGCGTCAGCACTTGATCCTGCGGATAGCGCCAGGAGATCGCCGCCATGGCGGTCGCGGCCGTGCTTTCCAGTTGCAGATGGTAGGTCCGCCGGTTTGTCGTGACGATGAGATTGGTCTTGAGACCGGCTGTGTAGGGCTTCACCAGAATATGGACCTGTTTGCCGTCTCCGCTGCCGCTGACGGTGTCGCCGATCACCCATCGCGCGGTGTCGCCTGCAGAGACCGCAATCAACTCCTCGCCAGCCTGAAGCACGATGTCGCTCACCTTGTCAGGCGCGGCAAAGAGGCGGAACACAGCGCCATCTGTCCAGGTGTAGACCTGCACGGCGTTGAGAAAGCTGCCTGCCCGCGGCTCCTGTATGGCGGCAGCGTTTGCCGCCTGCACCGCGCGGGCCACTGACGACGACTTGCGCGCGAGCTTGGCCTCGACCGTACCGGCCGAGGCCATGGCGAGGCAGGCGGTGGACAAGCACCAAAGCATGGGAAATTTCATGGGTGTGCTCCTTCTGAGGGTTGAGTCCCGGCATAGTCCTGGGACCAGGCCAGGTCGGTGACGTAGAGACCGAGGGGGTTCTGGCGCAGGACGTCTTCGCGCTTCGGCAAGGCCTGCTGGATGGTGAGGATCGCGGTCCATTGCGTGGCCTTATCGAGCGTGCCGCGGACATAGGTCTGCTCACGCCATTTGACCTGAAAGGTGGTCGGCGAAGCGCGCACGACGCTGGCAATCGATACGGTGACGCTGCGCTCGCCGATCCCGGCAAACGGATCGTCCTGTTGTGCCTGTGCGTTCAGGGTCTGGGCGGCACGATCCGTCGCGAAATTATAGGCGTCGAGCCAGTTCTGGCGCACCAGGACCGGGTCGCTGGACAGGGACCGGACATTGGTGATGAAGCGGGCCAGGAACCATGCGATCTGGGCGTCGCTGGGTCGATAGGTGGCGGACGCCGGGGCGACGGCCCTTACCTGTCCGAGCGTATCGACCTCGACGACATAGGGCGTGACCCGGCTCTGCGATGCCAGCCAGACCATCCCGCCAGTCAGGGAGAGCGCGATGGCCGTGGCACCGAACGCCATATAGCGCCAGTTGGCGGCCTGCGCCTGACTGGACCCGATGCGGTCGTCCCAGACCTGAGCAGCCTTTTGATAAGGGGTTTCAGGTTCGGGGCTATCGCCGTAACGCTGGACGGGGCGTTTGAATCGCATCGATCACTCCTTGTGGCTGATATTGGGGTTGGCGGAGGCAATCGGCTGATCCCCCGCCGCGATGGCGGTCTGGGCCGTATGCAGGTGACCGCGCAGGCGCTGCTCCTGCTGCATCTTCTTGGCCCATTCGGGCTGGACTGCCCGAGACGCTGAGGCACCTTCTCCGCCGCCTGCACTCCGCGCGCCTCCGCCCGAGGGCGGTGGTGGTGGAGATGGAGGTGGTGGTGGCGAGGCGTTTCCGCCTGCCGAGCCGCCGCCACCTGCTCCGCCAACGCTCGACGCGGACTGAACCGCCGTGCTTCCGCCGGCCGCCCCACCGACCATGCGCGCCGCTGCCATGGCCCCACCGCCAGCAAGCATACCCGCGGCGGCTGCCGCTCCGACGGTCCCGAGCACCGCACCGGCACCCAGTTGGGGCGCGCCGGCAACAAGGCCGGAGGCGATCGACGGGCCGAAGATGCCAAGACCCAGCAGGGTCAGGGATGCCAGAACCAGGGTCATGGTCTGCGCAATGTCGGGTTCCGCCCCATCGAGCGCGCCGACGAAGCTGGAAAAGAAGCCGGAGCCGATGCCGACGATAACGGCCAGCACCATGATCTTGATGCCCGAGGTGACGACATTGCCGAGCACGCGTTCAGCCAGAAAGGCGGTTTTATTCCAGAAGGCGAAGGGCACTAGGACAAAGCCCGCCAGGCAGGTCAGCTTGAATTCCAGCACGGTGATGAAGAGCTGGATGGCGAGCACGAAGAAGGCGAGCAGGACTAGTAGCCAGGCGATCAGCAGGATGACGATCATCAGGAGGTTGGCCAATATACTGTCGAGCCCCATGAGGTCGGCAATCTGCACCAACAAGGGGTGCGCGGCTTCAAAGCCGATACCGGCGAGCCGACCGGGCTTCAGGAGGTCTCCCGCCGACATGGTTCCGCCGCTGGCGACTATGCCGAGCTGGGCAAAGGACTGATGGACGATGCTGGCGAGGGATTGGAAATTGTTGAGGATAAAGGCGAAGGCGCCGACATACAGCACCTTCTTGATCAGCTTGGAAAAGATTCGGCTCTGCTCGTCGAGCACCCAGAAGAGTGCCGCGATCGTTACATCGATCGCGATCAGGAGGCTGGTCAGATGCGCCAGGTCCCCGCGCAACAATCCGAAGCCGGAATCGATGTAGGCGATGAAGGTGGCCAGGAAGCTGTCGATGATGTTGAGGTCGGTCATGAGGCACCTTCGTCGAGCACGTGGTGTGTGTGATTATTTCGGGGTGTAGGCCTTGCCCGTACCGAGGAACTTGCGAGTGGCGGCTTTCGCGGCGGCCTCGCCCTGGGCCTTGCGGGCAGCATCGAGGGCTTCGGCGCGATACTGCGCGGCCATCAGGGTAGCGATCTGCATCTGCTGCTTGGCCAGGAGCGCCGACAGCTGGTTGGTGGCCTGTTGGGCTTGTAGTCCGCCTTCGGCCTTTTCCGACGCCTTGAGCAGATCGTTCAGCGTCCCGGCATCCGCCTGTAGCCCCTCGCTGATCCGGGACTGGACCTCGATGGTTTGCTGGAAGGCGTCCATTGCGCTTTGCCAACGCGCTTCAGCTTGTCCCGACAACCCTTTGTGCGTAATGGACAAATCATAAGCCGCCGGAAACTGCGCCTTAAATGCGGCGCGTGTGTCGTCGAGGGTGAATGCAATACCCTTAGCGGCCTTCATCAGGTCATTGATCGCCGCCAGATCCTTGTTCAGCTTCAGGAGCGCGGAGACATCGAGCTTCTTCAACTGGGTCGCCATATCCTTGATCATCTGCGCTTCGTTCTGGAGCGACTTGATCTGGTTGTTGACGGCCTCCAAAGCGCGGGTCGCCTGCAGGATGTTCTGGGCATAGTTGGTGGGGTCAAACACGGCGAGCTGGGCTACGGCCGGAACAGCCAGGGGGACGGCGGCAGCGGACAGCATCAGGGCAGCAAGGACACCGCGGACAGAAAGACGAGGCATGGAAATCTCCAGAATTGGGACAAAGGGGGAGCGCGACCTGTGAGCAACAGGCCTGAAAGTGCAGACATTTGAATCGGTTAGGTGAGACGTCTAAGGTGGTTTGAGTAGGTCCGCCGCCCAGGTCAGGCCTCGCGCGACGAGGTAGCTGGCTGCGAAATCCGACGGCCCTGTCGTCTCCAGCACGTCGTCGATCTGGCGCTGGTCCTCGGGCGAGGCCGCCGCGCAGACCGCGAGGGCGATGCTGCCGAGGCTTAAGTCGAACAGCCGATTGCCGCGGCGCGATTGCAGGTAGTATTGCCGCTTGGGGATAGCCTGACTGATCAACTCGACCTGGCGCGGGTTAAGCCCCATCCGGACGTAGGCGGCCTCCGATTGCGGCTCGACGGCACGGTCGTTGGGAAGGAAAAGACGTTGCGGGCAGGATTCGAGGATGGCTGGTGCGATCGGGCTATCGGCGATGTCCGCCAATGATTGCGTGGCGAAAATGACGCTGACGTTCTTCTTGCGAAGGGTCTTGAGCCATTCGCGGATGCGGGCGGCGAACTGGGCGTTGTCGAGGAATATCCACGCTTCATCCAGGATCAGCAGGGTCGGCCGACCGTCGAAGCTGGCTTCGAGACGGTGAAAGAGGTAGGTCAGGACCGGTGCGATCAGGCCCGCCTCCCCCATCAGATCTTCGGTCTCGAAACAGTGGAAGGGCGACAGCTCCAGTCCGTCCCGGTCGGCATCGAGGGATTGTCCGTAGGCGCCCTCCAGGGTGAAGGGCTGCAGCGCCAGCTTCAGAGCGCTCGAAGGCAACAGCACGCTCAGACCGGTCAGGGTGCGCTCGGCTTCTGGCGCGGCGGCCAGGCTGTTGAGCGCGGTCCAGACGCTCGCCTTGATGTCCGGGGTGATCTCGACCTTTTCGGTTTCGAACAGGCCGAGCACCCAGTCCAGCGCCCAGGCGCGTTCGACAGGATCGTCTATGCCCCAGAGGGGCTGGAAGGACAGGCCGCCGGTTCGGCCGAGCCGGTGATGACGGCCATTCATGGCCAGGATTGCGGCTCTCGCCGAATTGCCCTTGTCGAAGACAAAGGTCTGGGCGCAGGGGTAGCGCTGGAACTGGAGGGCGAGAAAGGCCAGAAGCACGGATTTGCCGGCGCCGGTGGGGCCGACGACCATCATATGGCCGACATCGCCCACATGGGCTGACAGCCGGAAGGGCGTCGCGCCGGAGCTGACACCATAGAAAAGCGGCGGACCGTCCAGGTGGGTATCGCGCTCGGGTCCCGCCCAGACCGCCGACAGCGGCATGAGGTGGACGAGATTGAGGGAGTGGACCAGGGGTTGGCGCACATTGGCATAAACGTGGCCCGGGAGCGAACCCAGCCAGGCTTCGACGGCATTCAGGGTTTCGCGGATGGTCGTAAAGCCGAGGGAATGGATGACCTGTTCGATCGCGCGTAGTTTTTCGTCCGCCAGTTGGGGATCCTTGTCGAGCACCGAAACGGTCGTCGTGAGGTAGCCGAAGCTGACATGATCGCCGCCCAGGGCTTGCAGCGCCGCATCGGCATCGGCGACCTTGTTGTCCGCGTCGGTATCGGTGAGCGGTGATGCCTGGGCGTACATGACTTCGCGGAGCATGGCGGTCAGGGATTTGCGCTTGTTGAACCATTGGCGGCGCATCTTGGTCAGGGTCTGAGTCGCCTGCTCCTTGTCCAGCGCGATGAAGCGGGTGGTCCAGCGGTAGGCAAAGGCCAGGTGGTTCAAACCGTCCAAGAGGCCGGGATGGGTGTGGTTCGGGAAACCCAGCACGGTGATCGTCCGGACGTGGTGGTCGCCGAGGCGTGGCGCCATGCCACCCGTAAGCGGCGTATCGACCAGCAGGGCATCGAGATAGATCGGCGTTTCGGGCACACGGACCGATTGAGACTTGGTGGAGATCGTGGCGTGCAGGTGAGACAGAGTTTCGGCATCGTTTAGCGCCGCGACGCTCGGCATGAAGCTGGCAAACATATCGACAGCACTGGTGGTGCGGTTGACGAACATCTGAAGTTCGCGGCGCCAGTCTCGTTTGATCTCGCCGGCAGTGCCAGTGTCCGGGGTCTCGATCAACGCCTGGCTGGCCCGCGACAGGGCATCGGCCGGCGGCATATAAACGAGCGTGAGATAATAAGAAGTCTCGAAGTGGCTATCCGCCTCGCCTTCGAACGCGGCGCGGCGCTCTTCGTCAATGAGACGCGCAATACCTGTCTCCGCCCCGCGCTCAGGATAGGCCTGGGCGGGCGACCGCCGGGCCTCGAAGAATAAGGCCCAGCCGGCGCCGAACCGGCGGAGGATGTTGTTGACGCGTGCGGAGACGCCGACCAGCTCGGCGGATGTTGCGCTCTCCAAGTCCGGCCCCTGGTAGCGGATCGTCCGCTGAAAGCTGCCGTCCTTGTTGAGAACGACGCCCGGGGCGACCAGCGCCACCCAGGGCAGGTGGTCGGCCAGACGGTCCGCCGTCTGGCGGTACTGACGCAGGTTCAGCATCGGAAGAAACCTTTCTGCCGAAGGTGGCGCAGGATGACAGGGACAAAATCCGGGTCGTAGCGGGCGGCGAAGACGGCCAGGGTGTGGCCGATCAGCCAGAGCCCCAACCCTGGCAGCCACATCTGCAAGCCCAGGCCTAGGGCGGCGGCCACGGTGCCGTTGGCGATGGCCAGGGTCCGCGGCGCACCGCCCAGCAGCAGCGGTTGCGTGAGGGACGGGTGCAGGGGGACATCGAACCCCTCGACGCGCTGAGCCATCAGATGACGGCTCCCCCGCCGAAGCTGAAGAAGGTCAGGAAGAAGGAGGACGCGGCGAAGGCGATCGACAGGCCGAAGACGATCTGGATGAGCTTGCGGAAGCCGCCGGACGTTTCACCGAAGGCCAGGGTCAGGCCGGTGACAATGATCACGATCACGGCGACGATCTTGGCTACCGGCCCCTGCACGCTGTCGAGTATCTGCTGCAGGGGCGCTTCCCAGGGCATGCCGGAGCCGGCCGCAGTGGCTGAGGTCGCGAGAGCGAGCGCGAGGCCCACAATAGCCGGAGCGATCGCCGGTATGCTTCCGATGCGCGGCAGGCGGGCCACGGGCTGAAAGGGTGTCGCATATGTCTGGAACATTCAGGATCTCCTTTGAAAGTCAGGGGTTGGGGTTTGTGTCTTCCCCGTGCGCGAGCAGCGGGTGAAGGTGGTAGCCGCCATCCTTGTCCAGGCCATCGACCTCGGCGATATCGGCGACGTGGCGGGGCTGGCCGGTGAAGGCGTTGGCTCCCCGGATGAACACGATAAGGTCGACCGCCTCGGCGATCAGGGCGCGCGGGATGTGGGTGACGGCTTCCTGGATTAGCTGTTCGAGCCGGTAGAGGGCGCCACGGGCAGAGTTGGCATGGAGGGTTGCGATGCCGCCGGGGTGGCCGGTGTTCCAGGCCTTCAGGAGATCGAGCGCTTCGGCACCCCGCACCTCACCGACGATGATCCGGTCGGGCCGCAGGCGCAGGGTCGAGCGCACAAGGTCGGACAGAGTGACGTGACCCGGCCGCGTGCGCAGTTCGACTACGTCCGGCGCCGCGCACCGCAGTTCGCGGGTGTCCTCGATGAGGATGACGCGTTCGTCCTGCTCGGCGACTTCGGCCAGCAGCGCGTTGGTCAGGGTGGTCTTTCCGGAGCTCGTGCCTCCCACCACCAGGATATTCTGGCGGTCAAGAATCGCCCGCCGCATCAGGGCGGCTTGCGCCTGGGTCACCACGCCGGCGGCGACATAGTCGTTCAGGGTGAAGACGCGCACGGCTGGCTTCCGGATGGAAAAGCACGGACCGCGCGACACCGGCGGCAACAGGCCTTCGAAGCGTTCACCGCCAATACCGTCCAGGCCCAGCGGCAATTCGGCGCTTATGATTGGACTGTCGGGATTGATATCCGAGCGGACATGACTGGCGACCAGGCGAATAATGCGCTCCGCATCGGCTGGCGCCATGGTCGCGGACGCCAGCACCCGCCCCTTGCCGGCACAGTCGAAGCGAATGGCCCCATCGGGATTGATGAGGATTTCGAAGACGGTGGGATCAGCCAAGGCCACAGCAAGGCTTTCCCCCATGGCGGTGCGAAGCATGGTGCGCAGGCGGCGGTGCGCGACGGGTGTGGTATCCATCAGCCGGTCTCCTCCGAGCGGATGGGGTTGAGCGTCGTCTGGCCGGATGCCAGATGGCGGGCGACTTGGGCGACAAAGGCTTCGTAGCGATCGCGGGCGAGCGCGCGCGTGGCGGCATCCGGCTCAGGCAGATGCGCATCGCGCATCAGGGTCAGGCGAATGAACAGGGCGAGGCTTTCGAGCTGGACCAGCTGGTCGCGCTCCAGCCGGTTGAGTTGGGCCGAGATCCGGTTGAGGCGCTGACCGAACCGATCATCGAGTTCGTTAGCGCCACGCCGGTCGAGCCACGCGGTCAGGGCGTCGCTCAGGATGGCGGACTTGTTCATGCCGGGCTTGTCCGCCAGGGCTTCGAGGCGCTGGCTGACGTCCGATGGCAGAAAGAGCTGATAGCGGACCTTGTTCGGCATTTCGGGCTCCTACACGCCGCGGAACAGATCGAATGTCTGTCCAGCTTTCTGATGGCCCCTGGTCTCGACGGCGAGCAGGTCGGCGCGGGCGAGCGCAGCGGTACCGCGCAGTTGATCCATGGCGCGCTTTTCGGTCGCGATATCGCCCTCATCGTCGGGCCCAACCGAAGGCGATGCGTCCGGTGTTTCCAGCGGCGCAACCGCGAGCTCCGGCGCTGCGGGGCTGCGCTCCAGGGCAAGACCGCCGGCAGCTTTGTCCTCAGATTCCAGGTCGGCCAGGGCAGCAGCCAGGCGGTGATCGACCCTCCGGATCTGACCTTCCCAGTCGTTGGGCCGCGCCGGCGGGTAATCTGCGTAGCGGGTTTCAGACAGGACAGGCGGCGGGAGTTGCCGGGATGTGAAGTTACGGTCTTCGAAATAGCGCAGTTTCTTGGCGCGGATCGGCGCCAGCCCGGACACGAGCACCAGTTCGTCACTGGGCGGCAATTGCATCACCTCGCCGGGGGTCAGCAGGGGCCGGGCGGTTTCCTGGCGGGACACCATGACGTGCGAGAGCCAGGGCGCCAGGCGATGGCCGGCGTAGTTGCGTTGGGCACGTTGTTCGGTGGCGGTGCCGAGCGCATCGGAGATGCGTTTGGCGGTGCGCTCATCATTGGAGGAGAAGGCGATGCGGACGTGGCAGTTGTCGAGGATGGCGTTGTTCTCGCCATAGGCTTTGGATATCTGGTTCAGCGATTGCGCGATCAGATAGGCCCGAATGCCATAACCGGCCTGGAAGGCGAGCGCCGTCTCGAAAAAGTCCAGACGGCCGAGCGCGGGAAACTCATCGAGCATCATCAGCAGCGGGTAGCGGTTGCGCTTGGCTGGATCCCCTTCCAAACGCTCGGTCAGACGGCGGCCGATCTGGTTGAGGACGAGGCGGACGAGCGGCTTGGTCCGGGAAATATCCGATGGCGGAATCACCAGATAGAGGGACACCGGGTTTTCGGCATTGACCAGATCGCTGATCCGCCAGTCGCAGGTCGCGGTGGTGGCGGCGACTACAGGGTCATAATAAAGTCCGAGAAAGGCCATGGCGGTCGACAGGACGCCCGAGCGCTCGTTCGGCGACTTGTTCAGCAGCTCGCGCGCCGAGGAGGCGACAACCGGATGGACGCGGGGCGTTGTCCCCTCGCCTTCGCCGCCGAGATGATTGGTCGTCAGCATCCGTTCGAGTGTGTCGATCAGAGTGCGCTGCGGATCGGACAGGAAGGTCGCGACACGCGCCAGGGTCTTTTCCTCCTCGGCGTAGAGGACGTGCAGGATGGCCCCGACGAGCAGGGAGTGGCTGGTCTTCTCCCAGTGGGAACGGTGTTCGAGTGAGCCTTCCGGGTCGACGAGGATGTCGGCGATGTTCTGGGCATCGCGCACCTCGTTGGCGCCCTTGCGAACTTCTAGGAGCGGATTGTAACGGGCAGAGCGCAGGTCCGTCGGGTTGAACAGGATTGCGTGGGAGAAGCGGGCACGCCAGCCGGCGGTCAGATCCCAGTTTTCGCCCTTGATGTCGTGGATGATGACGGAACCGGTCCATGACAGGAGGGTCGGGACAACGAGACCTACGCCCTTGCCCGAACGGGTCGGCGCGAAGGCCATGACGTGTTCGGGGCCATCGTGGCGCAGATAGTCGGAGCCGACGCGTCCCAGGAAGACGCCCTGATCTCCCAGAAGGCCTGCGCGGGAGATTTCTCCGCGCGTTGCCCAGCGCGCTGATCCATAGGTCGTGACCAACCGGGACTGGCGCGCACGCCACAGCGAGCCGCATATAGCGGTAATGCAGCCCATAAGCCCGCTCGTTGCCGCCAGGATGCCGCTGCGATGGAAAATCTGGGGCGCGTAGGGTTCGAAGTGAAACCACCAGACAAAGAGTTGCCATGGACGGTAAATTGGCAAGCCAAAGAGAAATACCCATGGCGCGCCGAGTTGGGGCTGATAGGCAAGTTGGGCGGCCGCCCATTGGGTCGCTGCCCAGAGTCCAAGGACAGTCATGGCCAGGACGAGTAGGATTTGTCCGATGAGAAGTTTGGTGGGCGTCACGGCTGGGTCTCGCTCGCCCGCCGACAGGCCGGGCATGCGAGAGAGCATCAGGGCTGAGGCGAAATTTTCATATCGCCGCCTTGTACGACATCACCACATCTCGCCGATTTTGATATGTGTGGCAAAAGGACAGGGCGACGCCGGCCAAATACAAGAAGGAGAAATCTGCTTTGACCTAAACCTCAACCACATCAACAAAACTTTCAAGCGGACAAGTCCTCGTTGGAGCTCCTCGGTCAGTTCTGAGCGCAATCAACGCCATTACCATGTAGTCTGTATGCGACCACTGGCGACGTTCGTTCATCTTGCAGTAAGGGAAGGTCGGAACTCTGCACCGCTACCGAAACGACCTCGATTTTACTGCAGTATGCTCGCCAGGAAAGCGCCCTTTGCTAAAGAAAGAGGCCGCAGATCGTCCTACGGCCTCACTAACCCTTGTTCAGAATTATACGAATTGCAGATCACTTGACGACAGGGTGGTCGCGCCACCGAGCAGTGCGAGATCCACGGCCGCCCCTGCACCCGAGCCATCGGCGTCCCAGTATAGGTGCCCATTAGCTGCGTTCCAGATGAACTGGCCGCTCATACCCACGGCGCTGCTGCCGACAGTAAACTGCGCGGTCGTCAAATTGTGTCCAGCCGAAAAACCGTAGTCGGCTCCAGTAAACACCAAACGGTCAATCGCATGGGTAAAATCGGTGATCGTGTCGATACCGTTCGTTCCCAACGTTGAAAAGACAAAGTCGTCCACACCAGCTCCACCGGTCAGGTTGTCATGGCCGCTTCCACCGTTCAGGCTGTCGTTGCCGTCGCCTCCGGCAAGCGTATCGTTGCCATTGGCGCCAGACAGCCCGTTGTGACCTGAATTCCCCGTCATGCTATTGTGAAGGCTGTTTCCTGCGCTAGACGTATTGCCCGCGCCAGTCAGGACGATTGCTTCGAAATTAGATGAGAGGTTCCAGTCGATTGATGCATAGACCAGGTCGTAACCTTCGTTGATGGTTGTGCTTTCATTCGTCCGGTCGCCGACATGATCGACATAGTAGGTATCGTTGCCAAGTCCGCCCGTCATCTGGTCGTTTTCGGTCCCGCCATCCAGCACGTCGTCTCCATCACCACCGATGAGCGAATCCCAACGCTGACCGCCTAGAATGGTGTCATTACCGTTCCCCCCATACATAACGTCGCTGTCAATACCCCCGTCAATGGAGTCATTTCCGTCCATGCCGTAAATGGTATCGTGACTGACCCCACCGGAAAACGTGTTGTCGCCAGAATTTCCGGTCATCGTGTTGTGCAGGCTGTTGCCGATCGATGATGTGTTGCCTGTCCCGGTTAGCACCACTGCTTCGGTATTCGAGGTCATATCCCAAGTAATCGACGCGTAAACGGTATCGGCCCCTTCGTTGATTGTAAGGCTTTCGTATACCCGGTCGCCGATATGATCGACGTAATAAACGTCGTCTCCCAAGCCTCCATACATTTGGTCATTGTCCTGCCCGCCGTCGAGGGTGTCGTTACCGTCTCCGCCTACCAGCGTGTCCCAGCGTTCTCCACCGAAAAGGCTGTCGTTGCCCGCGCCGCCATCCAGAGAGTCGGCATGGCTGGCTGCGCCACCGAGAAGCGTGTCGCTGCCGTCCAAGCCCAAAACCGTATCCACGCCGGCACCTCCGTCCAGCACATTGTTGCCTGCATTACCCGTGATTACGTTCGCACCCGTGTTGCCGGCGCCGTCGATCGCGCCCGACCCGGCCAGGGTGAGGTTTTCAAAGTTGGCCAACAAAGTGTAGGTGCTGGCAATGACGACCGTGTCCGTGCCTTCGCCCGCGTTTTCGACTATCGTGTCGGCGCCGTCGATGACATAGGTGTCGTTGCCTGTAAGCCCCGTCAAGGTATTGGCGCTGCCGTTGCCAGTCAGCACATTATCTGCGCTGTTGCCAGTGCCACTGATTGTGTCCACACCGGTGAGTGTCAGGTTTTCGAAATTCTCCAGAAGCGTATATGTGCTGGCGATCACCACCGTATCATCGCCTTCGCCCGCATTCTCGACGATCGTGTCGGCGCTGTCGACAACATAGGTGTCGTTTCCTGCGCCGCCTGTCAGTGTGTTGGCAGCCGTATTGCCCGTCAGCGTGTTGTCCAGGCTGTTGCCTGTCCCTGAAATCGTCGTGTTGCCTGTGAGTGTCAGGTTTTCCAGATTGGCGCCAAGTGTATAGGTGTGGCCGGCAATGACGATATCGGTCCCTTCACCTGCCAGTTCGGTGATGATGTCTAGGGTATCGATGATATACCTGTCATTCCCAGCACCACCGTTCAGCCGGTCGGTTCCCGCCTTGCCTTCAAGCGTGTCATTGCCGCCGCCAGCAATCAGGCTGTCATTGCCGTTGCCGCCATCCAAATAGTCGTCGGTCGTACCCGTCGTGATCGTATCGTTATCGAACCCGCCCACAACCTTACCGATATTGGTAAGTTTAATCGCCGATAAGTTTATGTTTTGTGGGCCATTTGTTACCTGAATGTTGGCGCTGGCAAAAATGCCAGAAGAGATCTCCTCGATGGTATTCAGGCTTCCACTGCCGACTATTAGAGACACGCCGGCTTCAGCTGCGGCAATCACGTCCCAGCCATCGCCACCGTAATAGGTATCGTTCTGCGGCTGGTTGAGGAACATGAAGGTGTCGTCGCCATTCCCGCCGTACAGCACGTCATTGCCGCTGTTGCCCCCCGGTCCCCCGGTTATCGTGTCGTTTCCATTACCACCGTAGATGGTGTCATTAGCCAAGCCCCCATTTATTTTGTCTGCGAGCGTTGAACCCGTGATGCTATCGGCCGCCGTACCGCCCTGTATCAACGAGATGCCGTCCAGCGTTATGCTAGTGAAATCAAATGTTCCCGAAACCGACAGGCTGACATTGCCGAGCCCGCCGCCGCTGATAACTTCGATGCCGCTCATGGCCGCGACGCCGATAACCGTATTAGCAGCCGTTGCCAGGATCGTGTCCGAACCCAGGCCACCTGTGTAGCTATCGGCTTCATAGGCGGTGCTGGTCGTCAGGAACAGATCGTTGCCGTCACCGCCGTTCAGCGTGTCGTTTCCGCTCCCGCCGCTGACCACGTCATTGCCAGCTGTACCCGTAAAGGCATCATTGCCGGCGGCCATATCAAAAGACGCAATTCCTGTGACGGTCACGCCGGTCAGGTTCAGCGTGTCGTTTCCACCTGAGCCGGCTACGGAGACGTTGGTGTAACCGCCCGAAGAGATGACTTCCACGCTGTCGATGGCCGTCAGGCCGATGACAGTGTTGTGGTCGGTAGCGATGATGGTGTCGGTATCGCTGCCGCCCGCGACGGAATCGAACCCGTTGGCACTGCCGGAATACTGGAAGCTGTCGTTTCCGGCTGCCCCGTTAAGCGTATCGTTGCCTTCACCACCGATAAGAATGTCGGCGCCCGTATTGCCGGTCAGAGTGTCGTTACCGGCCAATCCGGACATCGTCCAGACAGCGACCGTCGATGCCGATGCCGTATCGTTACCCGAAGTGCCCGCATAGGTTTCGAACTCGGTAAAGTTTGCAACGCTTATCGTAATGGTCTGAGTCGTAGAAGACGCAATGCCGTCGAAGGTACGTACCTGTATTGAATGTGACGTCGCCGTTTCATAGTCGATCAGGTTGGCATCCTTCACTGTGATCACGCCGCTGACAGGGTCAATCTGGAACCGCCCGCCGGCATCATCGACCAACTGAAATTCAACGCCATCGCCAGCCGTGTCTGTGGAACTGAGTGCGAGACCCGATATAGCCGTGCCTGCCGTATCAAGATTCTCCGTGACCAGATTCGCCGCAGCATTTGTATCGACGACGTTCGTCGGTGCGATATTCGAAGGCACGCCGACAAGAATTTGTGTATCGGCAAAAACTAGATACTCGACGTTCTTGACCTTTACCACACCATCGGGTCCTCCCGGCCGCAAGTCCGTTACGACCAGATAGCCATTGCTATCCAGGACGCTAGGTACGTCGTAATCCGCGTAGTTGCCCGTGAAGAAAACCGTGTCGTCGCCCGTTTCCCCATCGATCGTATCGTATCCACCGCCGCCGAACAGTTCGTCGTTGCCTGCCCCGGCCTCTATGACGTCATCGAAGAAGGATCCTAGTACAGTGTCTGTGCCCGCGCCGGCGCTGACCTTTTCGATGCCAAGAAGAAAGGAAGACGTAAAGTCTAGTAAGTTCGAATGCTCCGAACCTTCAATCCTTACGCCCGTATAGCCGCTTCCTGAGATCTGCTCGACATTCGTAACGGCTTCGAGCCTGATGACGGTATTGTCGCCAAGGTATCCGGACGTGCCATCCCCAACGGTGATAAGGTCGAGGCCGTCGCCGCCATCGACCACGTCATAACCGGTCTCGGCCGCGCCGAAATATATGTAGTCACTACCAGCACCCGCTAGGATCGTGTCTGCACCCGAGCCGCCGAAAATATCGTCGCTACCGGACCCGCCTTGAATTTCATCATCTCCAGCGCCTCCGAAAAGGTCATGATCGTCGCCGTTGTCGATCAGGCGATCATCCCCATCACCCATGCGAATAGTCGTGAGAAGCGTTGTGTCTACGATCGAGAGATCAGCTTCGTTGTTCGCGTCAGAGAAAACGAGTTCAGTGGTCGCAGGCGTCGTTACGACGATTTCTTCAACGGAAATGAGCTTATCAAGGTAAATTGTGGTTGCCGCGTTGACGACATCATATCCCAATCCGCCATTGACAGTATCGAAGAAGCCCGGGGCCTCTGCAACGAGGAAATATAGAGCGTCGTCACCGTCTTCACCGCTCAGATAGTCGCTGCCCCGCTCGCCATGGATTTCGTCATCACCTTGGCCACCAAAAATTACGTCATCACCAGTATTGCCAATCAAAACGTCGTTGTCGTCGTCCCCTTTCAGGAAGTCGTTATTGAGACCGCCGCTAAGAGAATCGCTTCCTGTCGAGCCGTAAAGAGAATCGTCCCCGGTGCCGCCCGAGAGGGTATCGTCTCCCTGAAGACCATAGATCAGGTCTTCAAAATCTGGTGCGCCCCAATCCCCCTGAGCGACATCGTCTCCTGCCCCAAGAACCAGTCGTTTTGTCATTTCACAGCTCCCCTCGTTTCAAAAATACGGGGAGCCGTAATTCAGTCGCTTCGATCCCCCAGCACAAGATTAGCCGCGGAGGCGAGTCGGTCAACCGGAAGGTTTGGTTTTCACTAATTATTCACAACTTCTGGCACGCACCCTCAGGCGAGCACATCCACTCCGATGCCTGCTTTGGCTCTTGCGATTTGCGCGGACCAGCTGAAACCGGTATCGCTTGCGTCCTTGACCTGGTCACTCACATCGACACCATTGGCTATAGCCTTGGCTTCACCCGTGGACTTGACCTCGACCGACCATCCAGCGCCGGATGCAGTCGCGACGTAGGTGCCGGAGCGATATTCACCTGCGTCCGTTTTTGTTACCATTGAGTCTGACAGCTGGAAGCTCCGCCTCATGGCCTCCTCACCAGTCTTCATAAAGCCGAGCCCCTTGGCCATCAACCTTTCCTGCACGGAGATAATCTCTTTAAGCCCGTCGTCGCCGTAGGCTTTCCGGAACTTTTCAAGCAGGTCGGTATCTTCCAGCGCACGCTTGGCTGCGGAATACATGTTTGCGCCAAGATTGGTCGTTTCGATATTACGGCGTGCGACCTCCGCCATTCCGGTGGCCATGGTCACGGCTTCGCGCTCAGGCGTTCCCTTGACATAACTATTGGTGATCTTCGCCGATTCTGGCTCGGCGGCAGGCTGTACTGACGTAGCGCTCTTGGATGCGCTAGCCCCATGGGCTACCTGTTCGCCTGCTGGCGAAGCATCTACGGATCTCAACTGGGCCTGTTCCGCAGCCAACGCTTGAACGCGCGCTCTGCCGTTTTCCAGCATTAATCTCAGCGACTCCGAGCGCGCCTGTCTTGCAGCGATATCCATCAACAGCCCCTTCGAAATAAAACCGCTTTCTGCGATTGCCACAATTTATGTGCGCAGTGGTAAAGGCGCCGTTAAAGTCTTCATTCCCCGCTCGTGTCGGGATAGTGCGATGTAGGCGCCCAGAGTGTGGCAAAGGTGCAGGACACCGGCTGGCACGGCATTGGCATTTGCGGTACGTGCGACGAGTGCGCGCGTCCTTCATTCTGGCGAATATTCCCGATTGCCATCTCTTGCTTGGGCGAATTGAAGAACCTTGCAGACGAGGCCTATCAAATAGTTCGAGCACGATAAACGGCATCAAGGGGTAACCTTGACCAAGAAGATGGATTTAAGCGCATGGATGTCCAATACCTTCCTCGCCACCGCTTTCACATGGGCATGCTGCGAGGTTAAGGGTTATCCCAAAACGCCCTAATGCTGCCGAAGTTCGCACACATCTTGGGCCCAGCGCTTGACAAGTGGGCCGTTCTTGCTGCACCGCATATAAACCGACGATAGCATTCGGAAGAAGTTAAGAGGTGGGTAGTGCCCCGTCAGCTCAAAGACCGCATAGAGTGGATTGACAGCGCCAAGGGCATGGGAATCGTCTTTGTAGTCCTTGGCCATGTCATGCGGGGATTGGTATCTGCCAACCTCATTTCAGCCGACACCCCTCAGTTTCAATGGTTTGATTTTACTCTTTACACCTTTCACATGCCTCTGTTTTTTTTCCTGTCGGGGCTAACGGTTGAAGCAAGCCTAAGAAAGGGGCTTCAGCAGTTTTTAGTTGCCAGGTTTTGGACCATCCTCTACCCATACCTCTTGTGGTCTCTGATCATCGGAATTCTATTAATCCCCTTTGGCTCGGGTGACGTTACCGCTATCGATATTTTATTTATTCCAATTTATCCCATATCGATATTTTGGTTTCTTTACGTTTTGCTCATGTGCCATGTTATTTTCGCACTAGTTCCCAAGCAATATCGACTTATTTTACTTCTAGTAAGTGCAGCTTTATTATTTATCATCGAATTTGTACCTCAAAACACTCGACAACTATGGCCGCCTCTTTTTCACCTCGCACGGTTCTTGCCATTTTATCTCGCCGGTTATTTTCTCTCCGACTGGGCACTTAAAAGCCGTGTTGGGGCAGCCACTCCATTCATCTTGGCGCTCCTGTTAGCTGGCGCAACAATCGGAGCGCATGCTTTAATTGGATGGAAGTACTGGTCGATAATAGCCTTACCGGCCGGCCTCTTCGGTGTCGGCCTAATGATTGCGACTGCAAAACTCGCCAACAGGCGTGTGGCAAGAGTATTGGGCTTACTCGGGGAGTCATCTATGGCAATTTACGTAATGCATACAGTTATCAACGCTCTAGTCCGCAAATTATTGTCAGCCGTCCATATCGACATCGTTGCTGTCCACGTCGTTGCGGGAGCAACCGCGGCTATTGTGCTGCCACTCATTTGCCATCTGGTTCTAAAGCGCTTTGATGTTTTGCATGTTCTTGGATTGGGCGCTCCTCCGAAGTCGAATGCGCCGCGGGTCCTAGGCCAGCCAGCAAGAGGCGGCGACGCTTGATGTTGCCTTAACCACGTTCCAGGCGACGTCGGGTACGGTCTAGGTAATGGGACAAACGCAAGGCGTCTACATTGCAACACGGGGACAGGCTAGCAGCCGAAAAGTTGTGCGGCTTATCCGATTCCTTGGCAGACTACGCTTTGGCGTTTGAGGTGGAAATCCGCCAGTTCAGAACGGATATGAAGCGGCTTGATGCAAGGCTATAAGCCGTACGATCTGAAATCCCGACTGTAATGACGCAAGCTGTCGTCCTGCGCAAAGCCAGGCACGCGATGATCTCAGTTCGGCCCGCAGTCTCGGAACTCGTCGCCCGGCTGATGAGGCACCTTCAAGGCCATGTCACGCAGACCGTCGGCGGCGGGGAGCGGAGACATGTGAGCCAGGCTCCAGCGATCAGGTGCAATACCTTCCCTTCCCGCTGAAAATCGCCAGACACCGCCAGCATCGTGGAGCCGTAGAGCGCCGTCCTGTATTCTAGGCCGGTCTTTTCCAACACGACGATGTTGGCATCACCGCTCCCATCCCCGATCGCAATTAAGACGCGGCCATTGGCCGAGCACACGCGCTGGCCGGACCAGGACCGTGCCGGCGACCCGGACGTACCGCTTGTCCTTTGAACGTACCGCATCCTTGCAAGTGATGATGCCATGCTCGTTAAGTTCGTCACGCAGGAAACTGATGGGCGAGTCCGCGCGTAAGGCCGACGTGGTTGCAATCTTTGACGCTGCTTGCGCCAGCCGGCATCGACTTCAGGTCCACGCCCGCCTCCTTATCGCCCGGAGCGATGAGGCTAGATCTGTCGATCAGTCGTTCTAACAGCGGCAACTCCTCCTCACCCAAGGGGCGGATTTGCGACCAGCGCGCCACGCGGGAAACCGTATACGGGCTAGAAGGCATAATCCGCCAGCTTTTGCAGCGGCGTGGTCGATGTCCCGGCCCGTCGCCATGCTCGGGAATGCGTTCGAAGGGCTGGTGGGCGCGGTAAAGGACCAGCGACACCCTGGGCTCCGGACACGACTGATCATCGGGAATCCAAGACGGACCGCAACGCGCCCTTCCCGACGAGGCAGTAGAGCCTCCTGCCAGTTGTGATGAATTTGCTCGGCCGCAGCAAGCGCACGGCCCTCCTCACAATGGAGCATCGCCTCGCCACCTACAAAGCCCAAACTGAACGCGATCCGCCGAGACAGGATGCGGGCGCCGAATAAGCCTAGGATCATTCGATATCGCGTCCTTGGGAGCGACCTATCGTCCAGTTGATGCCTCCGTTGCGCACCACGCCCGACACGTCCTTGCCGATATGCTTTTCGAGTACGTGCCGCCAAGGCACCAGGGCGAAGTCCTTGGCGCGTTCAACGACCGCGAACCTGCCCGATCCCAGCGTCACGGATTGCCTGAGACGGCCTTCGAACAGGTCGCCGCCGCGTACCTCCCTCCAGACCTTGCCGGTGGCGCGCTCGATATCGGTCGTGACGCCCCGCAGTTCGCGCCGGTGCAGGGTTCCCAGCAGGTTCGCCGGCAGTGCAGCGCCAGGGGCCGGGATCAAGCCTTCTTCGACCAGCCACATTTGCCGGGAGCGGAGCGCGGCGCGCACCTCCCCGCCGAACCCCTCCGCCGCAAAGTCGTCTCCCCGGCGTCCCGTCAGCTCCTTATCGAGCCATGTCACGCCCGGGTGCCGTATCTGCGCGACTAGGTCACGGTCGGACAGAAGGTCGATCGTCACAGGCTGGCGGCGGGCCTGGCGCGCCTCGTAGGCCAGGGCGTTGGCGAGATAATCCGCGTCGATCCGGAATCGCCCGTCCGGCTCACGCCTGACGCTGCCGTCAACCTCGCGGATCGCTTCGAGACGCCGGACATGTGTTTCGGCGAAGGCCTGGCGGGCTGACGGATCGAACTTCAGGTGGAGGTCGGGGGTGTAGATGCCGCCATTGGCGGCCGCGACCTCGACGATCGTCCGATCGGCCGGGCGCACGCCAGGCAGGTTCGGCCACACACGCACCACCCCCCGATCCGGGAGCGGCGCTGTCAGTTCACCCTGACCGATATCGAAATAGTGGGCACGGCCGTCGCCGCCCTCGATGATGAGGTAGTGGCGATCCCCCATGTCGTCAGCCAGGCCGCGTTCGATCACTCGCCCCGTCACGGCTTGGCGCATCGGCGCCCCCCCCACGTGCAGCCGGCTGTCGGATACTGCGGCCTCCCGCCCCCTCGCCTGAAGGGCGCGATGCAACGTCTTGATGATATCGCCGCGCTCCGCCATGGCCTTCAAGGTCGTTTCCATTTCCGGATGGAGTTGCCAAACACCGTTGCCCAGGCTTTGTGCCAGGCCGAGCTGTTCGAGCTTGTGCATGCGCCCGGTCCGGGCGGCGCTCAAGACCGGATCACTATGTCCGGCCATCACTCTACCCTCGTCACCCGCCTCGCGGCGCAATTGGCGGTCGATCCCGGTCAGGTGTTCCTGGCCGATTTCGGCCTGCAGGCCGGCGGCGATTTCGCGGTCCGAGCGCGGGCCGAGGTCGAGGCTGACCTGGGCCTCGACGCGATCACGCAGGCCATGGCTGAGATATTCGCGGGCGATGACCAGATCCTTGCCCTGATCGTCGCGCCCGCGCACGACGATGTGGGTATGGGGGTGGCCGGTGTTGAAGTGATCGACGGCGACCCAGTCGAGCTTTGCGCCGAGGTCCGTTTCCATCTGCGTCATGACTTTGCGGATCAAAGGCTTAAGGTCGTCATATTGGAGGCTGTCTTCAGGCGCGACGATGAAGCGGAATTGATGGCGATCGTTCTCGCAGCGCGCCATGAAGTCCGAGGGATCGATGCGGTCATTGTCGGGTCCGTAGAGTTGGCCCGGTTTTCCGTCGCGGGTGACGCCGTCACGCTGGAGATATTTGAGGTGGGCGGCGGCCGCCTTGACGCCCTTGCCGGTCAGTCGCGTGAAGCGCGCCTTGACCACCACGCGACGGGCGCGCGGCCCCTTGGCCGGGCCCCCTTTCAGCAGGCGGGCGACACCGGCGCCGCGTCCGTAGCGGCCGGACATCTGGCGTGGGCCGGACGCGGTGCGTTTGAAGCCGCCGGCGCGCCGAACCGCGTGAACCACCCTGGCGCGGTGCGATTTTGGGGGTTTGGGCGCCTGGGCGCGCATCCGGCCCAGTTTCGGCTCAAAATCATCATCCGAGGCCATGATGCGAGACTCCTCTACTGAATAAATTCAACAGGTTGCGAGACGATGATCTCGCCCGCCTTCGCGCCTGTCTCGCGACAATCCGATGTGCAGACAGTGTCTTAGCCGTTTTAAGAGACGGCCTTTTATCTTGCCTTACCTGCCCGCTTCGACTTCCCGTCGCTTCTCCGCTCCCTTTCGACCTCGCCCCCAGGGCGAGGCGCCGGGCAGAGCCTCAAAATGCCGTTTCGGGCGTCCGTTTGATGGCAAAAAGACCCTGATCGGATGGCGTCAGGGTGGGTGGAATCTCCGCCGCCCCCTCCCCGTTTGCCCCCGTCGCCTGCGTGACTTTGGCGAGATAGGCACGCGTTTCGGCGGGCAAGGTTTGGCCCGCAAGACTGGCCGTATATCGTGCCGGTCCGGCGTTATAGGCGGCAAACAGGCCGGGATAGCCGAAGCGGTCGAACATGGCTCGCAGGTAGGCTGTTCCGGCCAGGATGTTGTCGCGCGGATGGTCCGGATCAGGACCGAGTCCGTGGCGTTGGCGCATCTCCGCCCAAGTGGCGGGCATGAGTTGCATCAGGCCAATTGCGCCTGCGGGAGAGCGGATGGGCCGGCCCGCCAGGTGCGTCCGGCCCCCGCTTTCCGCGACCATGACGGCGCGTATCCAGGCTTCCGGAATGGCGAACCGGGCAGCGGATTCGGCGATAAATGCGTCCCATTTGCCTGAGGCCAGGTCAGCATGCAAAGCGGCGGCCGTCGCGCGATCACCCGCCACGGCCAGGAGGCAGAAGGCCCCAAGCAAGGCGCGCCGCCCGATCATAGGGGGCGCGCCCTGCCGACGATCGCGGCCTGCTTGACCATGCCGAAATAGCGTCCGTCAAAGGATGCCGTAGCCGCCGCGTTGAACAGAAAGACTTCGTCTGCTTGCAAGCGATGACAGCCTGTCCACCACGGCATGGGACGTCCGAAACGGTCGCGTTGCCGGCGTTCGCCAGCGCGTTTTCCGTTGATGCGGATGGTGGTTTCGAAGGCGCAAACCTCGTCGCCACCAAGCGCCGCCACCCGCTTCAAGACGGGAACGGTCGCCGGGATGTAGTGGCGCTGATCGGCCAGTTGGCGGATCGCCAACGGGAGCGTCACCAGCACCAAGTCGCCGCGTTCAGGCGTCTCGAGCGCACTGATCCAGTAGAAGCCGACCGGGACGCTGGGGCTTGGATTGTAGACCAGCCAGGGGCGCGGATCGAGAACGGTCGAGACGATCAGCGCGGCCAGGGCCGCGCCTGTGACAAGGCCTCTTTGCCATCGTCTTTGATGGTCGAGGGGGGTGACTGGGCGTCTGGGTTGCCAGCGGATCACGCTTTTGACTCCGTTGAGCGCGGGGATTTCGTGGCTGTGGCGGTGTTGGTTTGCGACCAGCGATCGAGGTCGTCGATGTGGTATCGGATATATCGGCCATGACGCCGGAAGGGCGGCCCGACCTTTTGGGAGCGCATCTTTTCGAGGGTGCGGCGCGACAGGCCGATATAGAATGCCGCCTGGTCAGTGTTGAGAAACGGACTGCCCTTCTTGGCATTGGCGGCGCGGTTGATGTCATCGTTCATGGGGTCTTGTCCTTGCTGAAACGCACGCGCATTCGGTGCGGTGCGAGCGCAAGGGTGGCGGTCATGGGCGTCGTTGCGGACGCTCGAAAACGGCCCCTCCCCGGATTCGAACCCTTTCCGCGAGCCAGGCCGAAGGCGTGGCGAGCCGCCGGGAAACGCCTCCCGGCGGCTGTCCAACCTGATCGCTTGGTGGACTTATCAGCCGACCGCCGTCATCAGTTTTTTGGCTCTGCCTTCCAGGTCCAGGCGGCTGTCCTGATGGGCTTTGGTGCGCGCCAAGGCGGTGATCCCCTGCACGAAATCGAAGACGCTTTCGGGCTTCTTGCCCTCTTCGTTGAGCACGGTTTCGATGATTTTCTGGGTCTCCGGCTTGGTGAACCCGCGCTTTTTCAGGAAGGATTCGCGGTCGTCGTCGCTCCTGGCCACCACGGTTTCGCGCGCCGCCTTGATGCCTGCGATGAAGCCTGCCGGGGAGGAATTGGCGAACCTGGTCAGGGCTGGCGCGGCCTCGTAAGCGAACCTGTCCGCCGCCCGTTTCGAGTGGCGGATGGTGATTTCCTCGAACCCTTCGACGCCCCAGAGGTTGCGGTTCTGGCAGACGCCGCGCAGGTAAAACGAGGCCATGCCCAGGGTTTTGGAGCCGACTTCGCTGTTCCAGCAGTAGAAGCCCCGGAAGTACAGGTCGGGCTCGCCATTGGGCAGACGGCCTGCCTCGATGGGGTGGGTATCGTCGCAGAGAAAGACAAACACATCGCGGTCCGAAGCGTAAAGCGTGGTGGTTTCCTTGGTCACATCGACAAATGGATTGTGGCGCATGGTCCCCCAATCCAGCACGCCCGGCACCTTCCAGCGCGTATCCCCGAGACCATTGCCCGCGATCCTGCGCACAGCGCCGACAAGCTCGTGATCCCAGATGCGGCCATAGTCCGGGCCAGTCACCGCACGCAATTCGATACCGCCGGTTTCGGTCTCCAATGTCTTGATCAGTTCGGCGCGATGGGTCAGCAAGCCGTGCTGCAGGTTGATCGCGGCCAAGGGGGCTGGAAGTTGGCGCAGATAGCCGGACGGCGCGCCAACGAGCCCGCACAACTGGCCGAAACTCCAGTGCGTCGGCGCTATGGCGTCTTCGCGCCCGGGGCAAACCAGTGTCAGGCTTTCGGTGTCGTCGCGCTCGGCGATCACCCGGACGGCATCGGATTTGACTGTGCGGACATGGGCCGACTCCCGGCGCTGGCGGGTGGCGGCATAGAGGTCATCGAGGTTCAGAAACCGCTGATCATCGGGACGGGAAAACCACTCCGAAGACACCCGGCCATTGCGTGCGCCTTTGAACGGGTCGACACGAAAAGCCCCTGAAACCGCACCTTGATCGATCGCTTGAAGGGTCATTGTATTCTCTCCTTTGGGTATGGGTTGCAGCGCAAGATCGCGCTGAAACCCTGCCCCTCGGCGAGAGCTGGGGTAGCAAGGGTCAAGGACGTTTGCGGCGGAGGGGGATCACCCGGGCTGCACGCAGCCCTTGCGGAGGAAGGCCGGGGAGACCGCCGCAAACGGTCCCGCCAGGGACGGTCTCCTTGAGCCGCGCGAGGGCGGAGCCCTTAGCGTTTGTCACGGCCTTGTGTATGGCCAAGGCCGTCGCCTCCCGCTACCGTCTTCCCATGGTCATCGGGTCATCCCCCCCTCGATTCCGATGACCGGAGCGGCTCCGCCCCCCGGAGCCGCTCTCATAATCCCTTCCAGACGCGCAGGAAAAACCCCGCAGCAGGTGCTACGGGGCCGAGGTGTTGGTCAGCTTGCGCGCGGGCGCGACCACAGCAGGTTGAAGGTATCGGGATCGTCGCCGGGGAACAGGCTGGCATAGATCGGATTGACGAAGCTCGGATCGTCCAGCTTGAGCGAGACGTATTCGCGGCCGTTTTCGGCGGTCTTTTTCCAGCCGGCTCCGATCTCGGCCGCGCCGGTGTAGACGCGGAAGTCGGGGGCGTTTTCGTTGTCGCGTTCGACCTCGGACAGGCGGGCCTTGAAGTTCAGGGTCGCGGTCTTGATGCTGCCGGTGAAGCCGTTTTCGGACTTGGTGAAGGTGCCGATGATGGACATGGTGGTCGTTCCTTTCTGCTCGGGCCGCGCCAATCGCGACCTCGATGAAGTCGCCTGGAACGGGGCCGGACCGCGCGCACCCGCAGGGCCGAAGGACTGGCGCAGGGCGCTTTTTTGTCTCGCGATGCAAAGCGCGCAGCGCGGCGGAAAAAAGCGGCCCTGGCCGGTTGCGCGCCAGGGTCCGGTTGCGTTCAGACGTTCATCGTCGAGGTCGCCTTTGGCCTTCGTGCCCAGGCGGACAGGAAAGACCACCTGCGCCCCCATCGCGCCATAATGCGCTGAAACCCGGCGGTTCGGTCTGCGTCCGAGCCAGCGGTGCGCTTCGCGGTTCGTCTGTCCGAGGTCGAACGCGACAACGGAAACGCTTTGACCTGTGGCACCGGCAGCAGTTCGACCGGCTGGGGCCTGAAGACATCCGGCGATTGATGCGGCGCGGTCGCACGCACCGGCCTATCGCTTCCAGGTGTCATCAACCGATCGCTGCCAGCCCGTTTCGGGCGCCGCTCCGTGTTACTGAGGGTGTGAGCAGGCCGCGCAACGCGCCCCCTCGGCCCTCGGCAGTTTGCGGGGCCGAGGCGCGCAAAAAAGCCCCGCGCCGCAGCGCGGGACCTTATGGAAGATTCGAATGGGACAGCGCGCTATTCCGCCGCCGCTGCCACCTCCGCAGGCTGCGCCTGGGCCACCGTATCGCGCAGCGGTGGCGTCCGCAGACAGGCCGGAAGCCAGCCCGTGCCGACCATCAGGTGTTCGGCGCACTCCGCCATTTCGGGCTTCTTGAGTCTGGTCAGGCGCTCCGCCGCTTCGCCGCTGGTGGCTTCGCAGACGGCGGCGAGGATTTGGCCCTTGCTGACGCGGCTGAAATAGCTGCGGGCGGTCGGACGCCAATGTTCGTTCATGTCCAGCTGCAGGTGCTGCGCCACCTTGTCGGCGGCTCTGACCATGCTGGCCCCAGCATAGGGGTGGCGCACGGCATTGATGGACAGGGCAACGCAATGGGCCATCAGGCTGCCCAAGGCTTCGGGGTCCATGATCAGGACATGATCCCACAAATCTGCGGGATCGTTCGGCAGGTCCCACGCCCAAGCCGCATGGCGTTCGGACAGGGCGGAAGCGGTTGCCGTCTCGTCCAGCGCGTCAGCGAAGCTGGAAATCTCGGCGCTCCGGGCACTGATTTCGATGCAGCTATGATCGGCCCTGCGGTAGAAGGTGTCCAGCGCCAGCTTGTGCGCCAAGACACGGGCCGCCAGTTCCGGCTGCTGACCCAAGGTGAGACGCAGGGCCAGCGTCCGATGGGTCGTGAGATCGCGCCAAAGGACATCCGACAGCGGACGGGCATCGTCCAGCCCTTCGTCGTCGTCGGGCGCTTCCCCGCCTTCGCCATCCTCCGCGCGGCTGCGAGTAAATCTCGCATCTTGCTGCGCTTCGTCCGCTTCCGGCTCAGGCTCCGCTGGCTCATCGTCTGGCCGGATCAAACCCCGTTCGATCCGCGCGCTCCCTTCGTTCGAGAGGCTGACGATGACGCCGCCGCGCGCTATGTCATCGGGCGCATAGCCTTCCTTGCGCGCTTCCAGCCGCTCGATTTCGGTTTCGAGCGCGCCGAACTGGCGGTCGATGTCTTCGGACAATTCCTCGACACCTTCGTATTCGGCTGCCAAGGCATCATAGGCAGACTGCGCGGTCGCGAGGGCGGCGGCGTCATCCGGGGACAGGTCGCGGGCTTCGGTATAGACGCGGCCAAGACCGAGGCCATAGGGAAAGTCGATATGGGCCTCGGCCCATTTCCAGCCCTCGGCCTCTTGAATGGCTACCGCGATCGCCGTCAGGTTTTGCAAAACCAGGACATCGAGCAGGTTCGGATCGGTGAAATAGCCACCGCCCTCATCGGTGAACAGGTCGCGCGCGATGACGCCCCCGGCGTCCTCATAGGCCTGTATGCCGACAAAGCGGGCACGGCGGTCTGTGTGTGGCACCTGCCCTTCGGTCAGCAGACGCCTGATGTGATAGGGGTCCTTGTAACCGGTCAGGCGCTCGAAGACGCTTTCCTGACGGTCGTGATCTTCGGTGACGGCAAAGGCCATCAACTGGGTGAGGTTCAGCCTGTCGTCGCGATAGGCCTGCATGAGGGTGGGCGAGACCGCGCCGAGACGCAGGCGCTGGCGCACGGTGTGCTCGGTCACGCCGAAGCGGGCGGCGATGTCGGCCACGTCCATGCCGTGCTCGACATTCAGGGCGCGGAAGGCTTCGAACTGGTCGGCGGGATGCATGGCCTCGCGGGTAACGTTCTCGTCGAGGCTGATTTCCTGCGCGTCATCGGCTGGGCGGATAATGCAGGGCATGGGCTCATCTTCGGGAATTTCGCCCGCCTTGGCGCGCGCGACCTGGGCCAGCCTGCGGCCCTCGCCTGCGATGACGTAGTAGACGCCGGTTTCCTCCCCGCTGTCATCGCGGTCCACTGAGACGACGAGGTTCTGCAGGATGCCCTTGGCGGCAATGCTGGCGCGAAGGCCGTCCAGGGTTGCCGTGCTATGCGGAGTCTTGCGGACATTGTCCGGCGACTTGATCAGTTGGTTGAGGGGGATGAGGACGGTCGTACCGGGGGTGACAGAGGGATTCTTGACAGACTTGGACATGGCGTAATTCCTTTCCAGGCATGGGTTGCAGCGCGCAAAGCCCGCGCTGAAACCCTGCCCGTCGGCGAGACCGGGGTAGCAAGTGCCAGGGCGGCCGCCGTGGAGGGGGATCGCCCGGCCTGCACAAGCGATTGTCCCGGACGTTGTCGAGCCTTTACCGGCCGCGCGGAAGGTCGGGGACACCGCGGCGGGCGGCGCCGCAGGCGCGCCCCTTGCACGCGCGAGGGCGGAGCCCTTAGCGGGATGTCATGAGCCTTTGACTGACGCCGCTTCGCGCGACAGTTGCGCCTGTCGACGAATGGTGCCATCCTCAATTGATCTGTGTACGGCAGACCAGTTGCCGTTCGAGGTTCGCTCCATGCGCCAGACCGTTCCCTCAGAGCTGGATGCAGCTCAGACACGCGAAATCGATGTCGCGGCCGCGACCGACTTGCTGTTCGCCGAGATAGCGGACGCGGCGGGCGACGCCCTGTTTGCAGGCCAGGTCCGCGCTCTGAATACCCAGATGGCGTGCCTGCGTCCCTACGAGGCAGCGCTTATTCCCGATCGGGACCAGGAGTTCGCAGCCTTGTCGGCCTGCTGGTCGAAGCGGGATTTGCCCCGATTGCGGCAGTTGGTGCAGGTCTATTTCCAGCGCCGGCAGGCTATCGTTCCGGAGCTGGTCAAACTCATCAACGTGACACACTAGGCGGCGGGCGAAGCGATGGCAAAGGGATCGGCAGTTGAGCGCTTGTACCACGCCGTAAAGGCTGAGATAACCAACCGCTCCCATCTGCCCGGTCAGCGAATCGATATTGCCGGACTGTGCGAGCGTCACGCCGTCAGCCCGACGCCTATGCGCAATGTGCTGAACCGCCTGGTCGGGGAACGCCTAGTAGAGACGCACTCCCACGACGGCTTCTACATTCCGAGAATTACGGAAGAGTCCCTACGTAGTCTGTTCGCCTGGAACGAACATCTGGTGGTGCTGGCGATCGATACCGTTTCCGACCTCCGGCCACATGTTTCGGCTCCCGTCCCGATTGACGATGTCGTTGTCGGGACGGAGACCCTGTTTACGGAGCTCGCAGCCCTCAGTCCGAACCCGGAGGTCGGCTTCGCCATTGCGAGCCTGAACGATCGCGTCCGGCCGGTGCGGCGGCTTCCAGACGCCGGTGCGCTGAACAGCGCAGCGGACCTTGCGTCTATGCGGTCGGAATGGGACGGCGGCGACCTTGCGCGCTTGCGGCAACGCGTCATGGATTACCATACGGCGCGCCTGTCGGCTCTGCCCCAGATCATCGCCCTGGCCTACACCGCGCCCCTGAAATCCGGGGTCTGAGCCCTTGCGTTGTGCCGCCGTGCGAAGCTGAGCCCCAATTCAACGCACCGGCCGCTTCGGATTACTTTTTTCGTCCTGGTCGCGAGACGAACCGGGATCGATAGCCACAGGTTGGATTAGAATTTCGCGTCAAGCTTCAAGTTCGCCAGGGACACGCCCTGCTCGACTAAATTTGCCTGCACGCGCAGTTCATGTGCCTTGGCTTTCGCTTTGGCTGACGGCATCCCGTCACGATCCTGAAGGGCTGCGACCTTGTCCTGTACGGCGGCAAAGAACCTGAGCTTGAAGGCTTCGTCGCTGGACCCCATCATCTGTTTCTGCTCTTTGGTATAGCCAGGGTTTCCATCGTTAAGTTCCCGTTGGTTTCGACGCTTTTGTTCTTAGGAGCGCCAGAAGTAACAATCCGGATGGCCAAATTATCATAAGGCCTGTTTGCCATATTTGAAAGTTATGAAAATCAGCGGCGGTATGCGATTGCCCCTGCTTGCCACAGTATCCGTACGGATGGTCGGAATAGAGGTAAGTCCTGCTATTCTCGCATAGATGTATCGGGGCATCGGGATACATAATCAGTCCGGCGCAAAAGCATACGCCCATTACAATGGCGATCACGGCTGTCAGTATCTGATGGACAAGCTTCATAATTTAAATCCCCCACTTGCCGATATAGAAATCCTGAATGCTGCGAAGAGACTGAACGGGCAGGCCTCGCTCAGAGCTAGTCATTCTTCCGCTTCGCGATCTTCCTTTTCGGCTTCGGCCTGAACCTCCTGCGCGTAGGCCCGGCAACCTTCGATAAAGGAGTCGCTATTTCCATCGCAGTCGTCCGGATCGGTTATGTCGTTGTCCTGGGCCCATTCATAGCCGGCATCGTGACCCGAACAATCGCTTGTACAGGCAGCCGTTCCAACGACTTGATGATATGTCGGCCTCGACAATTCGGTAACAGGCTGCGCGGTGGGTTGCGAGACCGTATCGACCGGCGCAGGCTCGATACGTATCGGCTCGTCAACTGGAACTGGAACCTGCTCTGCCTGCGGTGCCCGGGAGCAACCGCTAATCGCAACACACGTCAACGTGGCAAAGACCGATAATATCGATAGCTTGCTGGTCATTTTGCCCCTCCCAGTGTCAGACTACGCTCATTTGGCGGCCGTAACAATGTTCGTTGCCCTTCAGCGCACACCCTCTTTCCGCCTAGGCCTAGAACGATGTTCTCCGTCTGCTTCGAAGAGGTTGCTCCGCCACCACATCGATGGGATCTGAATGCGCCGGTCTATCTCCGGGTCGTCAAGCTACCCAGGCCTTAGTGAAAATTCCGGGCCTTTTGAAGGGGCGCTTCCTGCACCCGCCTATCGCTACCTTTGGGACCCTGTTTGAACTCATCGGCACGGCTCAGACGCACGGCCACGGGCTCGTCCCGGTCGCCAATGGAAGATAGCTCGTGCGACAGATCGACAAAGCTCCGGGCAATCAGGTGAACTACCTCCCCCTCCCGTTGCAGGTAGCCGGTGATCAGCATGAGTGTGCTACCCAGGACGGCGCGGCGAAACTGCTCGAAGACCTTGGGCCAGACGATGACGTTCAATACGCCGGTCTCGTCCTCGACCGTGATGAACACGACGCCAGACGCAGAACCTGGCCGCTGCCTGACCAGCACCATGCCGGCAGCCTGGACGTACTTGCCGTCCTTCGACTCGTTCGCCTGACGGCATGACAGAATACTGCGGCTCGCCAGATCGCTACGCAGGAAGGACACCGGATGATCGCGGAGCGTCAGGCCAATATGGTTATAATCCTGGACGACATTGCCGCCCTTGGTCATCGCCCGCAATTGCACCGCGGCCTCTTCGAACTCCGGTACCGGCTCGTCCAGCTTGTCAGCCAATGAAGCGAACAAAGGCAATGGCTCATCACGCAGAGCCTTGATCGCCCACTTGGCGTCACGCCTCGGCAACTGCAGCGTTGGCAGAAAGGCGTCGGCGTCGGCCAACTTCAGAAGCGTGGCAGTCGGAACCTTCGACCGGCGCCACAGGTCGTCAATGGACACAAAAGGCCGGTTCATCCGTGCCGCGACGACTGCCGCCAGGTGCGCGTTGTTGAGGCCTTTCACCATCCGAAAGCCCAATCGAACGGCAAAGCGGCCCTCATTCTGCGTCGGTTCCAGTGTGCAGTCCCAACGCGACGCATTGATGCAGACTGGCCGGACCTCAACATTGTGCTCACGCGCGTCTCGGACAATCTGCGCCGGGGCATAGAAGCCCATAGGCTGACTGTTCAACAGAGCGCAACAGAAGGCGTCAGGGTGCCAGCACTTGATCCAGCAGGAGGCATAGGCGATCAGGGCAAAAGAGGCGCTGTGGGACTCTGGAAAGCCGTAGGAACCAAACCCCTCCAATTGGTCACATATCCGCTCGGCGTCGTTCAGGGTGTAGTTGTTCGCCAGCATCCCACTTATGAGGCGCTCCCGGAATTTCACAACCCCGCCCGTGTGCTTGAAGGTCGCCATAGCGCGCCGCAACTGATCAGCCTCGCCGGCCGTGAAGCCGGCTGCCACCATAGCGACCTGCATGGCTTGTTCCTGAAAAAGCGGGATACCAAGCGTCTTCGATAAGACGCGCTCGAGCTCGGGTGACGAATAGGTGACGGGCTCCTTGCCCTCCCGGCGCCGCAAGTATGGGTGCACCATATCGCCCTGAATTGGTCCTGGCCGGACGATGGCAATCTGCACAACCAGGTCGTAGAAACTGCGAGGCTTCAGCCTGGGCAGCATCGACATTTGCGCCCGGCTTTCGACCTGGAACGTACCCAGGGTGTCTGCCTTGCGGATCATAGCGTAGGTGCGCGGGTCCTCGGCCGGTATGGTCGCGAGGTCCAGGCTTAGATCCTTATGGCCTTGCAATAGGTCCATTGCCTTGGCCATGCAGGTCAACATGCCGAGGGCCAGGACATCTACTTTCATGAACTTCAGGACGTCGATATCATCCTTGTCCCACTCGATGACAGCGCGGTCCTTCATACGTGCCGGCTCGATAGGCACAAGCTCGTCCAGCCGGTCGTTGGTTAGCACGAAGCCGCCTGGATGCTGCGACAGGTGGCGCGGCGCGCCCTTCAGTTGCTCTGCCAGTTCCAGCGTCAGGCGGATGCGGCGGTCTTTGGTGTTGATGCCGGCGGCTGCAATCTCCTCAAGGCTCAGGCCTTCTTTCCAGTAGCCGTAGACCTCTCCGGTAATCGTCTTGACTATATCTTCCGGCAGCCCGAGCGCCTTGGCCACGTCGCGCAATGCCCCCTTGGTACGGTAGCGGCTGACGACGGCTGTCAGTGCCGCTTTCTCTCGGCCATAGGTCTTGTAGATCCATTGAATGACCTCTTCCCGGCGCTCATGTTCGAAGTCGATATCGATGTCGGGCGGCTCCGCGCGTTCCTGGGATATGAAGCGTTCAAACAGCAGATTGTTGCGTGCGGGATCGATGGACGTGACGCCAAGGACGTAGCACACCGCGCTGTTAGCAGCGGAGCCGCGCCCCTGGCACAGGATGCCCACCGAGCGGGCATAGCGGACGATGGCATGAACCGTCAGAAAGTAAGGCGCATAGTTCAGCGCCTCAATGAGCTTCAGTTCGTGCGTCAGATTAGTGATGACTTCCTCAGGCACCCCTTCGGGATAGCGGGCCTTGGCGCCCTCCCACGTGTAGCGCTTCAAGGCATCCATAGCCGACATGCCGGTCAGCACCTGTTCCTCCGGATACTGGTAATCCAGTTCCTTTAGGGAGAAGGTGCAGAGGTTCATGATCTCGATCGTGCGCTGAAGGGCATGGGCGTACTTTGGAAACAGCCTCGCCATTTCCTCCGGCGGCTTCAGGTATCGGTCGGCATGGCGTTCGCGCTTGAAACCGACGTCATCGATAGTCGTTCCGTGCCTGACGCAGGTCAGCACGTCCTGAAGCTTGCGCCGTGACCGGTCGTGAAACAGCACATCGTTCGTGACGACAGTCGGCACGCCAAATTTTGATGCGAGGTTGGATAGCTGAAGCAACCGCACCTGATCGTTTGGCCGGCGGCGAAGTGTCAGCGAGAGATAGGCGCGGTCTGCAAATATGTCCTTCAGCTTGCGCAATTGCAGGGCCGTACTGTCATCAGCCTGTCCTGGTACCAAAACCGCGATCAGGCCATCGCCGTAGAGCCTGACGTCGTCCCAGCCGATATCACACTCGCCTTTGCCAGCGCGGGATTTGCCGAGGCTGAGCAAGCGACACAGACGACCATAGCCCGCCCTATCGATAGGATAGGCAAGGATAGAGGCGCCATCGTTCAGGTCGAGACGGCAACCGACGATCAGCCGGACACCATGTTCCTTTGCGGCGACGTAGGCCCGGACCATGCCCGCCAGGCTGTTACGGTCGACAACCCCTAAGGCGCTTATGCCTAAGGCCTTGGCCGTGGCAAACAGGTCATCCGGTGACGATGCGCCGCGCAGAAAGGAAAAGTAGGTTGTAACCTGAAGCTCGGCATAGGCGGTCATGCGAACAGGCCATGCATGTACCAGCCCTGGCTCCCGGTATCGCCGTACTCACCGTCGCCATCACGGAAAAGCCAGTAGCGCTTACCGGTCTCGTCCACGACGTAATAGTAGTCGCGGACGCTCTCCAACTCAGGATCGCGTTTCCACCATTCACCAAAGACGCGCTCCGGCCCGTCCGCCTGGGCAATCCGTCGGCGTTGGCCGCGCCAGGTGAAGGCTACCGGGGGATGGTCAGGTAGCAATGCCATAACCTGCACCGGTTCAGGCGGCGACAAAAGCCGTGTCGGCCGTTTCCAGCTATCCGCCCAGGTCTGTGTGACAGCGACCTCGGCGCCGGCCCAACGCACGTTGCGCTCTGGCAAGTCACTGGCCACCGGCACGGGCCTTGTAATCGCCTGCTCGCCCAAGCGATTGGCAAGAACATCAACGAGCGAGATGACGTCAGGCCGCTGATCCTCGGTCAAAGCGGACGCGATCTGATGGGCTTCAAGCGGTTCGGCCAAGGTCGCTGTGAGCGTCATGACCTCGATGCCGAAACCCGGATTTACGGTTTCGATCTTGTCGATGAGCAGGCGGGACACCTGCTTGATGTCGCGCGATGGCCTTGCCGTACCTATGCGAATGGACTCGACCTGGTTGTCCACGCGATAGAACAGCAGATCGACCAGCCGGGCACCGAGACCAGCTACCTCCAACGCATCGCAAAACTGCTCGACCAGTTTACGCGTGTATCGCTGCATGGTCTCAGGCGCGCCGATGGGCTCAGCGAACACCTTGCGCACTTCGACATATTCGACCTCGCGGGCTGATTGGATAGGCTCATTCTCCCGGCCGAAAGCCTGATCCAACCGCCTGCCAAGCTCAGGTCCGAAGCGCAGCTGCAACGGCGCCCTGGGCTGAGACGCGAGATCGGCAATCCGATCAAAGCCCAGGGTGTGCAGGGTCTCAACCAGCGTACCAGGAAGCCTCAAGGCGGACACCGGCAAGGGCAGAAGCGCATTAGCGGTTCCTCCAGGTGGAATGATCGTAATGGCCTTGCGGCTGTAACGTGCAAGGGCGTGGGCAGCGCCCCAGGTATCGGCAAGCGCCGCGATGGCTGCAATGCCGGTTTCCTGGAGGCGATCCAGAACATGTTCGACGGTTTGCTTTTCGCCGCCATGTAAGTGGTCCGCGCCGCTCGTATCTATGACAAGACCGTCTGGCGGATCGGCTGAAACGACGGGCGACAGTCTCAGCGCCCATAGCGCCAGGCGTTCAAGCGCCGCCCGGTCTTCGTCCTTGTCCGCGTCCATAAGCACAAGATCGTTGAACAGGGCTTGCGCCTTCGTAACGGGCATCCCGATACGCACGCCAATCTGTTGCGCCAGGTCGTCAGCAGCCGTTACGACACGCTTGCCGCGCTCGACGCCTTTGAGCACCAAGGGGACGTCACGCGCGGGCGCGGCTGGTCCCAAAGCCCGCCGTAGCCGATCGGTCGGCCAATACGGCAGGTAGAGCGACAAAACCCTGCTCATCACATGCTTCCAAAATGAAATCTGCGCACTCGGCGCCCTGAACCCGCATGAGCTCGACAGCCCATCTTGCCCGTGCGACACCGGCAACCGGCAACTCCTCAGGCATGATCTCCGTCACCCGCCACCGGGTCCGTGAGGCTGTCGGATGGCCAAAGTCAGCCGCGTCCACTTCCCTGCGCCATCGTCGCAAGGCCAGGCCTAATGTGCCGGTGCTCTCCGCTGCGAGCTGCAAGCGCCTGGAAGCGGTCATGTCGAGCCGGGAGATCTCAGCTACCACGGCTGTAAGAGAGCCGTGCCGTAGGCCTTCCTCGAAGGCCAGCAGAAGCGTCTTGTCATCATCGACAACAACGCGAAGCAAGCGATCCGGCGTAAGTCCCGCCTGCGCGATGCCGGCTGGAAATAAGTCAGACTTTGTCAGGCACCACATGACCTGTCCGCCGGTACGCGCTGCAATGCCTGCGCAGAAGGCAGCGGCCGCTGCGCCATCGATAGCTCCTGACCCGCCGCCGGCAACTTCATGCAGGGCGCCTAAGGCAAGGCCGCCGCCCGGCAAGCGATGATCGATTTCCGGGACATGAAATGGCAGGTAGGTCCGAGGGCGTGCAGAGGTGTTTTCCAGCTTGCGAATACGATCCCTAAGATCGGCAAGCTCGGCTCTGGAGGTACGCTTGGACTGCGGGGACACGGGTATGATTCCTTCTGAAGCATCTCGTCTCGGGGTTAAGTGACAATGTGTTCTCTTTTTGTTCTCAAATTCAGCAAGGTGTCAATAGTGCCTTGGTTGAAGCTGCTACAACCCAAAAGCTTTATTCCGCTTACCCCAGGGCTTTAGGCACAATGTTTTCGCTGATGGGGCAAGGCCTTAGATGCTTACCGCCCACCCACTGACAATTTGTGGAAAAGCATCGAAATTTATCCGGCGCCGGACTATCGCTCGACCATCACACCCGTCACCGATGGCTAGTTCTATGGCTCAGCAAGACCCGTTCGACCTGAAGCGATTCGTGGACGCTCAGGAAAGCACTTACAAACCCGCCCTGGCTGAACTCCGTCAGGGCCGGAAGCAAACCCACTGGATGTGGTTCATTTTTCCACAGCTTCGCGGCTTGGGTCGGTCTTCTACCGCGCAGTATTACGGCTTGTCGTCACGCGATGAGGCGCGTGCATATCTCGAACATCCCATACTTGGCCAACGGCTCAAGGAGGCGACGGCCAGTGCGACAAGCGCACCCGCAAGCTCATTAAACGCTCTGTTCGGATCGCCAGACGATATGAAGTTCAAATCGTCCATGACCCTCTTTGAACGCGCGGCCAAAGAACCAGACAACGTATTTGGTGAGGCGCTTGACAAATGGTGCAGCGGACAGCGCGACACGGCTACGCTCCAGCTGCTAGGATCGCATTGATCCAGTGCCAGCACTTGCGTTGACCGGCCAGACAGATTTAACGTCAGCAAAATCGTAGCTGATGCGAGCGGTACATGTGCAATCTCTACTCCGAACTCGTCGGCGCGGCTGCCATTGTCGCCATGGCAAAGGCAATGAACAGCGGGATCAACTTCCCTCCGCTGCCAGGCGTCTATCCCGACAAGCCAGCGCCGATCGTGCGCAACGGGTCTAACGGCCGCGAACTCGCGATGGCGCGTTGGGGTTTGCCAACACCGGACAAATATGTGGCAAGCCTAAACTACAACAAGGGCACGACGAACGTCCGAAACCCGGAGATCAAGCATTGGCAGAAATGGATGGGCGTCGAAAACCGGTGCGTTGTACCGTTCACCAGCTTTGCCGAACCAACGACCATTGACGGGAAAACGACCAATGCGTGGTTTGCGCTCAGTGAAGATGAGCCTTTGGCCTTTTTCGCTGGCGCCTGGACCCCATGGACCGGCGTACGCATGGTGAAGGAAGGCCAGGTAACCTGCGATGTCTTCGCTTTCCTGACGACCGATGCCAATGCGGAGGTATTCGAACATCACCCGAAGGCCATGCCGGTGATCCTACGGACGCCGGAGGAGATCGACCGTTGGATGACTATTCCCAATACCGAAATCCCAGAGATGCAAAAGCCGCTGCCGGACGGTTCATTGAAGATCATCAGCTTTGGCAGGGTCCATCCGCGTACAGCCGAGTTCAAGGAGTCGGCACCCAGCGCATCAGCAATACCCGAAGCGCAGCCCGATCAAGGCTCGCTGTTCTAAGTCATTCCGGCCCGATATCCAGCAGCCAGTCCATATCCGGACTGCCGGACTGGGACGCTTGAACCATTTCCCAGATATCTGAAGACGCTGTCTCCGCGTCTATCTCCTGTCTGTGTACACGGTCCAGGATCGCGTCGAGATAATCGACCAGGCCTCGCCTGCTGCAATCGTCACTGGTTATGCCGAACGCCGGCATAATGGCGGCTCGCGCTTCGACCAAGTGAATTTGATATTTCTGGAATCTGCGAACGATATCGAGAATGGTCTGTTCGTCGTGCGCGGCTTTGATATCCCGTGGCATTACAGTCATCGGTCATCCCTCTATGCAAGGGCGTACTGCCATGACCGCCCGCGCTTTCTTCGGGGCAAAGGAAGCGCAGATTATTCCCGGAAGTCCGTAAGGTTTTAGTCGGGGTCATATGCCGGAGACATGTGGTCGCACATCCATGCCTTGCCAATCCGCCAAAATGTTCTATCTTTGTTCTCGCGCTGGATTAGGTCATCCGGTGCAAGGTGCAGAAGCAAGTGAGCGTACGGTATGTGTGGCAGGTATGGCGGCCCGGCAGAGTTGGCGATTTATGCGGGCTATTTCGACATGTCGGCGCCGTTCGCGAACCTGAAGCAGGCGGATAACGATATGTACCCGGGCCGTAACGTGACAGTGTTGGCGAAAAACCGCGAAGGCCAGGTTGCCGCCGTTGAGATGCGATGGGGGCTGATACCTTCAACTTTTTCCGGCCGTGTTGCGGACTGGTCCTTCAGCACTATGAACGCAAGGCTTGAAACCGTTGAGACGGCGCTGTCTTTTGCGAAGGCCTGGGCCAAGAAGCGCCGCGTCATCATTCCGATGGAACGCTATTTCGAGTGGCTGCCGGCGAGCAATGGGCTTTTCGGCAAGACGAAGAAGAAGCAGCGGGTGGCTATCACCAGAGCCGACGGTAAGCCCATGGGCGTGGCCGGCATCTATGATCATGCGGTGACGCTGGATGGGCCGGTTCTTTCGTGCGCCATGCTTACGCGTTCGCCTGGCCCTCGCATGTTGGAGGTGCACGATCGCGAGCCCGTCGTCATCGACCCGCAGGACTGGAAAGCCTGGCTTAATGGTTCCGATGACATCGATGTTTTCAGCAGTTGGAAAGACGACGCGTTTTCACTGGAAGCCGCGTAGCGTCAGTAAGCTCGTCAGGCTGACTTAGCGCCTTTTAGCGGCGCGGAGGGATGCCGACGCCGGGATGTATCCTTCGCCACTTCAGCCTCAGCCGCCTTTACGGCTTTACCGACGGGCATCTCCTTATCACGGCCAACGCTCTCGGGCTTCTTGTCTTCGCGCAGGCCTTGGAATGACGGGTGCCGCAGCCGGCCTTCCGGCGTCCATTCGGTGAACTCAATTTCGCACACAAGCTTGGGCTCGATCCAGGTTCCGCGGCCGACATCGGGGGGCAGTTTCTTGAACGGCTTCGGGATGACGGATAGCTCTTCGATCTTGCCCATGATTTCTGCCTGGCTGTCCTGATTGAAGCCGGTGCCAACCTTACCGGCAAACTTCAACTGACCCTGGTCGTAGTATCCCAATAGGAGAGAGCGAAAATCCCTCCCCGCCGTCGAACCCGTGTAGCCCACGATCAGGAACTCCTGCCGTTTATGGCATTTGACCTTGAGCCAAGCCTTGGAGCGCTTGCCGGTATAGGTCGAGTCTATCCGCTTTGAGATCAGGCCTTCCATTTCCAGGCTGCAAAGGTGCGGCAGGAAGGCGGGGTTCTCGGCGAAATGCTCGCTGTAAATGATGCGGTCCTTGAGGTCGCGCCCCTTCAGCAATTTTTCCAATTGCGCTTTACGTTCAAGAAGCGTGCGGCTCTTTACATCCTGGCCGTTCAGATGCAGCAGATCGAAGACATAGTATTGAAGCTCATCGCTGCGCCCCAGACCCAGCTCGTCCTTCAACCGGGAGAAGCTGGAAGCACCGTGCTCGTTCAGCGCTACGATCTCACCGTCGATGACCGCGCTTTCCACATCGAGGTCCTGTAGGAGCTTCGCCAACGCCCGGTACTTGTGCGTCCAGTCCAGGCCGGAACGCGAGTACATGGTGACCTTGCCGGCATCGATTACCGTCAAGGTGCGATAGCCGTCGAACTTGACCTCGTGCACCCATCCAGGCCCTTGCGGCACTGCGTCCGATAGTGTCGCCAGTTCCAGCGGCTCGAAACCGGGCGCTTTAGACGGTCTTGCCTGGCTTCGGGCAACGATATGGTGAGACTGATCGGGCATGGCGTCCTGCCTTTCAACGCGCGAGGACGGCCAGGTGACAGGACGCGAACTGTTGCGGCGGCAGGTAGCGTTCTGCAATGGTCGTCTCGCATTTTCCGAGATGCAGCGACCCTGCCACTGTGGGTATAAGTTATCAGTCGGAATTGTCGTCAGGCGATGCTGCGTCGCACTCTGGCCCCTCAGATTTTCAAGATATCGCGCGCTCAATAATCGGAAAATTCCAGAAGTATCCATGCGGTGATCGTTGACGTTCAGCGCTACCTTCGCCGTGCCATGACATCCATGGCGCAATCCTGAACGAAGGAGACGACTATGACCAAGACCGAAACCTCAGCTACGCGCGCCGACGACCTGATCGATCTCGGTGTGTTCACCACCGAAACGAAGGGCCAGGCGAACCTGCAGGCTCCGGATGGCGTCCAGCAGCAATACAAGATCCCCGAAGGGATCGCCGCGGACTGATGCTGACGGATATCGGGGAAATGTGCATCGCACATTTCCCCTTCAACGCACGGGCACCGGGGGTCAGATGGGTTTTGCGCTTCGCCAGGACGTCTACTATTGCATCGCCAATCGCAAGGTTGCACTGCTCGACTTGCGTTCGGACGCATTGTTCAGTTTGCCGCCGGCAGCTGACGGCGCATTCCAACGGCTCGTTGAGAACAGCTCGGCAACAGGTGCGGATACTGACGCCCTCTCGTCGTTGCTCAGGCGAGGCTTATTGGTCGAAACAGAGGGCGACGGCTTCGATGCGCCACGTCCGCTGGCCGCGATCCCCTTGAACGATCTCCGCCAGGACGACCTGCCAAAGGCGAGACTGACCGATCTCATGGCGGCGACCTGCCGTCAGGTTCAGACGATCGCCGAGCTCCGCCTGCGCCCTGTGCACAAGATCCTTGCTGATTGTCGAACCCGCAAGGCTACCGCCAAGCGCCGGGTGGAAACCCTTAGTGACCGATCCGCGCTGCACAGCGTCGCCGGCATGCTGGCTTCGCGGCGGCTCATAGCCACACAGGACAAATGCCTCCGGTGGTCGCTGGCGATGGCGCAGCACCTGGCCCTTCACCACGCCTATCCGGACCTTGTCTTCGGCATTCGCATGCAACCATTCGCAGCCCATGCCTGGGTCCAGGCTGGGGACATTGTGCTGAATGACTCGGCGGATCACGCCATGCATTATACGCCGCTCCTGGTCATCTGATGGCCGACCGCTTTCTCACCATTCTTGCGCGTCCGGGACGCAACATCGAGCGGATGGTCGATGATATTTCTGATTTTACAGAATTATCCTGCTATGCCGCTTTACCCGGCATGGCGCTTTTCACGTCTGCGGCGGGTGCGGCGATTGCTTTGCCTGATGGTGGGGGATGGATCGTCGGTACCGCTTTCCACCGCAGCCGCCCCTATCCGAGGCTGATTTCCATTTCCGAGCGCGACGGAGCGATCATCCAACAGTCCGACGGGACCGCTCTGATGGGACTGATATGGGGCGGATATCTCGGTTTCATTCGCGCGGACGATGGGCAATCGATCATCGTGATACGTGAACCGAGTGCTGCGCTGCCGTGCGTGCACATTGAAACGCCCGACGCGGTGATCTTCGCTTCAGACATCGGCCTCCTGACTGCAACAGGATTGTACAAGCCCGAGGTCGACTGGCCTGCGCTCGCACGTCACCTTGCACTTTCCGACCTGAAGTCCACGCGCACATGCCTGGTCGGCGTGTCGGAATTACTGGCCGGGCATCGACTGACTTTAACGGCTTTCGGGACGGCGATCGACCCGATCTGGTCGCCTTGGGAATTTGTCAAGGAAGAGGCATCGGCCTCCTTGGCGGACCTGGCGGCTGAGTTGCGTTTCATCGTCTCCAACTGCGTGGCTGCCTGGGCGCAACCCTATGGTCATATCCTGCTGGGCGCTTCGGGCGGACTGGATTCGTCAATCCTCGCGGCCATCCTCGCCCAGGGTAACTCCGCGCTGACCTGCCTGAACATGACGACCGACGAAGGCGAAGGGGACGAGCGTCGATACGCCCGCGCGCTGGCGAACCATCTGTCGCTCAACCTGCGCGAAGCGCATCACAGGCTGGAAGATGTCGACATCACAAGGCCCATTTCCGCGCACCTGCCGCGGCCAGCATCCTATGTGTTTGGGCAGAGCGAACAGAAAACCAAACGGTGGCTTATCGACTCCCTGGGCATAGATGCCCTGTTCACCGGAATCGGCGGAGACAACGTCTTTTGCAGCATGCCGTCGGCGACACCGCTGGTGGACTACGTACGGACTTTTGGACTGGTCCCCTCCGCCTGGCGCGTTCTGCGCGATATCTGCGATCTCACGGGGGCGTCCGTCTGGCAGGTCGCTGCTGCTGCGCAGAAAAGAGCGGGGCAGCCGACTGCCTATCCCTGGAGCCTCAACCGAGACTTCCTAACCGAGCACGCTCTGGCGATCGGGGCTTACGATCTCTCGCATCCCTGGCTCGTTCCGCCTGACGGCGCCGCGCCCGGCAAGGCCGCCCACATAGCCATGCTCCTCCGTATTACCGGAACGATCGACGGCTTTCCCCGCGACAGCTTCCCTCCCCAAATCAACCCACTGATCTCCCAACCCATAATGGAGGCTTGCTTGGCCATTCCCACATGGCAATGGGTCGCCGGCGGTCAAAACCGGTCGGTGGCGCGCCGGGCCTTCGCAGGGATGCTGCCGCCGGTGCTGGTCAATCGGCAATCGAAGGGAGGACCGAACAGCTTTGCATATGACGTCATGGAAACACACAAGCCGGCCGTTCGTGACCTATTGGAAGGCGGCCTGCTGGCGCAACACGACCTGATCGACACGTCTGCGCTTGCCAGAGCTTTGCGTGACGATGCGCCTTTCGGCCAGGTCGAGTACATCCGCCTCGCCATCTTGACCGAAGCCGAGGTCTGGGCGCGACATTGGTCCGGCGCGGTTGCGGGCAAACGCCCCCCGGAGCCTAAAATCTTTCAAGAACTGAGCCCCGTCCGGCACAGCCGGACGGGGCCCCTCTGAGCGTGGTGCCTATGTACCCGGAGACGCGCTCAAAGCCTCAGGTGACGACCTTTTCAAGCCAGTCCACCGTTGATACTGCTGTGCCTTGGCGGGGTCGGCATCCCGCCGGTCCCGTAGCCAAAAGTCGAACCAATCCATCGAGCGCTGGTAGACGGCGTGACGATGCTGGGGCTGCCATTTGAAGTGATACTCGCCAGGGAAAACGTAGAGCTCGACAGGCTGGTTGTGTTCGCGCAAGGCCGCGTAGCTTTCCAGTGCGCCCAGATATTCACCGTCCCCGATCTGCATCAGCAAAGGCGTCGCCATTCTGTGGGCATTGTCGCGGAGGGACATATCCTTCCAGAATGCTCTGTGGTCGCCGGTCAGCGGCGGGTAGCCCATATCGCGGAACCATGGCGTTCCGCCGGGGGCGTCGAGCACATTGATGACGTAAGACTCGTCACAACAGGTGCTTACGGCGGCTGCCTTGAACACTTTACTATTGAGCAAGGCGAACTGCGCACTCGACGCCCCCTCGCTCAGACCGGTTATGCCGATCCTGTCAGGATCGATGGCGCCTGTGGCAACAGCGCTTCGCACTCCGGTCTCGAGAGACGACAGAACATTTCGACGATCGAGCCAGTCGACCCGGTCGAGCCGGTTCGCTTCGGCATAGGTGGCCGCCCCGCGCACGTAGGTGACGCTGACGGGACCTTGCACACTGAGGACGGCGTATCCCTGAGTGGCATAGAGCTGGATCGGGTATTCATCCCCAGTGCCGCCTCGCAGGAAGCCGCGAGATTCGTACTGCACGACGATCAGCGGATGCTTTTGTCCCGGCTTGCGGTCGGGGGGCAGGACAAGATCTCCGAAGGCCGCGATGCCGTAGGCGTTTGTCCAACGTAGGCGCTGGACCTTTCCCAGGGTCAAGGCTTGCCACTGCGGGTTTGGATCGAGAACGACCCGAACCGCCCCGCTGTTCTGGTCGATCGCGATGAGACGGCGCGGCTGGTTGGCGGCCTCATGGGCGCAAATGAGTTCCTGGATCGCCATGGCACAGCCAATGAGCGCGTCCTTGGTATCGAGCAGCTGCCTTGGCTCCCGATCCTGGAGACCGATCCGATAGACACCAAGGCGGCTGTAGTCCGCTCCCTCGCGGTTGAGGTAGATGAGCGACTTCCCATCCGCCGACCACCACATGTCGCGGATCCTGTCGCACGGCGCACCGTCGCACAGGGTACGATCCCGCCCCCCCTGCCTCAGCTTGAGCCTGGTTGCGGCATTAATGGCATCCGATTGTTTCGGTTCCGTCCATGCCCAAACGCCATTTCGGCTTTGGGCACTCAGTCCCGCCGACGGCGGCAGCGCGGTGTGGGACGGTCGCAGGCGCGCCACCTCTGCCGACGTCGCTGTTCGAACGGCTCCGGTCGCCAAGTCCACGGTCTGGTAGGCCTGGGGGACGTCGCGCGGAAACGGCGCCGATGACACAAAGGGAACATAGCGATCATCATAAAGGTACCCGCCCTTCCCCTCGTGTTGAATAGCCTGGCGTGCGCCGACCAGTCCAGGTCGGCTTGCGACAATCAGGCCCCTGCCATCCTCGGTCCACGCGAACGCATCCGGACTGACCGATAGATTCGTAACCTGTCGCCCCGCAACGCCGGTAACCGAGGCCAGCCAGATCTGGGCGGCGCCATGGTCCTGGCGGAGGTAGGCAATCGACTGGGAATCCGGAGACCATTGCGGCGTTACGACCGCAATAAAGCCGCTGGGATAGTCGGCCAGGCCGTGCAGCGTCTGAACCATGCGGGTAAGTTCTCCGCCCTGATCGACCAGGCTGTGGTGACCTGTCCCAAGGTCTACGATCACCATCCCCATGCAATAGCTGTTGGTGGACAGCTGCGCCTGACGCAGTTGAAACGCAACCTTTCGCCCGTCTGGTGATACCGACAGGATACGTAAAGTGGGATCGGCGGATACGACCGGGCCGATATCGCGCAAACCAATCAGGTCTTCAGCCACAAGTTTTCGCATCTCACGAATGGGAATCGAAGCGGGCGGGTCAAACGATGCACACGTTTCCGCGCGAGCGAGGGAGGCGGAACCACCGAGCGCCACCGCCAGGACGGCGACGCTCAGTTGAAGTTTGAGTCCTTTCGACACGGCCTACCAGTCCTTGGTGACCGAAAGGGTGATGAAGCGACCGATCACGGATGTATTGGTACTATCGAAATGGATCCCGGCGTAACTGATGGACGGGCTTACCGCGTAGGGAGGCTTTTTGTCGAACAGGTTTGAAATGGCGAGCCCAAGGCGCAGGCCGGATGGCTTCGCGGCTCCGTGACCAACTACGTAGCTTAAGTTGAGGTCGGCGGTGGTCCAGGAGGCGACCGGCACTGGCGGCGAGACGCCGTTGTCCGTCTCGGCAGCGACAAAGTTGCCAACGAAGGTGGTCGATAAGCCGCCGTTGCGCCAGGTCACGCCGCCTCTTGCCTTGAATTCGGGCGCACTGCCGATCGTTCCCGAAAGGGTTCGAATTGGCATGCTGACGATGGTCTTTTGCTTCAGTTCGAGCCACGTGGCGTTGGCGAAGGCGTCGAACACCCCGAGTGACGATTCGAAGCTCTGGCGGTAGCTGACATCAAGCCCCTTGACGGTCTGGGCGGTGGCATTGGTGTAGCGATCCTGAAGGATACCGACGACCTTGGTCGCATCATAGGTGCCGCCTGTGAAGTTGGTGAAACGGTCGGCTGCCGCGAATGCCGCGTCGATTTCTGCGAGGGTCGGATCGAAAATGACGAAGGGTGCATAGATCGGGTCGCTCAAGCCCTGGGTGGTCTGAGTTATCGGCTGAACGACACGGTCCTGATAGTCGATATCGAAGTAGGTCGCCGAGAGCCTCAGTGAGGGAATGGCTGTCGGGACGTAATCCGCCCCGAACGTCCAGGAGGTCGAACGTTCCGGCTTGAGCTCGACGTTCCCCCCCTGAGCGATCAGGACGATCGCGCCCGCGACTGGCCCGGTATAGCCGGAGGTCGGCGCCGCATAGGCGTACAGTCCCGATTCGGAATTCAACTGCAGGAAGGACGGCGCCTTGAAAGACTTGCCCCAGGTCGCGCGCAAGGACACGTCCGGGACCGGCTGATAGCGGACACCGATGCGCGGATTGGCGCTCTGGCCCAAATCGCTGTAATCCTCGGCGCGTCCTGACAGGCTGACATCCAGCGCATACACACCAGGGCGATCTTCGGAGGGGGCGAAGACGGGTATGGACAGTTCGCCGAACAGGTAAGCGACCTCGCGTCCACCCGTAAAATGCGCGCTCGAGGGCGGACGGCCGCTTTGAAAGGTCTCTTCGCGATAGCCGACGCCGAATGCCCCTTTCAACGGACCTCCAGGGAGGGCGAGCAAGGGGCCGTCCGCAGCCACCTCTCCGTATCGAATCGCGTTCTTGTAGTAGCCGCGGCCGGTGTAGTTGAAGACGGGGATCTGGGCGACCTGGCTGTTTCGACTGCCCGAAGCCACCGCCGTGGCGTGGAGCCGCCAACTGTCGCCGAGCCGATAATCCGCCGATATCGATCCTGAGTAGGCAGGCGTGTGCATACGTTGGGAGAAGACATAGCCAGGATATTGCTGGATGCCGGCGTTGGCGCGATCGCTGATCAATAGGTCAAAGTCGATCGACAGGCGGTCGGTCATATCGCGGCCGCCGGCGAAGAATGCGGACTTGCGGGTCTGCGGCTGGATAAGGCTGGATAGCGGCGTAACGCCCGAGGTCACGCGCCGTTGCGAAGCCGCGATCCCATCATTTTTTTGGATCTCGATGCTCCCAAGCCAGTAGCCTTTGTCGCCCGCCATGCCCGTCAACGCACTGACTGTCCGTGTCGCGCCGCCGCCTTGTGTGGAGACGCCGTAGTTCGCCGCGAGTTGCGTGCCGTTGTAGGTCTTACGCAGAATGATATTCGCAACGCCCGCGATCGCTTCCGAACCATAAAGGGCGGAGGATCCATCCGCGACGATCTCGATCCGCTGGACAGCGGCCAGAGGGATGCCGGAAATGTCGGAGCCCTGGAAATAGCCGTCCGACGACAGTCGATGACCATTCAGCAGGGTCAGTGTCGCGTCTGCCCCAAGGCCTCGCAAATTGATCGTCGCCTCGTTGGAGTAGTTCTGGTTATTGAAGCTGACGCGCGACGCCGCGATGATCCCGGGATTTTGCCCGCCACCGAAGTTTTCCGGCAAGCTCTGCACCACATCGCCGAGTTTCGTGTAGCCAGAGGCGTCGATGTCCGAACGGGTAACGATATGGACCGGCGCCGTGGGGTTTTTGCCGCGGATGTGCGTGCCGGTGACGATCACATCTGTGTCCCCGGTGCCTTCTCCGGTGCCGGGACTTTCCTTCACCTTTAAGGAAATGGTCGTGTCGGTCGCGCTGGCGATTTCCAGTCCGGTCGCGGTCAGCAGGGTGTTCAAGGCTTCCTGCCGTGTGAAGGTTCCCTTGAGCGCCGGGACAGTCGCTTTCGCTGCGGCGTCGTACGGGAAGAGCAACTGGACGCCCGACTGTTTCGAAAAGTCGTTGAGCGCTTTTGCGCCGTCCTCGGCGGGAATGTCGAATGCGTAGGTCTTGGCCTGCGCCCAGGCGACGGATGGCCCCGCCAGTATGATACCACAGATTAGCGCAGCGACCGCCGCGTTGGAAACGAGAGATGTGCGTGTGCCGTTTTTCATCAGAAGTCCCCTTGCTTGACAGATTTGTGTCGTAGCGAAGGGACGGCGCCGCGCAGTCACCGCAGGTCAGCCTGAAAATAATTTCTGATGTAACCAGATTTAAGGGCAAGGTGGAACGTCTGCCAGCCAAAGACCTCCGTCGCCCCCGCGACCACGTCACTTCGTGAGCACCACCCCACCATTGCTCAGCCGCTGCACGTGAATTCCAAAGCTCGATTGCAGGGAGGTCAGGAAATCCTCAGGATCACGGGTCAGGAACCTGCCGCCCAAACGGATCGCCGCCAGCTCGGGATCCGCGATAACGATTTTCTCGTCGAGATAGCGATTATACTCGCCGACAGCAGTGCCAAGGGTCTGCCCCTGCAGGACCAATTCGCCGCGCGTCCACCCGGAGGTGAACAGCAGATCGCTGTCGCTGAGACGGCGGACACGGACTATATCCGTCGCGGTGAGGACGGCCTCCCCGGCACGGATCTGGGTTGGTTGGCGCATAGCACCGGCCTGTGACTGTACCGAACATGCGCCTTTGGTCACGGTCACATCGACGGCGGGCTTGCGCAGCCTGACGTTCAACTCACCCGCCGCCAATGTGATCGTCTGCCCGGCGGCGAAGAGCCGGCACGGCCGCGGATCGGTGGGCACGGACAGGGCGATTTCACCACGCTCCAGCCAGATTCGGCGCTGGGTCTTGTCAAATTTCCAGAAAGCTTTTGTATCCGTGTTCAGGTCCAGGCGCCCGCCATCGGGCAAAGGGATGGATTCTCTTCCGCCTACCGCAGTCGAAGCAGAGGCGCGGACCTGGCTGGCGCCCCATATGCCCGTTCCACCCGCCACCGCGACAAACCCGGCTGCCCACGGCAGGAGGTTGCGCCGGGTGATCGGCTTCGCGGCCCGCAAATCCGGATCGGCGGTGTGATCGCCCCCCCGCAGGACGTCCAAGGCTTCGGCCGTCGCGGCGATGCGGGCGAAGGCGGCGGCGTGCGCCGGATCGGCATCGCGCCAGGCCTCGAACGCCTCCCGGTCGGCCGAGCCTGAATCCAACTGCGCGTGCCAGAGGGCGGCCTGGTCATTGAGGGTGTCCCAAGAGGGCTTACCGGTTGCACTCATGCTTAGCCCTCCTCTGTTGAGGCCAGAGGCAAAATACCGAATAATCCACGGTGCGTCTATTCGCCGGCGGCGGTGTCCTGAGCCGTCGGACGCGCTTTCGGCAGGCGGCGAGGTTCGTGCTCGGCCAGGGCGTCCGCGATGCTCGTCATCCCCCTGGCGAGATGTTTTTCGACCATGGACAGGCTGATCCCCATTTCGCGCGCAATTTCCTTCGGCAGCATTTCGGCGAGGCGCCGCAGCTTGACGACCTTGCGGCATTGCGGTGGGAGCGCCTCAATTGCGTCCAAGATCAGTTGCCGGCGCTGCTTCGCCGACAGGATCTCATAGGCATCGGGATTGAGATCCTCTTGTCCGGTCTCTTCCATATTGGCAAGCAATTCTATGGGCACAATCCGGGCACGGTGCAGCAGACGGCCGGCCAGGCTTCGGACCGCCTTCATGGCGTAGGCGCGTGGATTCTGGATGCCACGCCACCGGTCGTCGCGAAACACATCCGCGTAGGCGTCCTGAACCACCTCTTTGGCGGTCTCGGGATTGCCGGTCATACGACGCGCGATGGCCAGCAAAGCCCCTTCGTGCGGAAACAGATGCGCCGAGAACCAGCGGTCCACGTCGCGGAGCCAGGATTTCGACTGCGGCTCCGGATCGGTCCCCTTGCTTCCGAAGCCCATGTAGAAGTAGCGCTCGGCGACGTCGAGCGCGTCGGCAGCCCGCAGTAGTTGCGCGAAACCGATGCGAAGGCGCCCCTCTTCCATTGCTTCCAGCTCATCGATAGTGATTTCCAGGTGCCCCGACAACCACTCAGCAGACATTTGCATCATGCAGCGCCGGGCGCGCAGGCGAGCTCCGACGTGCTTGTCCACTTCGTTAAGAGGTATAGAACTGTCCGAAGACATTGGAGAGGGGTTCTCAAGCATCTCGACTATCAAGTCTCAAATGTCTGTGGAAACAACGATATGGATCATAATCCATATTTAAATTGCCGCAATATGGATGGTGATCCATGGTGCCATTTCCCAAAAACGATTTGCTGGAGAAATGGATGTCGATCGGCTAATCGGTTGGAATTTCAGGCGATTGCGCCTTGGGAAAAAATTGTCCCAGGAAGAAATTGCCTTGCGCCTAGGCACGGTCGATCAGGGTTACTTAAGCCAGTTGGAAGATGGACAGCGTAATCCCACCGCAAGAACTCTATATCGTCTCGCCGGCGCCCTTGACGTGAACGTTGGCGAATTGTTCGCCGTCGACGGAGCCTCCGATTCCATCCTGAAAAGCGACAGGACCACAGTCAAAAAGACGCGCGCGGGCCGCTCGGTGCCTAGGGAACGGCCACGAGGTAAGATAACAAAATAACGTAAAGTATGGATGCTGATCCATGGTGAGCAATGGCGGAATCGCAATGCTTCAACTATGGATGTTGACCGTCTAGTTGGCTGGAATTTCAAACGACTCCGCACTACGCAGGAACTGTCGCAAGAAGAAATTGCGCTACGCTTAGGGACGGTTGATCAAGCGTACATTAGCCAACTCGAAGCCGGCGAACGCAATCCGACAGCGAGGACACTCTTCAAACTTGCTACAGCGCTCGGCGTTAGCGTCGGTGAGCTATTTGAAACAGCGACAGTCCCGCCGGAAATAATAGGTGGGAACAACTCGAAAATACAAAAGTCGCCGGCTGGACGTATCCCGCGCCAGAAAGCTCGGTCAAAATAGGTTCCCAAGACCGTCAGGAACGTTGCTTTTCGTCCGACCAGAAATGCTGGTAAGCTGGATTGGCTACGCTTAGGTGGTCATGGTTTCCCTGCCCCACCAGCCGACCAGATTCAATGAACAAAACCTGATCCGCGGCTTGTGCCAAACCTAGTCGATGGGTCACTACCACCAATGTCGTCCATCTACGCAATTTTTGTCGCAAGTCTCCGATGATGGCAGCCTCGCTGGTCGGGTCGAGCGCAGACGTGCTCTCGTCCAGAATAAGTGCCGGTACCTTTATCCCTCCGAGCCGCGCCAGTTCGAGCTTCTGCAACTGGCCGCCCGATAAGCGCTCGCCGCCCTCGCCCGCGACACGTGACAAATCTATGCTTTGTCCTGGCCCCTGAAAGCCCCATTTGGCAAGCAATGTCGTGATGCCGGTTTCGGTTTGGCCGGTCGGTGGATATAGGGCGTTATCCCGGAGCGGCCTGTTGAACAGCGATATCGACTGGGGGACATAAAGAACGAACTTGTGTCGATCCTCAGGGCGTAGTTTATGAATATCGCTCCCTGCGACGGTGACCATCCCGGTAGACGGTGCCAAGAGGCCGGCGATCACCTGGGCAAGCGTCGATTTCCCCGATCCGTTGGGGCCTACGATCACAACGAAAGCACCCGGAGCAATCACGGCGCTAATCCCGCCAAGCCCTGCGCCCTGTTCGCCGTATCGAAACCCCACGTTTTCCAGGCTGATTTTCGCAGGGCCTGTTGGCGGACGCCCTTGCTTTGGCCCCTGTGCCTGCGGAGAACGCCCCGTCAAGGCTAACACCTGACCGACCGTGTCGATCGCAGACGCCGTCTGACTTATCATAAAGCCGAAGCCCGCCAACGGTATGACCAGGCGGAAGGCATAAGTCTGTAGCAGAACGAAATCGCTGACGCTCACTCGTCCACTCAGGCAATCGTAGGCGGCCGATGCAAATATAACCGTCAGGCCTACCGCCAGGGTGCCATACTGCAGCACTGACGCGTGGACGAACGAACTCATCATGCGGTGGTTGGCGCGCGTCTTTTCTTGAAAGCGCGATTGAATAAGCCTCATTTCTACATCGACCGCACCGTTGAACACCACGCGTCGGGCATTACGAAGGATGTCGCCGAGATCGGCCGATGCGACACCCGCAGCATGATTGGCAGCGACCGCATGTCGTTGATGCCTGACGGCGCCCACCCACGCAGCCACGCCGTAGAGGGTCAGTACCAGAAGCAAGAGGAACGCATTGGTCATGGGAGTGACTGCGGCAATAACGAGAAGCGTACCGACGACCTGTATCGCAAGCGGTACGCCACGCCACACCAGCCCATCGACAACAATCGTCAACGCGTAAGGCAAACGCTCCATCAATCCCTGAAGATGTCCGCTCCGGCCGTCGCGGCGACTTGCGGACAACGGCAACTGTTCCTGCAGGGCTCGCGTGATTAATGTTTGAGTTAAGCGGTCGATGACGCGCGTCGTATAGGTCACGCGCCAGATCCCGAAAAGCGTTCCCCCGGCCCATGAGAAAACGAACAAGGCGACTATTGCCGAAATCGGCTCCAACGACGTCGAACGGTTGGTCAGCGCATCCACCAACAGTTTCAGGGCGTAGGGACTGACGATACCAAGACCAGTGGCGCCGACTTCCATGGCAGCCCCAATCGAGACAGCGCACCTCAGTCCTAACTGCCGTTCCAAGGTCACGCGCGTGATGGCGATCACTGCCGAGAGGCTGCCGGCGCTAGCGAAGGAGTGACTGGTATCCGCCATCGACCATTTTCCTTGCGTAGTTGAGGAGGCGCTGGACGCGTAATCTCAGAAAGTCGGAGCGGCCGTTCCATTCTTCTCGGACCATACGTTCGCCAAACAGCACGGCGGCGATTTCACGTTGGCTGGCACCGGCGGTCATACCGTCGTATGCTTGCAGGGCATTGGCCCATTTGGGAGCGGCCGTTTCCGGTGCGAACAACGACTTTGGATACCGCCCAAGCCGGCAGAAAGCGCTTAGCCGCTCCAGGGTCCGTGTTTTCGCGTCGAGATGTTTGAGCCCCTCCACCTGATACCGAAGGCGTACCGGCCCCGCAGCTAAACTCCCTCCCCGGATATCGAGCTGTATTTCGCCAACACCGTCCGAAATCAGCGCGAGTTCGTGGCCCTGGTCATCCAGAACGACGGCGACCTTGTCGCCGAAACGAGCGATGTCAATGGCATCGGCATGCGCCAGGGGTACGGGCTCGGCTTCTGCAACAACGACGGATGGATCGATATCCGTGTGCCAAAAAAGCCTGGCATCCCGCTCGCTATCGCTCGTGCGCGCGAAATGAACATATACCCCGCCAGAAAAAGGATGTTGAGATCGTCTCGGATAAGGCGATGCGCGGCTAGACCCAGGATTTGCCATGATGTCGTCTCCGCGACACGCCTGGCGGCCGCCTGATAGTTGTGATTGCGCTTGAGCCACAGCCAGGCCCAGTGCCGCCGATCGACCGTAATGAGCGCGCGGTAGCGGGCGGTGTCGGTCCACTCGCCAGCCACGTCGTCGCTTTGACCAATTTCCTGGCCCATTCGACTACTCCCCACGGGCATTCTGCCCGCTTCATGGCACATCGCTGTCAGGCTAGGGATCTACGACGCTGCGCCGTTCTCGTTAGGTGCCGCTAGGTGGATCGCCCTCCTACCGCTCAGTTCGTGTTCATTGCGGCCCCCGCCGATCCATCGCCTTCGCGCAGGTCCAAATAAGCTTTCAAGGAGGTGGCGAAGGCCTCATCCAGAACGTCGGCACAATCGATCATCCCGACTTGACGCATGTGCCGCCGGAGCCAATCGATCCCGTCGATGGCCCGCTCGATCTCAGGCCGCGCGACGTCACCGGCGTTTTCGGCAGGGCTCGTTACATCTCGCTCAGGACGCATGGTGGCGCTCCAGGCGATCACCATTCTGCGATAGATACGATTCGGGTGTATGGAGCCTTGTCCGGAGCAAATCGCATTCGACTGCCCCTCCGGCTACAGAAACCTCAAGAGCGCAGGGTCGAAATCTGTAGGACAGCGCCAATATGCAGCGCGGTGTCGTCAAATCTGAATTCGCCATGGACATCAACAGGCACTCCATCAACTTGGAATGCAGTGCAACACGGCAGGAAGCTTGTGAATACTACCTAAACAGGTAGCGATTCTATCAAAGATCGATTATTCCGTACTTGATGGCATAACCCACGGCCTGCGCGCGGGTCGATGCCGAGAGCTTGTGGAAGATACCGCGCCAGTGGTAGTGGATGGTCGTCGGCTGAATTCCCAGGACATTGGCAATTTCAGCATCGGTGCGGCCATGCGCAGCACGCACGAGAATTTCCGCTTCGCGCGTCGAGAGACTTGCCGTCTCGATCAGCCGCGCCTGCTTGCCGCAGAGGCGTTTGTATACTTGATAAAAGTGGTTGCTCAACGCCACAATGACGTCGATATCTACGGGCTGGGATAATTGCCGGGATGATGTCGCGAGGGCGATGCCAGCCCTCTGAACAGCGGGTCCGCGAAACGGGACGGCCAGTCCATTGTGGATGCCGGCGGCTTCTCCATCCTTGAGGAACGCCCGCTGTCGAGGGGTCAGCTTGACCTGGCGGTGTAGATCCCGCCACCAAAATGGTGGAGCAACGCCGGTCACCTGCTGCAATACCGGATCAATGCGCGCATATTCTAGCTCAAGGTACCGACGCTGCCAGTCGGGAGGATAGGTGCTGATCAGCGCCACCCCGCAATGGGCATCTTCAAGTTCGGGATCATATGCGATGGAGAAAACAAGCCGGTCGAAGCCGAAGCACTCAAACGACTCGACAAGTAGATCGTAAAGCCGATGCTTCGAATTGACGAGCTTCGTCGCAACGATGAATTCGTCGATGATGAAACGCTTGGGCGCCAGCATGCCGTTCCCGCATGTGTTTGCATTCGCGACAACGCCACGGCATAGTTGTCTGCCATCCCCCAGTTACCGGAGGCTTAGACTGGGTGCTGAGCGTTTCAACACCTCGCACTCCCAAGCCGCCACCCCCATGCAGAGCGCGACGAATATTCCGCCAAGGAAATCAGAGGTCACCACGTAGGCCCAGACCATTTCCTGACCTTTCGGTGTCACCACGTTGGCGAAGTGCGTTACCAAGTTGGCCGTTGCGCAGGCAGTGATCATAAGCGACCATAGCCGGCGCGAATAAACGGAGATGACGAACAGAGCAGCCACGATCGCAAAATCGAGGATGAAGATCGGAAGGCCTGGTCGGTAGGTGGTTTTGACAAGAGGCGTGATGAACCAGCCAAGGAGCACAATCAGGACGGCAAGCCGTTCCTGAAGCGCACCCCGCCATGCCGCCAATGTTCCCAAAGCCAGAGCGAGGACGGTTCCGCCATAACCCAAGATAATATAGCCGACGTTCAATCAGGTCTCCGAGTGTGAGAGAGGTGTATCAGGTCGCGCCTTCGCCTTCCCGGACAGCCGCTTCGGTGCCACCAGGCGGCTTTGGTTGCAGCGTGCCGATCATCAGGGTCCGGCATCCCAACTGTGTTTTGACCTCGTCCAGATGGCCATGAGCCGCTACAAAGTGGGCGCGCGCTGAATTGAGCGCGTTGGCTCCCTCAAGAACAGAGTTCAGGACCTTTTGACCAAAGGTGCCGGAGATATTCCCGGTTACGCGCAGTCGCGTGAGCGTCGCGAGGAGCTCTCCCGTTTCCGACAGCGCTTTGTCAACGGCGTCTTCGGTAGCAAATAACTGATCAGCGCCAGCGCTGACCATTTCAGAGCGTTTCATAAAGAACTCCTTTCTTACCGGAAATCACCGGCATTCGGGCACCAGCGTCTCCGGAGTTACCGGTGCTGATCGCCGATCTGATGAAGGACTTCGAAGACGCCCAAAAGGGTCATTGCCGCAAACCCGAACGCCGCAATGACGCTTAGGGTGAGCACGACGGTCACGCCTATCCACCGGGTTAGGTTAAGGCCGGCGAGCCAGGTGTGCAGCTTGACCAGTTGATCATATTGTTTGAGGCCCGGGAAGAAAGGGAACTTCCCTTGTTCCAAAGACACGTCGTCCGATCGCTGATCATGCACAGTTTGAGGCGGCTTCGATGGTCCGCGCTCACTTGATGCACCGAGGACAAGGTGTTCAGATACCCGCTGAAATCGATCCCCTCGAATATGAGGGGGTGACTGCGACGTTTCAAATTCGAGAAATGCCATCGCGGCATCCCTTACGGAGGTCATTCCCAGCTTCTGCCGCGCCTCATTGGCGTAACCACGCACGGTGTTTTCGCTGATCTTCAGGTCTCGGGCGATTTCCTTGGCGCGGCGCCGGTAGGCCAGCCCCTGCAATACCTCCTTTTCTCGAGGCGACAGCGAGGCGCATTTCTCCATCAAAACCTTTCTGTCCAAGTCTGGGTCCAAAGCGAAACTCTTCAATCGTTGAGATGGTCCCGGCAGATGTTGCGCGGTCAGTGCGCTATGTGCTCCGGTAACATTTTGTTCGCCAGGCAATTCCCGGCGCGCAACCAGATGTTATTGGACCGATACGATTTTGCAACCGCCACGCGTCACGAAACCTTATCAAACTTATTTGGAAGCCAGATGATGCCAATGCTCAGCGGGCGGAAGACTCTGCGCCTTTCCGGAAAATAGAACCGGCTCTGCTGCGGTCAGGCCGTTTCATCCCAAATGCGGACATTGACGTCCGCGACGAAAGACAGGGCGTTGACGGCGTAGCGGCTGCTAGTCGCATGTGCTATGCAGGCCTAAGCTCGCAATTATATAATGAATTTGTTTAAAAGCTGGGCTGGTAAAGGGGGCGCAGTGAAACCGAAGACAACGGCTTGGCCGCTAGCGAAAACCGCTGGCTTGCTGTCTCTGATAATCCCACTGGCTGTCGGGATATACTATTATTTACCAGTAATAGCAGGCCTGCCGCCTTATTGGCCTGTAACCCGGACTTCCCTAGTCGGGATTGCGCCGAAGGACATGAGTTTGAACTGGAATATGTACTGGGCCATACCGTGGCTGGTATTCCTGACGTACTTTGTTTCTTCCCTGGTTCTGTCCGGACAACAAGGGATGAGGCCCACCAAAACTGACGCCAAAACCGTAGATCTAAGCAGAAACGACGATGTCAGCTCGCGGGAATCAATTGTGTTTTCGCGGACAGAACAGAAAGATCACCATGAATACATTTGCCTCTCACTCGGTTTAATTTTCTATCAGCGCCTTCCACAGGAAAGAACAATAGTTTTTGGGCTGCGAGATATCGACACCGGTGAGGAAATCTTCTTTACGGGCGATACAAATTACCGGAAAGAAGAAATAGAGGAAATACTGACAGCGCCTTGGCAGGAAACCTATAAGATAGGGCAAAAAGTCTTTCCCTTTGAGCTCATGCGATCAATTTTGCACTCGGCAATGAACACACATACTGAAGCCATTCACGGAAGTGTTCGTCCATTCGCAGACCCTTGCTACGCGGTATTGTTTGTGTCCGTTGATGAAATGAAGGTCTAAGCGGCCGAGAGCTATATTGGACCGCCCTGCGCCAATTGCAGAAATGTAACTGCGCAAGTAGCGGCTTCAAATCTGTCGCTCCGAAGCGGACATCGGCCGTAGCTAAGCAGTGTTGGATGGACCGAAGAGAAGTCAGCCAGTTGCCAGTACCAGGTCGTGAAGAGTTCAGCGTGATGGGCCGCTCCACCTTCCGCCTAGGCTAAGGAAGTAAGGTCAGGTGGTCAGAGAGTTCGGGAGCGTATCCACTTTGCTTAGCAAACTATCTTCGTCTGGGATAGTGCGACTTCAGCCGGTTCCATCTTGTGTCGTTCAACACGGCCACGACTTGCGTCAGGTCGATAGGCTTGGACAAATGGACATCGAAGCAGGCGTCACGTTTCACTGCCTCGGCGGCGGCATCTTCAAACCCCGATTGGGAAATGATCTTTAGATCGGGATTGGTAGACTGTGCGCGCAACCGCTTGCAGATTTCATAGCCATCCATGACCGGCAGAACGATGTCTAAAAAGACGATGTCCGGATCAAGGCGCTGAGCGGCTTCCAACGCGGCGGGGCCATTGTGAGCGATCTCCACGAGGTCACCATTGCCCTGGAGGACCCAGGACAGCGTTTCGGCAAACGGCTTGTTGTCGTCAACGACAAGAATACGCAGACGCCGTGCCGACGCATTCACGCCAGCCCGCGTCTCGATGGCCGCCGCTTGTTCAACGCCACTCATAACAAATCTCAGTTCACGTGTAGCCGCCCAGCTATGGCTAAAAAATCACATAAATCGGTAAGACAAGCGATAGGCCGCCACCTTGTAAAAATAAGCGGCTTGTAAATTCTTTTGGTCAATCGCCCCGTAAAGCCTGACGGGTCATATCCAAAAGTTATGGTCGCGCTGCAATTCGACAGGTCCATTTTACGCCATGAGGACTAAGACCGATCATGGGTACGCGACAGGGGGTGCGGTATTTTGCGAGGGCAGAATATGCGTGTGCTGATCGTCGATGACAACGAAGCCCTGCTACAAACCCTGGGCTTGCTGATCGAACTGTTCGGGCATGACGTTCGAACCTGCAACAGCCCCGTCGAAGCCACCGACATTGCCACTGCCTTCCAGCCGGAGGTGGCTCTGCTCGATATAGGCATGCCGCACCTGAACGGTTATGACCTCTGCCGACGCTTGAGAAACACGCCTTGCCTTGCCGGTCTGAAAATCATCGCCCAGTCCGGCTACGGCGACGCGGAGAGCAAGCGAAAAGCCGCTGAGGCGGGATTCGATTTGCACCTTCTGAAACCGGTTGCCAGCGACGATCTGCAGCGCATTCTTCTGGAACTCGAAATCGAACTCAGCCTCAAGGCGCAGAGGAAGACCGTCGTCCGGGAGTAGCGCAGCGCCGGCAATCTTCAACACCCGCAGCGGGCGCAACCATCTTTGGCGTGTCTCGTTGTGAACACAAACGTCCTCTGCGGTGCGGCTATGAATTGATTGAAGTTGGTCTAAATGCGGCCACGCCGTCGCCACGTTTGGGCTTACGTGACGCCGATTGCTTCTCTGTCACCGCGCAAGTGTCTGATGTTGTAGCTCATATCTATCCACATAAAGAACCGATTATGAAGTCTGTTCGGCCAATGAAACACCATTTTGCGGCCGCGTTGGCCGTAGAGTTTAGCCGACGATCGATCCGCATTGGACCGACGACGACCAAAGTAAGAGAGCTTTCCAATGAAATTCCTCAACAACGCCGCTTCGTTTGCCGTTATCGCCGCGCTTGCAGCCGTTCCCATGATATCTCACGCGCAATCGCACGATAAGCATGAGAAGAAAAAGGCGGAGGCGACGGCGCCTGCGGCTGAAGCCAGTGATACAAGCACGGCACCGGCGACGACTGACACGACCGACACGACGTCTCCGACCAGTGCCCCTGCGCCTGCGGAAGACCCAACCACTTCCACCGGAGCTGATACCAGCGGCGCGCCGGCAGGCGCCGGTCAGGCAACACCTGGCGCAGAAGTCGAAGGTCAAGCCCCTGTGGAACCAGCCACTCAGTCGCCTCCGTCGACGACTAACCAATAACCCCAGGACCAGGTCCGAAGAAAACAAAAATGGCCGCTCGTTTGAGTGGCCATTTTTGTTTCGGTACTTGGGCCTCGTACTGTTGCCAAGCAAGTGAAACAGCGCTGCGCATGGCGTTGAGAGAGTTTGAGAATTGCGAAATTCGGCGGGCCCGCTCCCGTATTTGGCACGCTCAACATTTCGCACGTCTTCCAGAAACTTTATTGTCTTGGCCAGAGCTTTATCGCCTACTTTTTCTGCATGTGAGATTTTTCATTGGCTAGGCGGGCCCGCGCCATGTGTGGACGGCTCCTGGTTGGCAAGAACTTTTTGACCTTTGAGTACCTTTTGCTGGTCGGAGCGGCCATGTGTCCGGCCTTTGATGCGGCGTTTCACATGAGCCGCTGGCCATAATGCTCTCCGCAGATCGAGGTCCCGGTCAAAAGCTCGCGCTTGGAAGCGCAATGGCGCGATTGGGTTGTCCTGATCTTCGGGCCGATTAGCGTGGGTGCGTTAGGTCTTTATGGCTCTCTCCAACAGGGTGACGCAGATCGCTCTGCGGTATCTTGGTTTATACGGCTGCGGTAGGTAAGCTGCGATACTCTTCACCGGTCCGCATCATTGCCCAGGCCGTTCGCGCCATCTTACTGGCCAAGGCTACGGCTGCGATCTTTACCGATCGGCGCTCCATGAGCTTCACCAGCCAAGGATGCCTCGTATAACCCAACTGCTTGGCACGCCTGATGACTGAGAGCGCCCCGACGACCAGTAACTGGCGCAGGTATCGGTTGCCAGCCTTGCTAATGCCGCCAAGCTTCTCCTTGCCGCCGGATGAGTTCTGCTTGGGCACGAGACCTATCCATGCGCTAAGATCACGGCCACTGCGGAAAGCGGCTGGGTCTGGAACATTAGCGACGATAGCTGTGGAGATCAGGGGGCCGAAGCCCGGAATGGCCTCGAGCCGGCGACTTAAGCTGTTGGTTCGGTGCAGGGCCATAACCCGGCGATCCAGTTCTAGGATATGGCGCTTTATCAGACCAAGCTGATCAGCCAGAACAGAGAGGCAAGCCCTCGCTTCCATAGGAACCGGACAGTCTTCATCTTTCGCAATGACTTCCAAAAGCGCATCCACGCCATGCCGACCGATGCCAGCCACAATGCCGAACTCGGCCAAATGAGATCGAATGGCATTGATGAGGTTTGTCCGCTGGCGGATAAACATCTGCCTGGTCTTGTGCAGCACCATAATAGATTGCTGCTCTTCGGTCTTGATGGGCACAAAGCGCATGGTCGGGCGTGTAACCGCCTCACAGATCGCCTCGGCATCGGCGGCATCATTCTTGTTCCGCTTAACGTACGGCTTAACATACCGCGGCGGCATGAGCCTGACATCGTGACCCAGCTTGACCAGCTCACGTGCCCAGTAATGACCGGTCGCGCACGCCTCAATTCCTATGAGGCACGGCTTCAAACTCGAAAAGAAAGCGACGACCTGGCGGCGCTTCAATTGTCGGCGAACGACAACAGTATTGCCAGAACTGACGCCATGAACCTGAAATACGGACTTGGCGATATCAAGCCCAACTGTGCTAACCTCTTCCATGGATGGCTCCTCCACATGCGGTCTTCGACACATCGCAACATGGCACATTACGATGCCGGTGGAAGGAGCCGTCCACAGCATCAAAAGCTGACATTGGCTCGGCAAAATTCATCCCCACAAACCGGCGCCCGAAAGCGGAAGGAACTGCCTGCCCGTCGGCTACCAGCTTGACGCGGTTGGTCAAGCGAAATCGGGTGAGCTCCGGCACATCCCGTGACTTGGTGATTTCAACACCTCGGGTTATTTATGCGATACGAAATGGGGGATACATGAAAATCGCTTTAGTTATCGTGGCGCTTGGCTTGTGGGGCACTGCCGCACTTGCCCAGGACACAGTCCAACTGGATACACCTGTCGTTGAAAAGAACATGTTCAACGTATGGCCAAACGGGGCGGTGCGCGCCACGGTCCCGACCGTTGCCGTGAAACTGGGGCGCGTCCAAGCAGACGACGTGATCGCTGAACTGCCCTTCGAATTCCTGCACAAGGTGCGGCTGACCGCCCCGATCAAGGGGGAGATGCTGGGCATCGAATTCCTGCCGGCAGGCGAAGTCGGCTTTCAATATACACCGGGAGCGTCGGACATCTTTTGCTTTTTCAACAAGAAGGACCCGCGCCTGACCTATAGTCATCCGACCTGTTATGGCCGGCATCCGCTTCGCAAGGAGCGGGTCGCGGAAGTGGGTGTCGAATCCAACGTGCCGCTGGCCTACACCTACAAAGGCAGCGGCAGCAGCGTCCTCCATATGCCTGTCTTTGAGCCGGTGGATATCCGGTTCGACCACGACTTCAGGTTTGTCCTGACTCACGCGCGCTGGAGCAAAAAACTGCTGACAATCGACTGGCAGTCGGATGGCCGCACGGTTCAGACTCTGCAACTGGTGCGCGGTGCCGATGGTTCGACCAGCCTCAATACCAGCACCGGCAGATTCCGCTTTACTCAGGACCCGGCTGATAAGAAGGCGACAATCATAAACTATGTCCCCAACGCCGGCGAAGCCACGGCGGCCAGGATTGAGCCGTAGGTCCAAGCAGAAACATTCGTTATGCCGTAAAGCGCCAGTTGCAGACATAGCGCTGATTAGATGTGGATTACGAAACACATTCCCGGAAGCGGAAGTGATTTTGCCAACTGGAGCAACACGGCATCAGCATATGAAGCGTTTTGGTCTTATCGGGACTTAACCGCTTCAAGGCTAAAGTCGCATGGCGTTGTGATGTCGATGACCACTTGCTGTGCTGAACTGTCGCGAACTTAGGAAGGATGGGGAGCGTGCGTACCGACGTAAAGCGGTCTTTCGTAGTAAGTCTGCGCACGCTGCCCTGTCGGCGTCCTACTTCTTCGCCAACAATGCCTGCGGGTCCAGCAGGCTGCCGTCGCTAACAACCCAGCGCACATCTGAGACGTTGGCAATGTCAGCCACCGGATCGCCACCGACAAAGACGATATCCGCCTCATAGCCCGGCGCAATCCTGCCCACGCGCGCCTCCATCCCCAGCGTCCCGGCAGCCGTCATAGTCGCCATGCGCAGGATGGCCCAGGCCGGAATGCCCGCCTGTGCATGCAGTTCCATCTCTCGGCCGACGCTGCGGCCCGGCGCGACATACGGATTGCCGAGATCCGTGCCGATGGTCAGCCTGACACCGGCGGCATCGAGCCGGCGCGTCAGCTCCAGGACCTTTGGCCACACCGCCTTGGCGCGGGCATAGTCATCGGCCGTCCATCCGGCGTCGAAGCGAAAGCCGCCGTCCCAGTTGGCGCGCAGATCCGGATGAAACAACCCGGCATCGCGCGTCAGGACGGCCGGATCATCGCCCCAGAACAGCGGATGAAACACCGTCAGGGTCGCATCGACCGTAACGCCTTTTTTCGACAGCGTATCGATCATGGCGGTGATTTCGGGCGCATCGAGATTGGCGGCTTCAAACCACTGATAGAAGTCGAACGCCCCGCCCTTATGCGACGCCATATAGGCCTGGCGGCGCGGCTCCGGCAGCAGGTCCGGGCTGATCGGCATCATGTGTACCAAGGCGTCGATGCCGAGATCGGCCGCGCGCGTCCAGCTGACATTCGACAGGTGACCGATGGCCGGCACGCCCTCGGCATGAGCCGCGGCAATGCCTTCGGCGACATCGGCCTCGCTCAAACCCTCATAGAGCTTGATGAAGCGCGCCCCGCCCTTGACCTGTTCATGGACGATCTGGCGGATCGAGGCCGCGTCCGATGGCGCCACCGTCAGGCCGCGCAAGGGAACCGGCGCCTGGTTGATGATCTCATAGGCGTGGACGGCTTCGGGGCCAGTGATCTCGCCCGAGCTTCGCATCTTGTCATAGCGCCGGTTGCGTTCGGCATCGCCGCCGGGATTGCGCACCGTCGTCACACCAAAGGCCAGCAGGTGCCGGGCATTGTGCGCGACGATGCCGGGGTGATCGGCGACCTCCACGACCGGGCCATCGGCGTCGCTGCCGACCTTCAGCGGCCCGAGCGTAACATGGGCGTGGGTGTCGATGAGCCCCGGCAGGGCATAGAGCCCCGTGACATCGCGCACGCTGTCGGCCTGCGGCGGCGTACCCTGGCCGACAGCGGTAATCCGGCCGTCCTCGACGACGATATAGCTGCCGGGCAGCAGGCGTTCGGTGACGGGATCGACCAGGGTGGCGCCGGTAAAAACCGTGCGCGCCTTACCCCATGCCGGCTGGATCATCAGCACAGCCACGGCCACGCAGGTGCTTAGGATTTGACGTGTCATCCTCACACCCCCGACGGCTTGCGGCCGGTCAGCCGGCGCCAGATGCGTTTGCGCGCTTCGACAACGCTCAGGCCCAACAAGGCCGCGACCGACCACATCAGCGCTTCGGTGGCAAAAGCAGCGATCAGTGCCAGGACCAGGCCGGTCTCCTGCGGCACCTTGAAAATGAACAGGCCCACGCCCAGCCCAATCCAGCCGGCAGCGGCCACGACGGCCACAACGCCGGTGATCAGTTTGACCACGGTCTTTCCTCGGCCGATCAGGCCCGGGGTCTCCTGCGTTTCGGTATCCACGATAAAATCCTTTCGTTTGGGCCTCTGCCGTGAAAGTCTTCCGCGCTCCCTGAGTCTTTCATCACGACCGCAAAATTTTCCGGGAGACCGTCTTGGGCCGTGACGCCAGTTTCGAGGCCATAGTCAGCGAATACGGCGCCATGCTGCGCCGCGTCGCCCTGACCTATGAGGCCGACCCCGAGCGGCGGCGCGAGCTGCTTCAGGATATATTGCTGGCCGTGTGGCGGGCCCTGCCGCGCTATAAGGGCGATGCGCCGTTGCGCGCCTTTATCGCCCGCGTCGCCCATAACCGCGCCGTCACCCACGTCGCGAAGGAGGCCGCCGAACCGCGCCGCCAGCCGCTTGACGAGGCCACGCCCAGCACCGCCAAGAGCCCCTATGACCACGCCGAAGACCGCGACATGCAGGCCCGCCTGACCGAAGCCGTGCGCGCCCTGCCCCTGGTCCTGCGCCAGCCGGCCCTGTTGACGCTGGAAGGCTTTACGCCGCTTGAGATCGCCGGGATGCTGGGGCTCGGCGCCAATACTGTTTCGATCCGGCTTACGCGCGCCAGGGCCGCCCTGCGCCAGAGCCTCAATCCGGAGAGCAATCATGACGCAGGATGACGACTGGAGCGACCTGTCCAAAGCCTGGACCGCGCCGGGCCCCGAGGCGGAGATCGACACCGCCACCATCGCCGACGTCAAACGCCGCGATGCCCTGTCGCGGCTGAACTTCGGCCTGGAGCTGCTGGTGAGTGCTGCGGCGACGGTGTTTCTGATCTGGGCGATCGCGGCACAGGTCATGACCGGGCTGTCGGCCATCGCGACCTTCGGCTTTATCGCCTTTGCGACAGTCATGACCCTGTGGTCGCGCAGGCGCGCCCCGGACCTGGACGTCGATACGCCCGCAGGCGCGTTAAAAACCGCTGTCGCCCAGGCGCGTAGCGGTCAGCGATGGGCGTGGTCGGGTTTAGCCATCTGCGCCGCAGCTGCCATCTTTCTGGCTATTGCCGCGGGAAGCCTCTCGCACGTCCCTGCTTCCTTCCTAACTGTACTTGGCGCTGGAGCAGCGTTCATCCTTGTGTGGATCGTAACCTATGCTCTGCACATCCGGAGTTCCGGCCGCCGGCTTTCCGCCTACACGAAGGCCTTGGCGGCGCTTGAGACGGAGAGCGAATAACGGGACGTCATCACCGGAATGAGGTGAAAATAGGATTTAATTAACAACTGGTATTCGCGCCTGCGCCACAACCGGAAACAGAACCGCGTCTGTTGCAGTAAGGCGGTTTGATCCCAATAGCGGACATTGCCACCGGGCTCGCACAGAAATGCGGTGACCATCCGCTAAGACTTTTTTATTCCGTCAGCCTTACTCGATAGCACGAGACCTTTGCCTTATAGCAGTTCCAAGCACAGAGTAATTTGAGAGTACAATGACTAGTTGGCAAAAAAACAAGCGCAGCTTTTGCCTCACTGCATTGCTCTTGATGGGAGCGGCGGGTGTCGTGGGCTGCGTTGACGAGGATAAAACCATAGGGAGTGAGTCGGACAGCTCAACTGCGTTCAGCCAGGAAAAGCTGATAGTCCTCGCAAAGAACATGCCCGAAGCAACGTGGGGTGTTTGGTATCGAGTAGGTTCGCATTGCTCACAAGGATCTTCTCAAGTGCTGACCATAAAGGGGATGAGCATCAATCTCGGAGGAAAGAAGTGGCGCGTCACCGGTGTAGAAGCATTCGATGGAAGAAGGACTTCTGCACATATGTCATTAGCTGACAGCGACGACTATCGGTACGGTATTAGCAACTTTCTGCTGACTGAAGATAAGAACGCCTTGTCTGTCAGCGGTCAAATTTCAGGGCAATTCACGCGAATATGCAAACGGTAAGATCTTTAAGGTTGCACCGGCTCCGTAGGTGAACAAGGTGTATTTCGCGAACGAGAGAAATCTAATCTGGACCATGACGACGAATGCCGCGCGCATGATTGCTGTTCCACGACCTACGGTACGGGATATTGCTGATAGGACTGGGCAACCTTCTGTAAGTGAACCGCCGTCGCATATGCGCCACTTGCGGAAATAGAACCTGTCCGGTGGCGGTTTGCAATTATTTGCCCGAAGCGGACATCAACGTGAGCGATGCCAGCGCGACGATCAGGCCCCTGCAAGGCGAGTTAGTTCTCGCCAAACGAGCAGTCGATGATGTGCTTGGCCAGTCCGGTATATCCCATGTTCCCCGTCGAACGAGCAGTACCTTACCCCTGTCCAAGGGTTGACAGACCCAGAGAACTCCCGTCGAATAGCATGGTTATTCAAGGGGAATGATTTTGCGGACAATTCTTTTTTCTTTTGGTGCGATCCTTGTCGCAGGCCTGGGTTCCGCAGGGACTAAAGCTGAGGCGCAGAGCTTTCCGTCGCACCTGAAAAGCTGCAAAAAAAGTCCTGAGTTTGAGCGCGTCGATGCCGAATATATGGTTCCCGTTGTCGGCGGTGGCGCGGACGTCGTTCGAGTGGTGTCGCAAAACTATACGTGCACCGATTCAAAAACGCGCAATCAGGATTGGCACGCATTTCAGGGCCTTAAGGATTCACGTGGCAAGCTGGTTGTCCCGATTGCCTATAAAAAGGTTCTGCCGTTCTCGACAACCGGCGCAGTGGTCATCAGCCATGCCAAGGACAGTTCTGTCGGAGGTCTAAAGTATCGCACCTACATTGCAGGCAAGGGGGAAGGGCGGGAAGGCTTCGAACTCCAGGAAACAAGAATGCTCGTGCCCAATGCCGGTTGTCCAACTAACAGTACGGCAGCCTCGCCGCGCACTGTCGCCGCCGTCATGGGTGAGACCTGGATACGCGGCGGAGGTGGCAAAACCGATGTCACGCTGTTTACGCCGGAAGGAAATGCGCGCCGCTTAGAGGCGGTTGGCGGAGACAAAATCAAGCCGGCCGTCCGGCGTGTTGGCGATGTGCTTGTGGTCCGCTGGCTGGATGCGGGTGGTGCATTGCGGACAGGAATCCTGGATCTCAACGGACGCGCGATTGCCCCAGTTCTGTCCAACTCACAACTGTGGTTGACGCCAAAAGCTGACGTCCGCACAACGTCTATCGATGGCTGCAACGCAGCCTCGCTCGATCTCTTTATCGAAGGGCCATCGCTCGACTGGGATGCGGGAAACCCATTCTTCGGTCCGCTTCTAATCCCCGTGGGCCGAGATGGCCAGCCAGTCAGGATGCCCAAGGGAGCCGTAGGCATGTTCCCCGCCTTTCCTCGCGACAATACCTCGTCCTACACCGACGCTCCGCGAAACGTGGCGGCGACATGGGCTGTGGTCTTTCTGACAAAGGAAGGATTTGAGTTCACCCTCTACTCCGGAACGCCCTCAGAAGCCTTGATCGCGGCTGAAACAGGGACACGTTACGCGACCATGGCTCGGACAAGATACTATGGCGGGATCGTGACGGCCCAACAGACTGGTGGCAAATGGGTCACCTTCCGGGCCGACAGCGATATTATGGTTGGCGAGCCAGATGTCGACTACGACCGCAATCGGAATGGTGCCATGGCCATACTGGACGCAGAGGCCGCCCAATCCGCACAAGCGCACGCTGCGGCTGTCGCAAAGGATGAGCAACAGCGCGCGGAGGCACATAAACGCCATTGGGAAACGGCACGCGCCGCCGGACGGCTGTGTGATTATCGCGTCGACAGTGCCAACTCGCGCGAGGAAGTCGAGGAATATCTGGCGGCCTGCGGCCCCGGACATTTCGACGGGCTGGCCGAATTGGCACGGGCCAAGGGAATACCGGAATCCACAATACAAGCCGCTTCGGACAGCGAGTGGAAGCGATCGATGGCGCAGGCAAAGATGATCGCTCAGGCGGAGGAGAATGCTCGCATCCAACGCATGCAGAATGCCAATAAGGACCCAGGCGCTAGTTATGTCCCAGGTCAGTGGGAGTCGGCAATCCGTAATGCAGGCAATGCTGTGGTCGACGACATCAACAAGTCATCTGACAACTGGTTGCAGCAACGGCGTGATCAGTATCGCGCAGACTGGCAAAGGTCGCAACGCGCCTATTGAAGTTTGCGCCACGTGCGGAAATAGAACCGCATCAATTACATTGAAGCCGTTTTATTCCTAAAGTGGCCACGCGACGCGGCATTCGATTCAGGTGTGTGGCTCGTCGTCCAGCATTCCGGAGACCTGGACTTGCAACAACAAACGCTCGATGGACTGGAGCCATTGGTGACTGCGTGCGCATTTGATCGCCAACAGTACGGGCTTCTGTTTGATCGGTTGGCCGTAAAGCACGGTCGGCCACAACGGTTTGGGACGCACCTCGTTTGCAAATATGGCCGCTTTGTCCCCTAGCCAATCGAAGACGAAAAGAACGTCGATGTTCGCCGGCAGAAGTATGGGTTTGAAAGCCATTCGGTATACTTGGCGAGTTTTAAAGATCTGTCGTGTTGAGTACTCCGATCCTGTCCTCACGAGAAACCGAGGGTGGCGGACTGGCGTTTTGAATCCTATCTGGTCCTGCCCGCGCCAGGAGCGCACACGGCGCCAATGATATGTGGATTACAAAACTCGTTCCCGGAAGCGGAAGAGATTTCTCCATTGTCGACGTTCCACCACCGCCCTCCGGCCAAATCTGAAGTCAGCTACAACCACCCCATCTGCCGCGCTACACGGCAGGCGTCTACGCGGTTTTCAGCGTCGAGCTTTTGCAGGACTTCAGAAAAATGATTGCGCACCGTGCCGGGCGCCTTCCCCAGCAGGTTGGCAATTTTTTTGCTGCTATGCCCCTGCTCGGCCAGCCGCAGCAGTTCACGGTCACGATCGTTTAGCGGATCCTCGGCGCCGGCCCCGGCCAAGTCACGAAGCCGCGGATCGATGATACGCTCACCGGCCATGACGCGCCGGATGATTCGCGCCAGTTCACGCGAGGGCGTGTCCTTGAGGATATAACCCCGCGCACCGGCAGCCAGGGCGCGTTGCAGATAACCAGGCCGTGCAAAAGTAGTGACCATGACGATGGCGATGTTTGGCGCGCGGGCCCGGAGATGTTCGGCCAGGTCGATACCGGCCATGCCGGCCATTTCTATATCACTGACGACCATGTCCGGTCTGTGCTGGTCGATCATGTCCAGCGCCGCGCGCCCGTCGGGCGCTGTGCCCACCACGATAAAGTCGCTTTCCAACTCCAGCAGGCTGGCGATCGCGCCCAGCACCAGCGCCTGATCCTCGACCAAAAGAATGCGGATCGTCATCGTACCGTGCCGCTTAGGGGAAAGCTGGCTCTTATGGCGGTGCCGGACGGCTCGGCAGATTCAATTTCGAACTGTCCACCCAGGTCGGCGACGCGCCGCTCAATGCCTTTCAACCCGTTGCCGGACACGATCGCGCCGCCGCGGCCATCGTCGCGGATATCGAGATGGAGCCATCCCGCCGCCATACTGATATCGACCGCACAGGCCGTGGCGCCAGCGTGGCGCACAACATTGGTGGCGGCTTCGCGCAAGACCATGGCTACCGCGTGCTCGACCTGGGCCGGCAGAGGTCCGGCGGTATTAGCGAAGGACAGTTCTATATCGGCCGCTTCCAGCAAAGCTCGCACGTGTCCCGTCGCCCCCATCAGAGTCGGCTGGTTCAGCCCCTGGATAGCCAGCCGGATCTCTTGAAGCGCTTCACGTCCGACCGCATTGATGTCGTCGATTTCGGCCCTGGCGCGTTCGGGCTCGGCGTCTATGATCCGCGATGCGAGGTCGGACTTAAGGACAATTGTCGAGAAGCTATGGCCGACAATGTCGTGCAGGTCGCGTGAGATGCGCTCGCGTTCGCCCATAACCGCCAGCGCTTCGGCCTGTCCCTGCGCCCGGATTAGTGCTTCGGTCTGGTCCTCCAGCAGACTGGCCGCCGCCGTTCCCGCCGCGACCAGAGCCCCGAAAAAGATGGCGCCCACTGCATAGATCCACGATACCCAGCCGACAACCGTTGCCAGCAGCACCGCAGCGACAAGTCCGCCCAGCCATATCAGCCGGGTCTGCCCACGCTGGCTCTGCGTCGCCACCATGACGGCATACAGCATAACGATGCTGGCGCCCGCTGTCAGGCGCCCGAGGCCGAGTGACAGGAAAGCGATTATCGCTATGCCGGGCCAAGCCGCGCGTCCACGCAGGTAGAAGGATCCATAATAGGCGATGAGGAATACCGGCGCGGCGGCAAGCGAGGCGATCCATTCCTCGCGGCGCGGCGCTTCGATAACCCACGGCCAGACATAGAGCAGCAAATAGGCCAGCCACAGGGTCGGCCCATCCAGCGCTAGGCCCAGCACGCGTCGTCTCGCTTTAGTATCCGGCATCGGTCTTCAGCATCGCTAGCCCCAGTTCCTCGGCGAACCTATGGAATGGATCGCCGCCCTGGGTGCCCCTGTTCGTCATTACGCTAACGGCCATACCATAGTCCGGAAAAAGCATGAAGCTGGACGACGATCCCTTGGCGGTGCCGTTGTGGTGGATGACGCGGATGACCTTGCCACCTTGCGTGATCTCGCCGACGCGCCAGCCAAGCGCATAGTTCTGAGGATTGACCTTGCCGTCCTTCAGGCGCTGCGGCGTCCAGAAGGTGGTTCGCACGCCTGCCGGCAGGAAATCCTCACGTAGCCATGCACTGCCCAGCCGCACCATATCTGTCGGCGTGGCGACGAAACCGCCGCCGGCCCACTTGATGCTGTCGTCCGTCGGCAAGGCATCACGGTAGGTGCCATCGCTGACTTCGTAGAAGCGCGCGCGCCGATCATTAGAGATGACCCGGTCGTCGGGACTGAGCCCCGTCAGGCCGAGCGGCGTGGTGACGTAGCGATTCACCAGGGCGAGATAGTTGTCGGCACCAGCGCCTTCCATTACGCCGCTGGATAGCACAGTGCCGTAGCTTGAATAAGCAAAGGCCGTGCCGGGTTCAAACAATAGCGGAGAGCCGGAAAAGGTACCGACGGCCTCACGGACACTGTTGAAATGCCGTGTGTTTTCGTAATCCCAGATCGGCGTGCAGAAACATGTGCCGTAATGGCGGATACCCGCAGTGTGCGACAACAGCTGCCGCGTGGTTATGGCGTGCCCCTTATCTGGAAAATAGTCGATATAGCGAGTAATCGGCGCATCCAGGTCAAGCCGACCTTGCGCCACCAACAAGGCCGCAAGGGTCGCATTAATCGTCTTGCTGCTGGAACCGATACGGTATTGGCTGTCGCGCGTTGCCGGGTTGCGCGCATTCAGGTCTCCATAGCCCCTCACCGATGTCCAGACAATCTTACCGTCGATGCTGATGGCTGCGGACAGGCTTGGGTATCTGCCGGTGTCATAATGGCGGTCCAGGATGCCGGAGAGTTCGGGACTGGCCTGAGGCGTTGCCGTCGCAGCCTGAATCTCCGGAAGTTTCTGCCAGCCGAACGGCCAGACGATCAGCGGGCGGAACAAGGCGTAGGCGATAAGGCTCAGACCTATCGCCAGTCCGGCCAGAATAAATTTGCGCATGAAACTGTCATCCTTGGTAATCCAGTTTGACAGCGATAGCTGCTAGCTCAGTCGGGACCAGTGACAGATGTCACGCTAGAGCCAATAACAACAATCACCGACTGGTTTAGGGCCGACAAAAGCGGTTCACGTCTGCGAGGCGCCAATAGGAGAAGTCGGGGCGATGGCACGCCGACATTGCAGGATTTGTCCCAAAGCCGACATTGCATCGAGGGGCGGCGGCCGGTTAATGCCAAACGAATAGAAGATAGCGACTTTGCGAATGCCGGGGGCAGCCCGATGGAGACGTCGAGCGTTGAAATGTCGGTTTAAGCCCATGAAATGTTAGCAGGCAAGCCAACGATCTGACTATCTGCCAAAACCAAGCCACGCGAGGAACTTCCCCCACCAACCCTGCGGTACGTCGATTTCTTCGATCTCTGGCACTGGCTTAGGCGTCACCGGGATCGGAGGTTTGCGCTCACCAGTATAAACCTGGCTTGCATATTCATCCCTTAACTGTGCGCGCCGAGTTTGTGCGTCAGACATCGCTGGATACCAATCGACTACGCCATTCCTAATCCAGTAATGCGAGCGACAAGCAAATCTCCCTAGACCAATTGAAGGCGACAGCGATACTCCATTGCTATGTTCAGTAAGATGCCACTTCGCCGGGTTCAGGGGAGTTACAACTTTACCTCCACATCCACAACAGCACAGATGACTGGCGGTGTTAAACCTTCGGGAAATATAAAGCGTACCTTCGTCGAGCTCCTTAGGAATGAACTCGACAAATTGATGAGAAAGTCGTGTGCGACGCGTCACTTAAACTCCTCATTGTGCACAGCGCCGGTCGCAATCTGGTAGGTCGTATAGTGCTCTTTGCCGGCATCACGGTAGAAAGATAGCATGCGCTTCCATTTGATGACGGCCAGAGCGGCGTTCAGCATATTGAGTTCGGCGATTTGAATGTTGGTTGAGTATTCGTTTTCAACGACCTCATCCTGGCCAAACGACATGTATTTTTCAAGGTGATCGCTCTTATCGGGCGTGCAGGTAGTCACCCGAATCAGGCCCTGCAGTCCCGTTGGCGTGCGAATGATACCCATGCCAACCTCTACGAATGGTACGTTGTGTGTAATCAGCCAGTCAACGATCGCCCGCTTCGGTTTACCTTGATCAAGGCTCAGAAAAACAAAGGTAAGACCTTCCAACAAATGCAAGTTGGTTTCGTTCAAGGCAACCTCGTGAGGGACCAGTCCACGGCGACGCAGCTTGCTGTAGATATCCACGTGGGTGCGCACCTTTGATTTGCGCTCGGACAATTCGTCCAGCGACCAAGCGCCCGGCGCACGCATAGCATTGTGCGTCTCGAAACTATCCGCATCGAAGCACCGAATTTCCTCCACACACGTCTTGGCGACCAGATCCAGAATGTACGCCCCGGTGCCGCCGACCCCCACAATTCCGATACACTGGCCCTTCAGCTTCTCATTGTCGGCACCGATGCCTACGCGGCTGGAAGCGGTGTCGATGTAGTTGAACACGTCGTCATCGTCTTCATCTGTTGCACAGACCGGAAAGGTCTGGGCGGTTGCGTCGGGACGCAGTTTCTGCGCTTCGCCGATGATCCAGCCCATGTATGCCTGCATTTTATGTTGATAGTCGCGATAGTCGGCCTTGGCAGAAAACATAAAATCGACTTTGAGATTTTCATCAAGGCTCTGGGCCTCCGAAGGATTTTCGAAACTGCGGATCTTCGAACCATCAGCGTGACAGGGATGTTCGCCTATCCAATAGGTCCAGTGTTGTTTAGGGGGACACGTTTTTTCAACACCGTCTACCGCCTTGAGCTCGAGACTAGTCACGAGAACGCCATCGTCCCGCACCTCGCGTTTGGAATTAACGTATGGCACCTGCTTTATAAGCACGTGCCCACTGCAGATCTCGAGATTCAGACCCAGGTTCCGTAAGGCCAAGAGATCTGCATTACGAGCGATTAGCGGGTGTGACATCGAATTCCATCTCCTTCTTCACTTCGACACTTTCACCTTCAATCAGCGTGCCCGTAGGCTTGCCGGACTGCCCCTTGCTATACTGCACCGAATATCTCTGATCCTCGGGGAGGCTCGGCGCATCGATCAAAGCCAAAAGCTGCTCGTAGCTGATCTTGCCTTTGGGGACGCTATATTCGGTACCGTTCACGTAGATTTCCACGGTCTTTGGTTCCTTACCGCCGCCCTTGTCAGGCGGCGTTTGTGTCTTCTCGTCTTGAGAGCTCATGGCTCGTCTCCGTTTTTGTGCAGCCTCGGTGATCTTGGCTATCGACGGGCAGCACTACACCATTCGCGCCGACAACGCAACATCAACGCTCCCATTTTGGGATCGCTGTACTTGACCTTTCGACTCATGTAAGGCATACATATGCGCGTCATTAGAAAAGGGCGGCTTCAAGCCTACTGGGCACGCAAAGGCAGAGCGGATTCAGAAGAGGCGCTAAAGGCATGGTATGCGGAAGCCGTAGCGGCGGAGTGGAAAACACCTGCCCAGATAAAGAATAAATACAGGTCCGCGAGTTTCCTTGCGGACAACAGAGTCGTGTTCAACATAGCGGGGAACAAGCACCGCCTTGTTGTGCATATCAACTACGCGTTGGGAATCGTATTGGTGAAGTTTATTGGTTCACACTCAGAATATGACCAAATCGACGCGGCAACTGTCGGGGGAGGAGGTAACTGATGTCCGTAAAGCCTATTCACAATCAGATCGCTTATGAAAACGCCGTCGAGCGCATCGAACAACTTATGGACGCCAAGCCCGGAACCGCCAAAGCGGATGAGCTCGAAGTCCTAGCCACCCTTGTTGAAAAATACGAAGATCAGCATTTTAAAATCACGGCACCCACACCCATTGCCGCCATTCGCTTTCGCATGGAGCAACAAGACCTATCACCTCGTGATCTCGAACCCTACATCGGTTCGCGCGCACGCGTCGCCGAAGTGTTGAATGGTACCCGTCCGTTATCGATCGATATGATTAGGTCGTTGAATACCCATCTGGGTATTCCAGCCGAGGTTCTAATCCATGCCGAGCCGAAGCGCGTTGAGCGCACCTCGAGTGAGCTCTCTAAACCCGCCGCGAAGCAACTCGTCAGCCTCGGTTTGATGAAAACTATGGAAAGTGTGGACGATTTCATCCAGCGCGCGTTCGGCCAGAACATGGCAGGTGCCGCGATGCTGCGTAAGACCCGAACAGAACGAACGAATGCGAAGACAGACTTTGTAGCCGTCCAGGCCTGGTGCGCCGGCGTCATGCTGTGTGCAAAAGACATTGATATCAAGGTGAAGTTCAAACCGGATACATTTGACGTAATTACAATGCGCGGAATTGTAGCGTTGAGCCGCGAAGTCGACGGTATTTCCAAAGTCCGAAATCATTTGGCAGGACTCGGCATCATTTTGGTCATCTTGCCACACCTGCAAGGTACGCACCTGGACGGGGCTGCCTTATTGCGTTCGGACGGCGTACCAATCGTGGCTTTAACGCTGAGGCGTGACCGCATTGATAATTTCTGGTTCACACTGATGCACGAGATCGCTCACGTTAAACTGCACCTTCGGCCCGAGCTAAACGCAATTCTAGACGATCTGGAAATCGGCAGCTCTGAAGTCATCGAAAACGAAGCAGATCAGTTGGCTCAAGACGTACTGATACCAGAAAACCTATGGGCGACTGCGAATGTTGGCACCTTCACACGTCAAGCTGACCTTATTGAATTAGCGGCGCGCGCGAAGGTCCACCCAGCGATTGTAGCTGGGCGCTGGCAATTGAAAAATAAAGATTTCCGTAAGTTTTCCAAAATCTTAGGCCATGGAACTGTGAAGCCGATATTGCTACGAGAGTAAGACATCGATTGGGACGTAAGATTTGTTGTAATGGGTCCATGTTATTGAACCGCGACTTCCCGTACCTCGCTCAATTGGGCGTCATTTAACCTGTTTCAGCGACGATAATCACTTCCGCTTTTGCTAAGAGCGTAAACGGTCACGAGTCTCCTAAGGGCCATCTGCGGAATCACCGACTTGTGGGCGAGTTCGAAAGATGTTTAGGTCGGCTAACGCGTGATTTCGCAGTGTGAATGGCTAGACTGAGGTAAACCGCCCCCAGTTATCGCTCCTAGCCCCCAGCAGCTAACAGATTTTTCTAATATTTATCAACATATTAGATCCATACAGAAGGATGATGCATAACCATCCATCCGGCGATCCCCAGCCCAGCCAGGGCGACATCGAGATGACCCGGCTGATCGTCAAGGCCGGCCAGCCGCTCAAGATAACCATCCACGACCATCTGATCGTTGGCCGCGAAGGCGTGACCAGTCTGCAGCAGTTGGGGGTGATGTAGCCTTCTTCTCCTCCCTGTCGCGAAGCTTGCCTGCCGGCGAGGCTGGGGAGGGGGACCACACGAGTGAGCAAAGCGAACGAGATGTGGTGGGGTATTCGATCGGAGTCGCCCCCTCCGTCACCTTCGCTTCGCTCGCTGACACCTCCCCATGCCTGCGGCACAGGGAGGAGAAAAACAGTCTTAGTAAACGAAGTCGATTTCCATGAAGTCGACGACTTCCGGCACCCACTTACCCTGCACGAACGCGACGTGATCGGGGTGCTCATTATAAGCCTGGTAAGCCTCGTTCGACGCGAACTCCATCGAAACACCATAGGTAAAGTCGTTCTTACGGCTGATCTGCGGCATGACCTGAAGGTTCAGCACGCCCGGAATATCAGCCAGTTTCGCCAGGGCCTTGAGAAAATCGGCTTCTTCAGGCGAACCCTTGATGTGCTTCAGGCGGAAGGGGACTATGTGCCGGATCATGAAAACCTCTCTTCGGGACAGACGGTCAGGTCCGGGCTCTCAAATCCCGTACCCGCCGACAGGTTCGGTAACCGTATGCCGGCCAAAGCCGGCGATCAAGGGCATTGCCGACTTGATTGTCTCGGCGACCGCCGGAATGCTCAGCGACGCCTTGTGGCTTTCGGCCGTATCCCAGACTTCGGTGACCCAGATGGTGTCCGCGTCCTGCGGGTCCTTCGCCACGACGTAACTCTTGCAGCCGGGCATGGCGCCGACGTCGGCGGTCATCAGCGCGATCAGTTCATCGCGCTTGCCCGGATGCGCCTTGAAGCTTCCGATCAGTCCGTACATGCCATGCCTCCGCTATTGGATTATCATCCTATAGCTCCGCCAGCGCAATTCCGTCAGCAGGTTAGTCCCGCGTGATCGGATTGATGCCCAGGGCCTGCACGGCTTCGATCGAGACTTGCCCCTGTGGCAGGTCGTTGTCGGCCTGGAACTTCTGCATGGCGGCGACGGTCTGCGGTCCCAGATTGCCATCGATGGCGCCGGGGCTGTAGCCCTTGGCGGCCAGGGCCTTCTGAACCATCATGATCAGCTTGGGCGATGCGTTGCGGTCGCACAGGACCTGGCGCCAGACGCCTTCGGCGCGGCCGGTGACGCGGGTTTTCTCGACGTCCTTGTAGACCGCCGGGATGGTGTAGGTCTTGACCTGTTCCTCGGCGACCAGTTCCTTGACCTGGCGCTTTTCGTAGACGGCCGGGACCGTGTATTCCTCGACGCGTTCAGGGCGCTCGACGACCTGACGCCTGACCTGGCGGGTGACGGCCGGGATCTCGATGCGGCGAACACGTTCGGGCTCGACCATCACCTTGCGCTTTTCGGTGCGATATTCGGCCGGAATATCCTTCAGACACCACACGGCCGGCGGATTGCCGTTGTCGAGGTAGCGGCGCCCCTCTTCGTCGGCCTCGACGCGCTGGGGCTCCTTGCCCGGCCACGCCAGGTACCCATCTTCGCGGTAACGCACCGGACGGTGATCGCCTGGTGTCACCAGCGGCGCATCGATCGGCTCGCCTTCGGTCTTCACCCACTCCTGGCGGGCGGGAGACACCATGACCTGCTCGACGCGAACCTCGTAGCGGGCGGGAATGATCTCCTCGCGGAAGCTGGCTTCGCGGACGACTTCGGTTTCCATACGCGTCGTCACGACAGCTGGAATGACCCGGCGCTCAATGCGCTCGGGCTTCACCATGACCTCTTTTTCGATGGTGCGATACTGCGCCGGCAGGACGCGCTTTTCCACGCGTTCGGGCGTGACCATCACCTGCTCAGTATAGACTTCGCTTTGCGGCGCCAGCAGCAACCGCGCATAGCACTCGCCCGGCTTGGCGTTGCGGCGCACATCTTCGGGAAGTTCTTTCCAAGCCGGGTCCTTGTCGTCGCAGGCGATGATTCGACCATCGACATCCCGCTTCGCCGGCGGAAGTGGACTGTCACGCAGGTCGGCAGGCGCGGCAGAACTGGTGCCCGTCGCCAGGACCTTGCCAGTCTGTTTGGCAGCTTGCTTGGAATCTTTCTTGAATGTTTCGCTGACGACCGGCTTGACGGCCGGTTTGGCAAGCGCGCCGACGGATACGCCCAGACCGGTCAACGCGACAAGGGCCAAAAGCGCCGCCCTCGATTTCAGTTCGCGACGCAGCAAAGACGTGGACACAGCAGCAACCCCAGTTGGACTAAACGAATGAGGTCAAATTTTAACGCTTTTTAACCCGCGCCGCCAACCCCTCTCGCTCAGGACGGGTAAATTAAAAGCGTTTTCCCGCTTGACTTCCACCGTCACATTCCCAATCAAGCGCGCAATTTCGTAATTCCTCCCGCAAGGTTCCGCCCATGATCTCCCGTTACGCCCGCAAGGAAGCCGCCGCCATCTGGGACGCGGCCGCAAAATACAAGATCTGGTTCGAGATCGAAGCCCATGCCGCGACCAAGATGGCCGAGTTGGGCGTGATCCCCACCGAGGCCGCCGAAACCCTGTGGGCCAAAGGCAAGGACGCCCAGTTCGATTCCGACCGCATCGACGAGATCGAACGCACGGTGAAGCACGACGTCATCGCGTTTTTGACCCACGTCTCGGAAATCGTCGGCCCGGAAGCCCGCTTCCTGCACCAGGGCATGACCTCGTCGGACGTGCTCGACACCTGCTTCGCCGTCCAGCTTCAGCGTTCAGCAGACCTTCTGATCGAAGGCGTCGACTTGGTCCTGAAGGGCCTGAAGCGCCGCGCCGAAGAGCACAAGTTCACCCCCACGGTCGGCCGCAGCCACGGCATCCACGCCGAGCCGGTGACGTTTGGCCTGAAATTGGCCGGCTACTACGCCGAATTCGTCCGCGCCCGTAAGCGCCTGGAAGTCGCCCGCGAGGAAATCTCGA